>JANXXX010000136.1 GCA_025350405.1 Gallionella sp.
TCCCTGCATGCATATCCAGACTCCCGACCAAAGTCGAAAGTCTGCTGCAAGTTGAAATCGGTTACAAAGAAATTGCGCATTTAATAAATTGTATTCAATTGGTTACTATGAATTTAAACTCGAATCTCCGGACAGCACTGAGTCCAACTATAATAAAGTGAGGTCCGCTATGGCTAACAAGATTGCAACACTCGAGCGCATTCCGGTCGGCCCAATTCACATCGAGGGCATGCTGGAATGTCCCGCCAATGCCTATGGCATCGTGCTGTTCGCACACGGCAGCGGTAGCAGCCGTCACAGCAAACGCAATACCTATGTCGCACGCGTGCTGCAAAATATCGGTATCGGAACATTGCTGATGGATTTGCTCACACCCGAGGAGGAAGCTGACTACGCGGCACGTTTTGATATTCCCCTTCTCACTCACCGGCTGCTTGCTGCCACCAACTGGATAAAAACTGATCAAAGGACCAAACATCTGCCCATCGGCTACTTTGGCGCAAGCACCGGAGCTGCCGCAGCATTGCAGGCAGCGGCGGGCTTCGGTGAGGAAATAGGTGCAGTCGTTTCGCGCGGAGGAAGGCCGGATATGGCGGGAATCAGCGCACTGGAAAATGTTAAATCACCCACACTGCTGCTGGTAGGGGGGTGGGATGATGAGGTAATCACGCTCAATCGCGAGGCTTACGAGCACCTGCGCTGTATCAAAGAGTTGGTCATTATTCCCGGCGCTACCCATTTATTTACCGAGCCGGGCACTCTTGAAGAGGTGGCGCGTCAGGCAGCAGCATGGTTTGAGCGATGCCTGAAACCGGAGAATGCGGCACAGTAATTCATCGCGAACATAGTTATTTATAATTCGGCACCAGCATGCAGATGAGAACGTGTGCTTTCCAGCCAATATATTTTTGGCCATGTTTTCCTGCAAAATTGAGGCGTATACTAAAACCGCTAAAAATCAGATATGGCTGAGGCGTTACCCTTTATCCTGCTTTTATATTTTTGTTATAAGGGAACTTGTTTAGGAAGATAAGCCATGAGCCCACCCCACCTGACAGTTACGGTTGAACAGATTAAAGCAGTTATTGCGGATGCTGGCTCCAGCTCCGGTCACTTGCTGCATATATTGCATGCGCTGCAACATCGCTTCCTGCATATACCGCACACGGCTATCCGTGAAGTCGCCTCTCATCTTGTTTTGCCGATCGGCCAGGTCGAATCAGTCGTCGAGTTTTTTTCCTTTTTTTACCAGACACCGCGCGGCCGATACAACATCCTGTTTAGCAATTGCACTAGTTGCGGCTACAAGGCAGGCGGTGATGATCTGCTGCACATGCTCTGTCATCGCCTGGGTGTGGTTGCCGGCAAAACGCGTGCAGACGGTTTGGTCAGCCTGGACAAAACCTCATGCATAGGCATGTGTGATCACGGTGCAGCTTTGCTGGTTAACGGCATACCGGTTGCCCGCCTGGATGCCGATAAAATCATGCGCATCGCCGATCTGGTTGAAGCAGAAGTGCCAGTTGTGAATTGGCCTGCCGAATGGTTGCGCGTGGATGACAATATCCGCATCAGCGGATTGTTGCTCAGCAATCAATATGCCGCGGGTGACGGCATGCGTGCGATGCTGGCGCGCGGCATCGATGCCTCGCTGGCCGACATTACCCAGTCCGGGCTGCGCGGGCGGGGAGGTGCGGGGTTCAGCACCGGCATGAAATGGAAGTTTTGTCGTGAGGCACAAAGCGATACGCACTATGTGGTATGCAATGCCGACGAAGGCGAACCGGGCACGTTCAAGGATCGCGTCCTGCTGCATAGCCATGCCGATGCGGTATTCGAGGGAATGACTATATGCGCTGCTATTATCGGTGCGGAACGGGGTTTTCTCTATTTGCGCGGCGAGTACCGCTACCTGTTGCCGCAGTTGCAGGCCGTGCTGGCGCATCGTCGCGAACTGGGGTTGCTGGGCTCCGGCATCTCTGGAAAATCGGGTTTAAATGTCGACCCGGAATTCAATTTTGATATAGAAATCATAGTCGGGGCGGGAGCCTACATTTGCGGCGAAGAATCCGCGCTGCTCGAATCGATGGAAGGCAAGCGCGGAGTACCGCGCAATCGGCCGCCATTTCCGGTGACTCATGGCTATCTCGGCCAACCCACTGTCATCAACAATGTGGAAACTTTTGTCGCGGCCGCTCATATAGCCCTGCGCGGCAGCCCCTGGTTCAGGGC
>JANXXX010000158.1 GCA_025350405.1 Gallionella sp.
GAGATGGTCATGCCGGGCGACAACGTCAGCATCACCGTCAACCTGATCAACCCGATCGCGATGGAGGAGGGCTTGCGCTTCGCGATTCGTGAGGGTGGTCGTACCGTCGGTGCGGGTGTGGTTGCAAAGATTATTGAGTAAGGATACAATGCGCCCCCTCGCGTGGGCTGGGTTTGAATTCAGATCACGCGATTTCGTTCTTTAATTAGCGGCATTGCCGCGTAAATGCAAGAGAAGATTATGCAAAGTCAAAAAATCCGCATTCGCCTCAAGGCGTTTGATTACCGCTTGATCGACCAGTCGGCCGCACGTATTGTTGAAACAGCAAAACGTACCGGCGCTGTGGTAAATGGCCCGGTGCCGTTGCCAACCAAGATCGAGCGTTTCGACGTGTTGCGTTCCCCGCATGTCAACAAGACTTCGCGCGATCAGTTTGAGATTCGTACCCATCTGCGTTTGATGGACATCGTTGATCCAACCGATAAGACGGTGGATGCACTGATGAAGCTGGATCTGCCAGCTGGTGTGGATGTAGAAATCAAGTTGCAGTAATTGTCGTCAGTAGTTGTTTCACAAGTTTAAAAAATCGGTTGACCAATTGTAGTCAGCCCCTTAACAAGAGGAAATAAAAATGAGCTTAGGACTTGTCGGTCGCAAGATTGGCATGACCCGCGTTTTTACCGATGACGGTTCTTCGTTGCCGGTGACTGTGCTGGAAGTGTCCAACAATCGTGTCACTCAGGTTAAATCCGTGAACACCGATGGCTACACCGCTGTGCAGTTGGCACACGGAGTACGTCGTCCCGGTCGCGTCTGCAAGGCAGCCGCCGGACACTACGCCAAGGCGGGTGTGGAAGCGGGGAGTGCACTAAAAGAATTTACAGTATCACCTGAGCAACTGGCCGGCCTGCAAGCAGGTTCCACGGTCAGTGTCGAAATATTTCAGGTGGGTCAGCTCGTGGACGTGACGGGTGTAACCAAAGGTAAGGGTTACGCCGGCACCATCAAGCGCCACCATTTCAAATCGGGTCGTGCCTCGCACGGCAACTCCAAATCGCATAACGTACCTGGCTCTATCGGTATGGCGCAGGATCCCGGCCGCGTGTTCCCGGGTAAGCGCATGACCGGCCATCTGGGCGATGTGCAACGGACCGTGCAAAATCTGCAAGTCGTACGTGTAGATACTGCGCGCCAGTTGTTATTGGTCAAGGGCGCTGTTCCCGGCTCAATCAACGGCAAGATCATCGTGCGTCCCGCAGCAAAGGCAGGTGTGTAATGGAACTCAAAGTCATCAACGATAAAGGCCAGCCGACCAAAAATTTACAGGCTTCCGACGAGCTGTTCGGTCGCGAATACAACGAGGATCTGGTTCACCAGCTGGTTACCGCCTATCAGGCAAATGCGCGCGCCGGTAACAGCAAGCAAAAAGGCCGCAGCGAGATCGCCAAGAGTACCCGCAAGCCCTATGCGCAAAAGGGCACCGGCCGTGCGCGTGCCGGTATGGCATCCAGCCCGTTGTGGCGTGGCGGCGGCAAGATATTCCCGAACACCGGGATTGAGAATTACACCCAGAAAGTGAACCGCAAAATGTATCGCGCGGGCTTCGCTGCGATCTTGTCAAAGCTGGTCAGCGAGAACCGCCTGGTTGTGGTCGACAGCCTGACGGTTGATTCGCCCAAAACAAAATTGCTGGCGGATAAGATCAAGGGCATGGGCGTTGACACCAACAAATTTCGTTTGCTGATCATTACCGACAGTATTGATGAGAATCTGTATCTGTCATCGCGCAATCTGGCCAATGTATTGGTGTTGGAAGCCGATCAGACTGATCCTATCAGCCTGGTGCGTTTCCCCAATGTTTTGGTGACGCGCAATGCGGTGGCTAAAATCGAGGAGATGTTCGCATGAGTACCCCACAAGTTAATGCCGGGCAATTCAGCCAGGAACGTTTGATGAAAGTGCTGATCGCTCCACAAATTTCCGAAAAGGCAACTTACGTTGCCGAGAAGAATGAGCAGGTGATTTTTCGCGTCTCAACTGATGCGACCAAGCCTGAGATCAAAGCTGCCGTAGAAATGATGTTCAAGGTGAGCGTGAACAGCGTGCAAGTGGCATGCGTCAAGGGCAAGGTCAAGCGTAGTGGTCGTGTCCTGGGCCGACGTAATGACTGGAAGAAGGCATATGTATGCCTGGCTCCTGGTCAGGAAATCAATTTTGCAGCAAATGAGCAAGGATAATCATCATGGCATTGATTAAACTAAAACCAACAACCCCGGGACAGCGCGCCGTTGTGCGCCTTGTCAATAAAGACCTGCATAAGGGCAAGCCGGTCGCAGCGTTGCTGGAAAAGCAAAACAGTACCGCAGGCCGTAACCATAACGGACACATCACTACACGTCATATGGGCGGTGGCCACAAGCAGCATTATCGCCTGGTTGATTTCAAGCGCGACAAGGACGGTATTCCCGCAACCGTTGAGCGTCTGGAATATGACCCGAATCGCAGCGCGAATCTGGCTTTGTTGTGCTACGCCGATGGCGAGCGCCGTTACATCATTGCGCCTAAGGGTGTTGCAGCCGGTGCAAGTTTGGTAAGCGGATCAGAAGCGCCGATCAAGCCGGGTAATGCTTTACCGTTGCGCAACGTTCCGGTCGGTTCGACGATACATTGCATCGAAATGTTGCCGGGCAAGGGTGCGCAGTTGGCGCGCTCTGCCGGCACCTCGGTGCAGTTGCTGGCACGCGAAGGCAGCTATGCACAGTTGCGTTTGCGCTCCGGCGAAATTCGCAAGGTGCATATCGACTGCAAGGCGACGCTGGGCGAAGTGGGTAATTCCGAACACAGCCTGCGTTCGATCGGCAAGGCGGGCGCGATGCGCTGGCGCGGTGTACGTCCGACCGTGCGCGGCGTGGTGATGAACCCGGTCGATCACCCGCACGGTGGTGGTGAGGGTAAGACTGCTGCAGGCCGTCATCCGGTCAGTCCATGGGGTGTGCCAGCCAAGGGCTTCCGCACACGCCGCAACAAGCGCACTACCGGCATGATCGTTCGCCGTCGCTTTCAGGTTTAAGGGGTAGATAGATATGGCACGTTCAATTAAAAAAGGTCCATTTGTCGACGCTCACTTGCTCAAAAAGATTGAGACAGTGCGTGCGACTAACGATAAGCGTCCGGTGAAAACCTGGTCGCGCCGCTCCACGGTGCTGCCCGAATTCGTCGGACTGACGATCGCGGTGCATAACGGCAAGCAGCATATTCCGGTATACGTCTCCGAAAACATGGTGGGCCACAAGCTGGGAGAGTTTTCCCTGACGCGCACCTTCAAAGGCCACTCTGCTGATAAAAAAGCAGTGGTCAAGAAATAAGAGGGCATGATGACAACGACTACAGCAGTTGCAAGAAAAATTCATCTCTCCGCGCAGAAAGGCCGCCTCGTGGCAGACCAGATTCGCGGCTTGCCGGTTGCGCAAGCGCTTAATGTTTTGACCTTCAGCCCGAAAAAGGCTGCGGTCATTATCAAGAAGGCGCTTGAGTCAGCCATCGCGAACGCCGAGCATAATGATGGTGCCGACATCGATGAGCTGAAAGTGAAGACCATTTACGTCGACAAGGCTGCATCCGGTCAGGGGTTTATCGCCAAGGCCAAGGGTCAGGGCAATCGCCTCGAAAAACAGACTTGTCACATTACGATCAGCGTCGGGAGCTAAAGGCAAATTATGGGACAGAAAATTCATCCAACGGGTTTCCGCTTGTGTATACGCAAGAACTGGGATTCCAAGTGGTACTCCAACAGCAAAAATTTTGCTGACTTGTTGCTCAAGGACATCGACGTGCGTGCCTACCTGAAAAAGAAACTGGTTGCCGCCGGTGTTTCCAAGGTGATCATCGAGCGTCCAGCCAAAAATGCCAAGGTGACGATTTACACTGCGCGTCCAGGCATGGTGATCGGCAAGAAGGGCGAGGATATCGAATCGTTGCGCGCCGAGTTGCGCAAGCGTATGGGGCTGCAATCTGTCGATGTTGCGATCGAAGAAGTTCGCAAACCGGAAATCGATGCGCAACTGATCGCTGAGAGCATCACTGCACAGCTTGAGAAACGTATCATGTTCCGTCGCGCAATGAAGCGCGCGATGCAAAATGCGATGCGCCTCGGCGCACAAGGCATCAAGATCATGAGCGCGGGCCGTTTGAATGGTATCGAGATCGCCCGTACCGAGTGGTACCGCGAAGGCCGTGTGCCATTGCATACCCTGCGTGCGGATATCGACTACGGTACTTCGGAAGCCAAGACCACATACGGCATCATCGGTGTGAAGGTTTGGGTGTTCAAGGGCGAAATATCAGATCAGGAAGTCGTTGCACCAGTTGCCGCTGAAGCGGAAAAGAAAGTAAGAAAGACGTCGGGAGCTAAGCATGCTACAGCCAGCTAGAAGAAAATACCGCAAGGAACAAAAAGGCCGGAACACCGGCATTGCCACCCGTGGCAATAAGGTGAGCTTTGGTGAATTTGGCCTGAAGGCGATTGTGCGCGGTCGTTTGACAGCGCGTCAGATCGAAGCGGCACGTCGTGCCATGACGCGCCATATCAAGCGCGGCGGCCGTATCTGGATCCGCATTTTCCCGGATAAGCCTATCTCCAAAAAGCCTGCCGAAGTCCGCATGGGCAATGGTAAGGGTAACCCCGAGTACTACGTCGCCGAGATTCAACCGGGCAAGATGTTGTACGAAATGGATGGCGTAAGCGAAACTTTGGCCCGCGAAGCGTTTTTGCTGGCTTCGGCCAAGCTGCCGCTGGCCACCACTTTTGTAGTTAGACAGGTAGGGACGTAACATGAAGGCCAGTGATCTTAAAACCAAGTCCGCAGCAGATCTGCATACTGAATTGTTGTCTTTGACCAAGGCTCAGTTCGGCCTGCGTATGCAAGTTGCAACACAACAAATGACCAATACCAGTGAGATGCGCAAAGTGCGTCGTGATATTGCCCGCGTTAAAACTGTATTGACGCAGAAGGGTGCCAAATGAGCGATTCAAAAGTATTGAGCGATGCCAAGCTGAAGCGTATCCTGACCGGTACGGTGACCAGCGACAAGATGAACAAGACCGTAACGGTTCTGGTCGAGCGTAAAGTGAAACACCCATTGCTGGGCAAGATCATTCGCGTGTCCAAGAAGTATCACGCGCATGATGAAGCCAATGAGATTCATACCGGCGATGTGGTCATGATTGAAGAGTGCCGTCCGATTGCCAAGACCAAGACATGGCGCGTTGCAAAGCTGCTTGAGAAGGCGGCGGCGAATTAAATAGTAATTACTGCTTGCGTCTTTTCTGAAATTGCATATAATGCGCGGCTTCGTTTCATCGCTGCTTGCGGCGACCTAACCCTGACGGGTTCCAAAACTGGCCGCTGTGAGCGGAAAAAGTTGGAGATTAAATAATGATACAAA
>JANXXX010000011.1 GCA_025350405.1 Gallionella sp.
TGTGATGATTGGGTTTTAAATTATCGGTCAGCGTTGGAATAACCAGAGCGCGGAAAAGCGCGTTGACCTCTTTGGGGCTCAGGGGTTTCTTATAGTGGAACCACCAGGTTATCACCGAGGTAAAAGTGGCCCCCAAAAAATCGATAAAAAGATCGAATGGGATTCCGGAATCATCTGCTTTTTTATACAGAGGCCGCGCTTGTTTCTTCATCAGTTGCACAAGCATTTCTTCCAGGTGCCAGCCCACGATAGTCCAGCCATGCCCTCCCACGAGTGAAAGATAAATGCCTTTATGGTCATGGGCGTGCTCGAACATTGCAAGGCTGAAGCCGATTACTTTTTCATAGCTGTGTTCGGAGTTGACTGCCGCAGATTCTTGTGCGCTGTGCAAGAGTTCTTCGAGGCCTTGCAGGCCATCAACCAGTAGTTCGTTCTTATCGCGAAAGTGCGTATAAAAAGTCGAGCGGCCTATGTCTGCGCGATCCAGTATCTCCTGTACCGAGATGGACTCATAGCTTTTTCTGGACATCAAATCGAATAAGGCTTCGTTAAGCGCCTTGCGTGTTTTTTGGGTGCGGCGATCTTCCGTTTTATTCATGGCCAATATCTCGCGTATCGAAATGATGAACAAAATGTGTTGTTATGTTCAATAACAAACAAAATGATTTTTGTTGTTCTGGCAACCCCGTCTGCACGTCATTATATTTCAATCCTGAACATGTGTTCATTTATTAACTCGTGTCCGGAAAGGATGTCTTGTGATGATTATCAACAATCAATATGCACCCGACGAAGTGTGGACGAGATTCAGTCTTGTCAGGAAATCAGGTGTCGCTATTGCATGCACGGTGCTTTGCTCAGCTGCATTTGCGGCTGACTCATCAGCCACGCTTTCAATTCAAGTGCGCGGTTTTACCCATGATCGCGGCCATGCCGTGGCGAATCTATTCCGCGAAGGTGACGATGTATTAAAACCTGACAAGGCTTACCGGCACGCGCAGGCAGATATACACGATGGCAAGGCGACCATAGCCTTCCCGGATATGGCCTTTGGCAAGTATGCCGCTTCTGTATTCCACGACGAAAATGACAATGGAAAACTGGACCACAATATTTTCAGGATTCCTGCCGAGCCGCTCGGCTTTTCCAATCATTTCCAGTTTGGATTATTTTCTGGCTTCCCCAGCTTTGAAAAACTGCAATTTCAATTTGCTGCGGATACCGGTGCCCTGGAAATAACGCTCAAATAAGGAGCCGATCATGATCTTCCTGGATATTGCCTGGAACAATCTGCGGCGCAACCGGCGGCGCACGCTCTCCACACTGGTCGCGATCGCGGTGGGGGTGAGCATGGTGGTGTTCGTCAACGGCATCACCGCAGGAATTTCCGCGAGCATGTCGGATGCGCTGGTCAATCAGATCGACGGCCATGTGCGTGTACAGCACCGCGATTACAAAAAATATTTTCTTGCCGAGCAGGAAAAAATCCTGATTCGCGATTACCGAGAGCTCGCGGCGGAGGTGATGAAGAACCCGCATGTGCGGGCTATCATGCCGCGCGTGATGACAGGCGGACTGTTGGGCAGCAACGACAAGAGCACCACGTTTTTCGCTTTCGCCTCCGACCTTGCGACGCTTCCTGCGGTGTTGCCGGACTATGGCAAGAACCTGGTCGCCGGGCAATTGCTGTCGGAGAGCGATCCTGACGGCGTGCTGGTCGGGCGCGGGTTGGCGAAGAGCCTCAAGCTGAACCTCGGCGACGAGCTGGTAATGTTGTCGAAAACCGTGCATGGCGAAGAAAGCAACGCGCTGGTGCATGTGCGCGGCATCGTGACTTTCCCGCCGGATGAGGTGCTGGAGAAAAGCCTGCTGTTCACCACATTGGGCAAGATGGTGAAGGACAATCTGCTCGACCTTGGCGCAGGTGCGACGCAACTGGTGGTGCGACTGGATGACACGAAAAACGTGCCCGCCGTCGAAGCTGAGCTCAACCATTATTTCGAATCGCGCAACATGCCGTGGCGGGTGACGCCTTGGTACGACAACGAAGTCTACAGCCGCATCGTCGGGATGTTCGAGGGGGTCAGCAGGCTGATTTCATTTATTCTGATCTTGATGGTCGGCGTGGTGACGAGCAATGCGCTGCTGATGACGTTCTTCGAGCGCATCCGGGAGATCGGTACGTTGCGCGCCATCGGCATGAACAAGGTCGACGTGTTCCGCCTGCTCTATACCGAGTCGGCCATCGTCGGCATAGCAGGGGCGATTCTGGGGCTGGCCTTTGGCATAACCCTGGTGTTGCTCGGCTGGCACATCGGCATACCCCTGGGCGGCATCGTCAACCAGGTGGTGCATCCGGCGCTGAACGCCAGCAGCCTGACGGTATCGGTGGCGGCGCCCATCGTCTGTATCGTCATCGCTGCCTTCATACCGATACACGCCGCGACCCGGATGAGTGTCGTCGCATCGTTGAATTATCACTGAGGGGGAGATGCCATGACACTCATTATTCTGGCTTACAAGAATCTGTGGCGTAACTGGCGCCGGACGATGCTGGCCGAAATTTCCATCCTGTTTGGCGTGCTGGTGATCATCGGATCGGGAAATTTCATCAACGGCATGCAACGCGATTGGGCCAAGTTCGAGATCAATTCCAGTACCGGCGCGTTCCAGGTCGAGCATCGCGATTACCAGGATATGCGCAAGGTCGAGCCGCTGAAGGTGACGCTGGAGAACGCCACCGCGCTGGTGGAAAAAATATCCGGCATACCGGGCGTGCGCTCGGCCTACGGCAAGCTGAATTTTTCCGGCATGGTGAGCAGCGGACTCAAGAGCACCTTCTTTGACGGCAGGGCGGTAGACGTTGCGCGGCAACAGAATACTTTGTCGCAGCAGCAGGACTTGATCGTGGCCGGGAAGCCGCTGGCGGAGACACCCGGCGGAGTTGTGCTGGGCGCAGACCTGGCCGACATGCTGGGCCTCAAGATCGGCGACCCGGTCACGATCGTGGTGCAGACTTTGCACGGCGGCCTCAACCTGACTTACGCCACATTGGTTGGAACGAAGAACGGACGGCATTTCCCCTCCACGATATATCTGGAAATGTCGCTGGACGATGCGCAGAAATTGCTGCGCCTGCGCGACCGCGTGTCGCAGGTGGTGGTGGGCGCGGTAGATTTTGATGGCATTTCCTCATTGATGGGGAAGGTGGAGGCTGAACTGCAAAACGAAACAACCTCGTTCGCGCTGCGCGGCTATCCCGAGTTGATCCCGATTTACCCGCAGGCGATCCCGTCGTTCAAGTTCATTTCCCTCGTCGTCGGCATCGTGTTGTTTGTCCTGGTCGGCGGCGGTATCGGCAACGTGATGGCGATGGCAGTGCTGGAACGGAAAAAGGAAATCGGCACCTTGCGCGCATTGGGCATGGAGAAGAATCAGGTGCGCCGCCTGTTCCTGGCTGAGGGCTTCATCATCGGCGGCATCGGCGCAGTGACCGGCCTGCTGCTTGCCAGCGCGCTGACGCAGTTCATCGCCACCCACGGCGGCATCCATCTGCCGCCGCCGGCAGGCACCAGCCAGATTCTGGTCATCATCCCGCAAATGGATGCGCTGACCAGCATGCTGGGCGTGACCATGCCGATACTGGTGAGCGTGCTGGGTGCATGGTGGCCGGCAGCGGCTTCGGCGAATTTAAGTCCCATAGCAGCATTGACGGAGACCTGACATGAAGACCCTACGATTTGAATTAATGAAAGCGATGCTGCTTGCCGGTGCGCTGGCGATCCTCGCGCCGCTCAACAGCTACGCAGAACCAAGCGCGTTGCAAATATTAGACCGGGCGGACGACAAATGGGATATCAATCTCAGGAACAGTACGACCGAACTGGAACTGCTGGTCTATCGCGAGAACGAGCTGCGCAAGACCTATCACTTGAAGCTGAAATATCAGGACACCGATCATGTATTGGCGGAAACCACCTTTCCGCCGCGCAACGAGGGCGAGATCATGTTGCAGGCGGGGCGCAGGAACTACTGGCTGTTCCTGCCGAACATCAACCGCGCGGTGCGCATTTCGGAATCCAACAGCCTGTCCAACAGCGATTTCTCCAACACCGATCTGCTGTCGCCGCGCCTGAGCAACGAGTACACGCCGACGCTGATCGGCACGGAAAAACTTGGCGATGTCGAAACCTACAAGCTCGAACTGCTGGCGAAAGACGAGAGCACGCCGTATGCCAGAATAATTTACTGGATACGCAAGGCCGATTTTTTTCCGCTGCGGCGCGATTACTACACCTTTTCGCAAATGCTGCTGAAGCGCCTGGACATGAAGGCCTCGTCGCCGAATGCGAGCGGGCCGGACACCTTCGTGATGAGCAGCGTGCTGGAGCGCGACAAGAAGACCGTGATCCGCTACCTCAAGCAATCCCATGGATCGGGTTTCCCGCCAGAAACCTTCCGCGAGAGC
>JANXXX010000018.1 GCA_025350405.1 Gallionella sp.
GCCGGGCCGAACCACGTGTTGCCGACCTCCGGCACTGCGCGCTTCTCTTCACCGTTGGGCGTATACGACTTCCAGAAACGCAGCAGCCTGATCCAGGTCTCGGTACAAGGCGCGCACAAGCTGGGCGACATCGCTTCGGTATTGGCTTTCGGCGAAGGCCTGCAGGCGCATGCACAATCGGCGTTGTTCAGGAAGAATACTAAATCCTGATTTGGATAATGGCGCATTTGACCAGAACGGATAGTTGAAAGAGGAGCAGAGGGTGTCAGGTAACGATTACGAACAGTGCCAGAAATATTTCAAGAAGGCGCTCAGCAAACAAAAAGAAAAGGATTTTGCCGCTGCCGAAAGTTTTTACAAGCGCGCGCTCCGCCATGACCCCATGCATCTCGATGCAAATTATTTGCTGGGAACGCTCTATGCGGAGCGGAGGGAGTTGGCGAATGCCCTGAAATATATGCGGCAGGCGGCAGATCTCAACCCTCGCTCTCACATGATCCAGAATAACCTTGGCAACATCTATCAATTATCGGGACAGTTCGATAAGGCGATAGCATGTTACCAGCGCGCGCTCAGCTTTGAACCCAACATGCCCGAGGTACATAACAACCTGGGCAACATCTATAAGAGCCAGGATATGCTTGACGAGGCAGAGGCGTGTTACCGCCGTGCACTATTGCTGCGCCCGGATTTCGTCGAGGTCTATTGCAATCTTGGTGGCGTGTTGCGCAGCCTGAAACAATTTCCGGAGGCAATTGAAAACTATCGTAAGGCGCTCGAGCTGTCGCCCGCGTTCAAGGCGGCATATGAAGGACTGGGCATCTGCTATGCGGAGTTGGGCGAGCGCGATCAGGCAATTGCATGTTTTAACCGCTACCTGGAACTTGATCCCGGCGATAACAGCGAAGCGAAACTGCGCTTGGCACAATTGAATGCGGGGGAGATTCCCAAGCGCTATCCAACAGCGGTGATGCTCACCACTTACGAAAAGAAGGCACAAAACTGGGACGCCGATATTCAGCGGCCGGGCATGGAGTTTCTCGGTCCTCAGCACGTGCGCGAGATGCTGGAAGAACTAAAACTGCCGCAAGCGCGCCAACTCGACGTTCTGGATATCGGTTGTGGCACAGGCGCATGCGGCGAGTATTTGCGGGGCTATGCCAAGCATCTTGAAGGCATCGATCTTTCCCCGCAAATGCTAGCGCAAGCAAAGAAAAAAGGCTATTACGACAAGCTCGAATGCGCCGATGCCGTGGGCTATATGCAGGGTTGCAAACGAACATACGATTTGATCGTCGCTTCCGGTGTGCTGATTTTGTTCAGCGATTTGACGCCAGTTTTTCAGGCTGTTGCACGGTTGTTAAAACCTGGCGGTGTTTTCGTCTTTACTCTGTATCGTAGCGAATCCGAAGCGGTGATGGTGCGTCATAACTTGCACTTTGCCCACAGCGCAGCCTATGTGCAGGAAACGGCCCAAGGAGCTGATTTACAACTTGTCTTGCTTGAGCAAGAGGTGCATGAGTATGATCTCGGCGAGCCGCAACCCGGCTGGATAGCGGCTTTACGCAAAGTCGCGTGATCAAAGGTTAGGTCGTAACACGCATCGGACAACAGCCTGTGTTGCGTGTATCACTTCTTTTCCACTTGCCGGTACAGCCGATAATGTTCGCCCTTGTCGCCTTTGCGGCTGCCCTCCCAGATTTTTTCCCAGCGCGTTTCGTCGAGCAGCGGCCTGGATAATTTGTCGCCCTGGATCAGGCGCAAATCACAACGATGTTTAGAGTCGCGCTGCGTGATGATGTTGCCGAAATAATGCAACATGGCGCGTTGCCCATCGCCGAGGTTTTCGCCGGCGACACATTGGTAGTGTTTCGGCAGAGCTTGTTTCAGCGTGGCAACCATGGTGCGGTAACTTTTACCGCTGTCCAGCCAGGGCAGCCACAGTGTCATCGCGAGTATCCAGATCAGCGTAATACCGGATGCCCAATTTAAAGCCGCTCGGCGCATTGAACGTCCGACACGCCATACCACCACGACCCACATCACCGTGGCGATGATGGCGATGACGAATGGCGTGGTATGCAATTCCGGTTCGAAGCCGGGCTGATAATCTTTCAGCCAATGTGTGATCTTGGCCTGGTTATCCAGCAGCAAACCCGACCAGCCCCACCACATCAGGATAGCGAGCAGCGCGAAAGTCATGATCCCGAACCAGTCCAGCGCGTTGGCTGCGCCGCGTTTCAACATGGATAGCGAGGCAGTCGCCAGCAGCGTGATCGGCAGCAGCATCGGCAAGGCAAACGCCTCCTCTATTTTTGCCGAGAGGCTGAGGGTGATGAGCATTACCGCGAAACTGACCAAGGGTAACTGCAAATCATCGCGTTGCGTCAAGCGCCTGCGCGACTGCCATACTATCCAGCCTGCCAGCGGCAGGGCCGGCCATGCCAGCCACGGCAGGTTTTCCAGATAATAGAAAGCATCCTTGTTGAACCCGGTTTTCGCATATCCGATCCAGTTGCCGATGTTGTGCGTCCACGCCCAGTCGTCAAATAATTGCGGGGAGTGCTGATACAGCAGCAGTGGCCAGATGGTAAGCCAAGGCAAAGCAAACAGGACAGCGATGGAGATGCTGAGATAATAATTGCGCTTGCGCCAATTTTGAAACAGCAGCGGCAAGCTTGCCGCGATCAGCACGAATAGGATCGGCGAGATAAAGCCCTTGGACATGAAACCGATGCCCATGCCCGTGCCGATCCACACGCCGGCACGTAGGAAGCGTTCCTGGCTCAGGGTAAAGCCGTAAAGCATCATTGCGCAACCGGTCAGCAAAGCGAGATCGGTAAGCATTTCGTGCGCGCACACCAGCATGCCCAGGCAGCCGATCAGGATGATCGCCGCAGCCCAGCCGCGGTTTTCGCCGTACAACTTGCGGCCCGAAAGACCAAGGAACAGCAGTGTAAGTGCGGTGTAAAAACCGCTGGCAAGGCGCGCGCCGTCATGTAACGGCAACCAGGGTGAGAATAGTTTTGCAAACAGCGCGGCAGTCCAATAATACAGCGGCGGATTGTCCATAAAAGGTTCGCCCGCGAGGGTGGGCACTAACCAATCGCCATTTTGCAGCATCGAATAAATCAGCCCGAAGCTAAATGCATCATCCGGTTTCCACGGGTCGTGCCCGACCAGCCCGGTACCCAGCCAGATCAGGCACAGCAGCCCGAGCAGCAGCGCTTTGGCGGGAGTGATCGGGTGGGGGTCGGTGGGTTTGATGAAGTACATGCGTCAGCTTATCCTAAAAAAATCCAGATTTCATCCCAACTGCTGTGTTGCGGGAAAAATTTCTTGCTTACATATACCCCATATGCGGCGCGGCGAAATTTTTCCCACGCCTTGCATTTGGGCGAACTCTGAATTTTTGGAGACATCGTAAGCTGATACGGAATTGTCGCCGCAAATAAAAAAGGCAGCAAATGCTGCCTTTTGAAGGAACCCATGAGCAATTCCTTTGAACAATCCTGAAGCGATTGCCCGGTGGCCGGCTGTTACGCGGCAGCCTTGGTGCCGTATTTCTGGCGGAACTTGTCGATGCGACCGGCAGTATCCATGATCTTCTGTGTGCCGGTGTAGAACGGGTGGCACTCGGAGCAAACCTCGATGTTCAGTGCGGGCTTGCCCATCACGGACTTGGTCTTGAAGCTGTTGCCGCAACTGCAAGTCACGGTGATTTCCTGGTAATTTGGGTGTGTATCTGCTTTCATTTTATTTCCTTGCGAGTAGTTTCGTGCGGCGGGTGTACGCACTCGGGTATTGCATAAGGGGGCGCATTATCCATAAAAATAGGGAGTTGCGCAAATTTTTGTATGCTCACGAATACATGATTCTGCGCTAACACAGTGTGGGCGCGCGCCGCGCTCCTACTAGTCCTGACGGCTCGCATCACATACACTCTGCATATTGAGATTGAATTAACAAGGAGTGAAACATATGCCTACGCTGAGTCGCAGTGATTACCGGACGCTGGTGTTGGCCGCATTGGGCGGTGCACTGGAGTTTTACGATTTCATCATTTTCGTGTTCTTTGCGGTGGTGATAGCGAAGCTGTTCTTTCCGCCCGACATGCCGGATTGGTTGCGCCAATTGCAGACCTTCGGCATTTTTGCGGCAGGTTATCTGGCGCGCCCGCTGGGCGGCATCGTGATGGCGCACTTCGGCGATCTGCTCGGGCGCAAACGCATGTTCATGCTGAGCATCTTCCTGATGGCCGTGCCGACGCTGGCAATCGGCTTGTTGCCGACCTATGCCGTGATCGGCATCTGGGCGCCGCTGCTGTTGCTTGCCTTGCGCGTGCTGCAGGGTGCGGCGATTGGTGGCGAAGTGCCGGGTGCCTGGGTGTTCGTCTCCGAGCATGTCCCGCCGCGCCATGTCGGCTTCGCCTGCGGCACGTTGACTGCCGGGCTGACCGGCGGCATCCTGCTCGGTTCGCTGGTGGCGACCGCGATCAACAAGCTGTACGCACCCGCCGAATTGCTCACCGAAGGTTGGCGCGTGCCGTTCATCATCGGCGGGATTTTTGGTTTGGTGTCGGTGTGGTTGCGCCAGTGGCTGCATGAAACGCCAGTGTTCAAGGAGATGATGTTGCGGCAAATGTTGGCCAACGAGTTGCCGTTGAAAACGGTGATACGTGAACATCGTCCCGCCGTGATTCTGACCATGCTGATGACCTGGCTGCTGTCCGCGGCGATCGTTGTGATGATCTTGATGACCCCGACGCTGGTGCAGAAGCTCTATGCCATTCCCGCCGCGACAGCGTTGCAGGCGAACAGCATTGCGACACTATTTTTAAGTCTGGGCTGCGTGGCGTTCGGCGCGCTGGCCGATCGTTATGGCGCCGGCAGAGTGTTGATGGCCGGTTGTGTGATGCTGGGCATCACCTCGGCGCTGTTCTATCAGCAGATGGCGGTCGTCCCGCAAAACATCAATGGCCTGTATGCTTTGTGCGGATTCTTTGTCGGCGTGATTGGTGTGGTGCCCAGCGTTGCCGTCAAGGCATTTCCGCCGGTGGTGCGTTTTTCCGGATTGTCATTTTCCTATAATGTGGCTTATGCGATTTTTGGCGGGCTTACGCCGGTAGTGGTGAGCATGCTGCTGCCGCTCGATCCTTTGGCTCCCGCGCATTATGTGGAGGTGTTGAGTGCGGTGGGCATGATGATCGGAGGGTATTTGTGGCGAAAAGACCAAGCAGCGGGGCACGGGTAAAATATTTTATGCGACAATGCGCGCCGCGCCGTGCACCTATTATTCAGGCTCCAACTATTCAGGATAGAAAGTGTTTCTAGAAAACCTCAAGCAATTACTTGCAGCGGACATGGCTGCGGTGGATCAGGCGATACGCACACGCCTGCGTTCCGAAGTGCTGCTAGTCAACCAGGTTGGCGAATACATCGTCAACAGCGGCGGCAAACGCTTGCGCCCGGCATTGGTGGTGTTATCTGCCGAAGCCTTTGGTTATCAGGGCAAGCAGCATCACGACCTGGCGGCGGTGGTGGAATTCATTCATACCGCCACGTTGTTGCACGATGACGTGGTGGATGAATCCGAGTTACGCCGCGGCCGGGCTACTGCCAGCACGTTGTTCGGCAATGCATCTAGTGTGCTGGTTGGCGACTTTTTATACTCACGCGCTTTTCAGATGATGGTCGAAGTGGGCGAGATGCGCGTGATGCAAATCTTGGCCGATGCGACCAACACCATTGCCGAGGGCGAAGTGTTGCAACTGCTCAACTGCCACGATGCCGATGTGGATGTCGACAGCTATATGCGCGTGATCCATTGCAAGACCGCCAAGCTGTTTGAGGCGGCGATGCGCCTCGGAGCGATCCTGGGTAAGGCCGGTGCTGCGGAAGAACAGGCTGTGGCCGAATATGGCATGCATCTGGGCACGGCATTCCAGTTGGTGGACGATGTGCTCGACTACTCGGCTGACGAACTGCAAACCGGCAAGCATCTCGGCGACGATCTCGCCGAAGGCAAACCGACATTGCCGCTGATCTATGCGATGCAGCATGGTTCGGCTGTGCAGGCCGCCGTTGTGCGCAGCGCAATCGAGCAGGGCGACGTGGGAAAATTCGTCGAAGTGCTGCAAATCATTTGTGCCACTGGTGCGCTTAATTTCACCCGCCAGCAAGCCATGCGCGAAGCCGAGTCGGCGTGCGCCGCCATTGCCCCGCTGGCGGATTCAAAATACAAACGATGTTTGTTAGAATTGGCGCACTTCGCTGCGACGCGGCAATTCTAAGGATGCCTGTTAAATCCGCTGCAGCCGCGCTGGCGGCGTTAAAACCAGGCTCAAAATCCTCGTGTACTATTTGTACGCTCCGGTTTCGCGCCTGATTTTTCCTTGTCATCATCGGCTTGATCGGACTTCCAGAGGCATCCTTCTGAGGTCTTCATTGGACAGTTTTAAAAACGGGGTGTAGCTCAGCCTGGTAGAGTACTGCGTTCGGGACGAGTCGGAGGTTCGAATCCTCTCACCCCGACCAAGCGATGAGGAGCCTCCGTGATCCATAGTTCGGTTGCTTTGAAATTGTTGCGGCAGACTTGTGCTGCTTCATTCAGCGAACCTACGGCAACTTGAACATTTTTTCAGTGATAGGGCCGGGCAATTGCCGCGCCAGATTGCGTAAAGCCCAATTGCATAATGTTGTAAAATTTATGCGTATAGAAACAATTTCGAGCCTTTAGATCAATATCCTATGTTCTCCCTCCTGGCCCTCTGGGCGATTCTAGGCGTAATTTTTACTTTCACCGGCATGCCGATCCTGTATGCATGCAAGGCACAAACCTGCTTGCAAAAGAACGAGGATAGGATATTTGTGGCCATCTGGCTTGGCATCATCGCGCTGGCGAATATGCTGCTACTCGCTTCGTTAGTTACGGCGTTAACCGGGTACGTAACAACATTCCTTGTTGCAATAATGCTGTTGCCCTATTTTTTCAGGCGCTATGAGTTTTTTGCGACACGGCCGGTATTTGATTTTATAACCGGCGCTATTTTTATTGCCGTCACGCTCCTGGTGGCGGCCCTGGCAGCAATCATGTCAAGTGGGTTACCGGAAGACTCCGGTTCATACCACATCCCAATGATCTCATGGCTGGTTGAATATGGATCCGTTCCTGGGGTGGCTCTAATTCATGACCATTTCGGTTTCACCAGCACATGGTTTGCACTGCTGGCCCCGTTAAAGTCAGCGTGGCTTCAAGGGCATCTGATCATAGGCATGAACAGTTTTATCTTTTTTATGATGATTGCGCAAACCCTCATGAAGTTACACCGGGTGTGGAGCCGTCAAGCCGACGTTGGTGACTGGTTTTTTATTATCTTCAGTGCCTTGTTTTGCCGTTTTTTCTTTGCCGGCCTGATTTTTTCTCCTTCTCCCGATTTGCCAGCGACGCTATTAATCATGGTCACGGCATGGCTAATCATTGCACTTGCGATGAATGATGACGCGAACATTCACAGCATGACCCGGCGGCCCGGATTGGTTGCGCTTATTCTTGCCTCGGGCGCTGTGTCGATCAAGTTCGGGTCGATGCCGTTGCTTGGTGCGGCGGCGGTTTACTATATTTTTGCTTCTGGATTCAATTTACGCAAAGTGTGGATTGCGCTTGCAGTCATCGCCCCATTTATCGCCATACACATGCTCGTTTCTACCATTACGTCAGGATGCCCCCTGTATCCCGCGCCATATTTTTGTACTGACTTGCCGTGGTCATTGGGTGTCGAGAATGCGCGCAAGATGTCATCCGAAATTTTTGAATTTGCAAAGTGGGTGGGGCCAGCCCCGGCAGATGCAAACGGTTTAAATTGGCTATGGCATAAACCGCCCAACAATAATGTGTTTAATGACAAACCATTGATGCTGGGATTGCTCATCATAAATATTTCGTGCGGCATGGGGTTATATCTTATGCACACAAAAAATAACAAAGGGACGATCATTTATACAACTCTCATTGCGCTTTCCGGGGTTGCGTTTACCCTGGTAACAGCACCGCACCTGCGCTTTGGTTTGGGATATTTTTTGGTGGTGCCCTCATTGATCGGCGCATTGTTGTTGATAGCGCTGACGCAAACCTTGCGTAATAAAATTATTCACCTGAACAAACTTTTGGCGTTACTGGCATTCATTGTCATGGGGTATTCTGTATATCCGGTAACAAAGTTTTACATGCCCGACATGCAAACAGCAAAGGAGATGTTGAGCCTGGCAGATGAGTGGATATTTATGCCATGGCCGCCAGTGGAGGCGCTGAAGCTGGAGCAAGTCAAAGGCAATAATTTTGAATATTTCATTCCTGCTACCCCCAATCGTGCAGCAGGATTATGTTTGGACGCGCCCCTGCCTTGCGCGCAAGGTCGCATAGATAATGTCTGGTTAAGGGACGAAAACGCAGGGTTTCAAAAAGGGTTCGTCAATAACAAGGATTTCGTAAGCAAGCCATCGCTTGGCCCGCATTAAATCAGGGGCGCGAATCTTTTCTCAATGTTTCGCTGGATTCTTTTAGTGCTCCAACACGGCAAACAGGGTAAACCGTTATTCTGGAAACACCAATGTTTTACGAAGCCCGTAGTTCCAGGCAAAAAGAAGTGTTGTCGCTGTAAGCTTGGACACCAGCATGTTCACGCCCATGCCCTCGATAAGCAGCCAGAGGATTACTTGGTTTATCACCAGCCCGGTTCCGCTCACCAAAAATATGAGGAACACTTCATGATGTTTTTGGAAGCGGATGCCGCTTTTAAATACATACCTGATAGACAAGAAGTAATTCACCAGTGTCGCTAAAATGAAACTGGCGAGCGCGGATTGAAACCAGCCGATATTTAATATGCTCGTGAACAAAAAAAAGCAGCTGATATCCACACTGGCGGCGGTTCCGCCAACAGCAAAATACCGTACAATTTTCATCTGAACAGATTGTATTTGACAATACACCAGATTGCCCTGACTCCGTCCCGCCAGCCTATTTTTTTCCCCTCGGCATAGGTTCGCCCATAATATGAGATGCCAACCTCGTATATTCTGACATTCATTTTCGCCACCTTCGCGGTAATTTCCGGTTCAAAACCAAACCGGTTCTCTTCAATCCGGATACTCTGGATAATTTCACGCCGGAAAACTTTGTAACATGTTTCCATGTCGCTCAGGTTCAGGTTTGTGAGCATATTGGATAACAGCGTTAGGAAGCCATTTCCTACGCGGTGCCAGAAATAGAGCACCCGGTGCGGGCGCGAACCCATGAAACGTGAACCAAAAACCACATCGGCTTTATCGTGCAGTATAGGTTCGACGAGCAGAGGATATTCGTTCGGGTCATACTCCATATCCGCATCCTGAATAATGACGAGATCGCCGGTGGCCGCCTGGATACCTGTTCTAAGCGCGGCTCCTTTGCCCTGATTCGTTTCGTGGTACAGAATTTGGTCGACTAGCGGGGCTATGTCACTCCGTAAAATATCCCTGGTGCCATCCCTGGAGCAATCATCAACAATGATAATTTCTTTATGCTCATAGGGTGCGGCCCGAACTGCATCAACGATGCCGCGAATAGTGTTTTTTTCGTTGTAGCAGGGGATGATAATCGAGAGTTTCATATGTTTGATGTGTTATGGCTTGGCGTGTTGCACAATTGATGTTGTGCGTACCCAAATTGTACTCCAGCATCGAGCACACTCAAAGCAGCCATAACACCTTTAAATCTTACCGAGCATTCCCGGTTGGTTCTTCAACGCGGCGCAAGAATCAGCAGCACCCGATAAGGACCATGCGCGCCCAGCGTGACGGTCTGCTCGATATCCGCGGTGCGCGAAGGCCCGGAAATAAAATTGACCGCGCGCGGCGGCTGTTGGTGTTCCTTGCGCAGCAGATCCCAGGCATCTTCCATCGTCGCGACGATACGGCGCGGGTCGAGTAGGGCCACATGAGTTTCGGGCAACAGGCTGGTAGTGGCTGGTGTGTCTGGCCCTGACAACATCATCAAGGTGCCGGTTTCCGCGATCGCGCAGAATGCGCCGGTTACGCCGACCAGATCATGATTTTTTGCCGGGCGTGATTGCATGTCCAATCCGGCAGCGCTCCACGGCAACCCTGATAGGGACGGCCAGCATACGCCGCTGCAAGGGAGTTTCCTTTCGCGCAGATAATTCGCCAGCAGTGCAGGCACTTCCATCCTGTCACTGGTTTCCTGCACATCGCTGGAAAGTTTGAGGGCACGCTCCTTGAAGCGTGCGAGCAAGTTATCCGGGAGCGGCGGCAGCGGTCCGCGCGGGTGTAGCGCGAGATGGCTGGCTATCGTTTCTGTATGCGCGCCTGTCGTTTTATTCTTTTGCGCGTTGCGTATCTTGGCTAGTATTTTTTCGCGCGCGTTCATTTGTGCGTCCTACGCTGGTACAACTCACGGAAAGTTTGGCCAGAAGGTGCAGGGAAATCGCGGCCATCAGTCCAGCCGCTAGCCCCGGGCAGCGTGTGCAACAACTTTTCTTTGCCGCCCATCGTGTGCATCAAGCGCACGCCAATTTTTGTCGCCAGTGCATACATGTTCGGATGCAAAGCCAGCCACGCCCATGCCTTGAGCATCAAGGTTTCCTGGCGCGATTTCATGCCGCGCTGCATCTGTTTCTCGCGTAACTTGCGCAATAGGTCCGGCAACGGAATCTTCACCGGGCACACCACCGCGCAAGCGCCACAAAAGGTCGAGGCATTGGGCAGGTCGGGCGATTTTTCGAGGCCGCCCAACAATGGTGTGAGTATCGAGCCCATCGGGCCGGGATAGACCCAGCCATAAGCATGGCCGCCGATATTCTGGTACACCGGGCAATGGTTCATGCATGCGCCGCAACGTATGCAGCGCAGCATCTCCTGCATCTCTCCGCCAATCAGGCTGCTGCGGCCATTGTCGAGCAGGATGATGTGGAAATGTTGCGGGCCGTCGTGATCTTCCTTGTTTTTGTTGCCGGTCAGCACCGATACATAGTTGGTGATCGATTGCCCGGTGGCGGAACGCGGCAGCAGGCGCAGCAGCGTGGTGACGTCTTCCAGCGTCGGCACCACTTTTTCGATGCCGGTGATCGCGACGTGTACGCGCGGCAGCGTCGTCACCAGCCGCCCGTTGCCTTCGTTGGTGACGATCAGCACCGAGCCGGTCTCGGCCACTAAAAAATTAGCACCCGAGATGCCCATGTCCGCATTGAGAAAGGCGGGGCGCAGCACTTCACGCGCCTCGCGGCACAGTTCGGCGATACCCGTCTTGCGCGGCAGCTGATGCTTCTCTGCGAACAGGTCGGAAATCTCTTCCTTGTTCTTGTGCACGACGGGAGCGACGATGTGCGAGGGCGCCTCTTTTGCGAGTTGCAGGATGTATTCGCCCAGATCGGTTTCCATCACGGCTACGCCGGCAAGCTCCAGCGCATCATTCAATCCGCACTCTTCGCTAACCATGGACTTGGATTTGGCTGCTGTCTTTACGCCATGCTGCGTGGCGATTTCGGCGACGATGCGGTTCACGTCATCGCCGGTCTCGGCCCAGTGCACGATTGCGCCGCGCGTAGTGGCCTGTTGTTCGAAATGCAGCAGCCAGTGTTCGAGATCGTTCAGCACGCGGTCGCGGATCGCTGCCGCTGCGGTGCGTGTCTCTTGCAGATCGTGAATCTCGCTGATGACCGCCGAGCGGCCTTCGACGAAGCGCGACTGCAAGCGCGACAACGCGTCCTGGAGTTTGACGTCGGCCAGTTTGATGGTGACCTGTTTTTTGAATTGGAGGGAGGTGTTTTGCATTACTGCACCTCATCCGTATCAATACCGGACAGCACCTCGGCCACATGCAACACGCGGGTGGCGTGATCGCCAATGCGGCGCAAACGCCCTTCGATATTCAGCAAACAACCCAAGTCTCCGCCGACGATGGCACCGGCGTGTGTGGCCACTATATGTTGGCATTTGTTGTCCGCCATGCGCGTAGACAGTTCGCCATACTTCACCGAGAACGTGCCGCCGAAGCCGCAACAGGTGGTCGATTCCAACATCTCTTTGATCGTGACACCGGGCATCTTCGCCAGCAGCGCACGCGGCTGTTTGTAGACATTGAGTTCGCGCAGGCCGGAGCAGGAATCATGGTAGGTCAGCGATCCCTGAAATTTGCCCGGCACCTGTTTCAGCTGACCGACATTGACCAGAAAATCGGTCAGCTCGTAGGTGCGCTGGCCCAGGGCCGTGATCCTTGCCAGCAGGATCGGGTCATCCTTGAAAAGATCGGGATAATGCAAGCGTATCATCCCGGCGCAGGAGCCGGAAGGCAGAACCACATAGTCTAAGGTTTCAAATTCAGCGAGGAACTTCAACGCCAGAGCAACGGCGGATTTACGGTCGCCGGAGTTGTAGCCGGGTTGGCCGCAACAGGTTTGCTGCTCGGGAACAACGACCTCGCATCCGGCAGCTTCCAGCAATTTGATGGTCGCAAAGCCGATGCGGGGACGCATGGAGTCAACCAGGCAAGTGACGAACAATCCTACACGCATCGTTTTTCTCCAGAGGTGCTATCGCAATGAGGTGCAACTATACGCTTGCAGAATTGCACATATTTGAATACTCAAACGCAACAGACCTGACCAATTCATTGCATACATTAAAGCCGACAATTACCGGTAGCGCGGCTGTGCATTAGGGTGTTTTTAATCTGAACTATCTGAAAACAGTCTTTTACCAAGTACCGCAGTCGAAACATTCAGGCACAAGAGATTTTAAAAAGCGGACGGTTGGACAATGATTGTTGAACCAGTCTAAAACTCTTTCCAATCACCGCCCGTGTCTTCTTTAGCTTTTATCAGCCTGCTTTCATTTCTGGGCAGTGCTGGAGAGCGACGCTCGATGGCGGGTTTGGCGATGGATTTAGCGGCAGTTGTTGGCATGCCACCGCCATGTTCCAGCTTGAACACGCTCACCACTTTCGACAAGCCAACCGCTTGTTCAAGCATAGCTTCGGCGGCGGCGTTTGCTTCTTCCACCAGTGCAGCGTTTTGCTGCGTCATTTCGTCCATCTGGATGATCGCCTGGTTGACTTGCTCGATGCCGGCGCTCTGCTCGCTGGAGGCGGCGGAGATTTCGGACATGATGTCAGTAACGCGCTTCACTGCAATGACGATCTCGTTCATCGTTGCCCCGGCCTGGTCTACTTGTTTTGCGCCGATATCTACTTTGATCACTGAGTCACCGATCAGGGTCTTGATTTCCTTGGCCGCCGCAGCCGAGCGTTGCGCCAGGTTGCGCACCTCGGCGGCCACCACCGCGAAGCCGCGTCCCTGCTCGCCGGCGCGCGCCGCTTCCACGGCGGCATTCAACGCCAGGATATTGGTCTGGAAGGCGATGCTTTCGATGACACCGATGATGTCGACGATCTTCTTCGAGCTGGTGCTGATCGAGGCCATGGTATGCACCACCTCATTCACCGCTAGCCCGCCCTTGATGGCCACGTCGGAAGCGTTGACTGCCAGTTGGTTGGCCTGCCTGGCATTCTCGGCATTCTGCTTCACCGTGGAGGTCAGCTCTTCCATGCTCGATGCGGTTTCTTCCAGGCTGGCTGCCTGCTCTGCGGTGCGTTGCGACAAATCGCTGTTGCCCGCTGCGATCTCCTTCGAAGTGGAGGTAATCATGTCGGTGGTGTTGCGTACGTCGGTGACGATGTCGGTGAGGCTTGCGCTCATGTGCTTCAAACCAAACAGCAGACTGGACTGATCTTTCTCCTTGGTTTCGACCATGAAGGTGAGATCGCCTTCCGATACCTTGAGAACCACGTCTGCGGCATAATCGAGCTCGCCGCCGATCTGACGGACGAGCATCCGGCTCATGTAATATGTAATGAGCCACGAGACCACGATCGCGAGGGCCAGAATCGCGAGTATTTCAAGCACCAGCATGTCGAAGGCGCTGCCCGCACTTTTGTAGGCATCCTGCGCCAGCCGTGTCTCGAACTGCACCAACTGATTAAAATCCTTGATCAGCAACTTGAAGGTGTCGTCCGCGTTCTGCATTCTGGCCATGCCCATGTTGACATCCGCCGTGCTCAGATCGATTGCTGTATCGACTTCCTGCCGGTACTTGCCGAGCTTCTTGCCAACTTCTTGAGCGACCCTGATCTCCTCCCCATCCAGCCCGGGTAGCGCAGCGAAACGGGTGATGTTGTTGTTCACGCTATCGATCAGCACGTCTTGTTCGTCGATGATCTGCTTGATCTTGTCGGCCTTTAGATTGCCGAGCCATGTGAACAGCCGATACACATTGGAATGTACCTCGCTGATTGTCTGCGCTGATTCGGCCACGTGGCGGTAGTTGCCAATGCGGTTGTTGTACAGATCGGACAAGGACGAGTTCTGCTGTGTCAGCGCAACGTAGGAGGCTGCACCCAGCAGCACGAGGAAAGCGATGGCCACCGCTGGCGCCACCAGTATTTTGTGCAAGACTTTCATTGTTGCCATTCCTTCTCGGTGGTATCGCAGGTAGCGGCAGGAAGGTGATTCCCGCCGCCCACGCTATTATTTGTAAATACCTCCGCAGACGAGGGTTGCATCGTCAAGGTGATCGCAGTACATCGACTTGGGCTCGACCTTCTTCGACACTGGATTGGTTTGCTTGTAGTCCGCCCAAAACGCCGCCTTGGACTTGGCCAGTTCCATACGCTCGCGCACGAACTCCTTGCCGTCCACATCCTTGAGGTCGATCAGCACTTTGCCCACCATTTTCTCGTTTGCGCCGTGAGCCCAGACTGTTCCATCGGTGCCCCACACTGTCAGATACAAATCGCCTTCCGTGAACTGGCCTTGTTTATTGGTAATTTCCGCATAGCCTTTCTCCTTGCCGTTCGTCTTGATGTAAGCGATGCCCTTCTTCACCATCGCCTCGGCTTGCTTGGCGGTCGCTTTATCCGCTGCCCACGACGTTCCGCCCGCTAATGCTACAGTTGCCATCGCTACAATCGCTGCTACCTTCTTCAACGCTTTGAATACCATCTTAGCCTCCATTTTCGTTGGTTGGATTTCACTTCACATTTCTCCGGCGCGATCGGGCCTGCCCATAGACCTGCTTTTCGCCGCAAGTTGCGCGACGCTCTTCGCCCTACCGTGCCGGAAAACCGTTTATTCTACATATTCCTCGGTCCACAAAGTCCCTACCGGGAAGACAACCTTTGCGGCCGTCATTCAGCGTTCGGGCCAGTTCATGGAGCTGTAGAAAAAATATCTTCACACCCGCATCGTGCCGTGAATCAAATTGAATATCAAGTTGAAGTTCAGATATTGGCGCGATGCTAATCGTGCAATATTGTAAATGACGCTCTTAAAGCACTCATCGATTATGTGCCTGTGCGTCGTCATGCAGAGCATTGAAGCCGGCTGAAGATTTACCGGTTCAGCTGTTCAAGAAATACACTGATGCCGGCGCGGGCGATCTGCGCATCCTCAGGAGATTTGACGCCGGACACACCCACGGCCCCCACGCATTCTCCATCAACCAATATTTGTTCCCCACCTTCGACCATCGTGAGTCCGCCTGGGACGGACAGAAAAGCGTTGCGACCGCCAGCCACTACATCTTCGTAGACTTTTGATGCCCTGCGTCCCATCGCCGAGGTGTGCGCCTTGCCAGTGGCGATGTTCGGGCTGGTCAAGGGCGCACCATCCAGGCGCTGCAACCACATTAAATGGCCGCCATCGTCGACGATGGCAATAGTCACGGCCCAATTCTGGCGCAACGCCTCGCTTTCACAGCCTGCTGCAATGATCTTCACATCGGCCAGCGTCAAACATTTTTTAATTTTCATTGAGTCTCTACTTATGGTGAATTGATTCGAAATATTCAAATCGGTATGGCAAATATCTTTGCTACGTTGCGTGAAAACCGAGCTGTTTGGAAATCTGCTTGCCGGTATCCATGACTTGAACTATCCATTCATCGCGGCGCCGTTCTATCGGCGCCGACACGGACAATCCGGCGACCACCTGGCCGCTGGCATCACGTATCAGCGTGCCTATGCATCCTACCCCGAGTTCCGCCTCTTCATTATCCAGAGCATAGCCGTGTTTTGTTGCGGCGATACAGTCTTGCAGCAGGGCAGTTATCTGGGTGTGAGTGTGGACCGTATACGCGGGTAGCTTGCTGTGCTTGGCATAACTGCGGCACGCCGCTTCGCCTTGCTCGCCCAGCATCAGCTTGCCGACCGCAGTGACATGCAAGGGCGCGCGGCTGCCGATCACTTGTTCCACCCGTATCATGCGCTTGGCGAGTGTACGCTCGATGTAGACGACCTCATCGCCTTCGCGCACGGTCAGGTTGACTGTCTCGCCCAAGTGGTCGCGCAGTTTTTCCATCAGCGGCAACGCAATTTTTCTGATGTCCACGCTGGCGTGAACCCGGCTACCCAGCTGCATCAGCTTGACGCCCAATTGGTAGTTTCCCCTGCTGGTGCGCTCTACGAAACCTTGTTCTGCCAGCGACGAAAGGATGCGGAAGGCGGTGGACGGGTGTAATCCAGTTTCAGCCGAGAGTATCTTCAGACTCACCGGCTCTTCGTGCGCCGCGATCACGTCCAGCAGCCCTGCCAGCCGTTCGATGACTTGTATGGAATTCGAGCCTTCCTGTAATTTGCGCTTGGGCATATTTCGCATTGTGAAAACGATTATGTATTGCGAAATTATATAACAAGCCGTATTCTGCCAACAAGTAATTTTTAGCGGCTGAATTTTAGGAGCAAGGATATGAAGACTAACGTAGCGGCAACGCCGCAATTTTGTGCAGGCATTCAACATTTCGGTCTGGCTTGGGACGGTTTTGACCAGCATGCCCAATCGGCTGTCATCAAGGAAGGCAAGTCGGCGATCAGTGATCCGCGCGCACCGGATGCGGTGTATCAAACGCTGTTGATGGCCGATGCGCTGCGTTACTTGACGCTGCAAACCTGCGGTTCGAAGGGTTCCGGCCATCCGGGCGGTTTTGCCAGCAGCGCCGAGGCGTATGCCTCGCTGGTGATGCTGGGCCATACCAACATCGTGACCGAGGTGGGCCACCATGCACCCGGATTCTACAGCGCGATGTTCCTCGACACGTCGCTGGAAGAGATGGGCATCAAGACGGTCACCGACCTGATGGCGCGCTTCCGCGAGAAGCATGGTTTGCTCGGCCATTTGTCAGGCGCAATTCCCGGCCTGTTGGCCCCCGCCGGTCCGCTGGGCCAGGGGCAGCATTTCGCGATGGCGGGTGCGTTGCTGCATCCGGGCAAGTTGTTCCCGGTCACCATTGGTGACGGCGGCATGGGCGAGCCTTATGTGCTGAATTCGATGATGCACTTCAATACCGCGTATCCCAAGGTGACCAACTTCCTGCCGACTTTGATCTGGAATGGCTACAGCCAGGAGCATCACTCGATGGTGTCGCGCTTCACCAATCAGGAAATGATCGCTTACTGGAAGGGTCACGGTTTCAAAGAAGTTGTGCTGGTCGACGCCAAGGAATTTGACGACACCAAGCAGACCAGCGCCTATGCGGACAGTTCTTATTTCTCGCACAAACAGCGTCTGGTTTTTGCCGCAGCGGTGCTGGCGGGCGTGGACAAGGCGGCGAAGTCCGCCTTGGGCGGAACTCTGACCGCATTCATCATCAAGCAGATGAAGGGCACCGGCGTGCATACCGTGGGCGCGAAGTCGCACAACCTGTATCCGGCCGACAGCCTGGACAAGCCGCACATGATCGAAGGATTGCGGCGCCGTGCGCTGAATCCTGAAGCGTGGGCCATCGTGCGCAAGAATTTCGTGCGCGCCGGGGGCGGCCCGGCGGTGAAAACTGCGGTAACCGAGCATGTGCTTGATCTGGCCCCGCTGGGCAAGATGCCGCTGCACGAATTTGCCAAGGGCGAGAAGGCCGTACCGGCCACTGCGATGGGCGCGCTGGCAGCGTATGTGGGCACCAAAGACAAGCGTTTCGTCGTGACCAATGCGGACGGCAACGAAGCGTCGGCGATGAAGAACATCAACGACGCGTTGAAGATCCGCCATCCGACCGTTGATCCGCTATACAACCAGGAACCGGAAGGGCAGGTGTATGAGCCGCTGAATGAAGACGCGTGTGCCGGTCTGGCATCAGCCCTTGCGCTGTTCGGTTCGCGCGCATTGTGGTTGTCCTACGAAAGCTTCGCAATCAACGGCTGGCCGATTGTACAAACGGTCGCGCAGGCGATGGCTGAGTTGCGCCGCAAGACGCCGTCGATCGTCACGATGTTCACCGCTGGCGCGCTGGAGCAAGGGCGCAACGGCTGGACGCATCAGCGTCCCGAGATCGAGAACTACTTTGCGGCGCAGATGCGCAACGGCAACACCTACCCGTTATTTCCCTGCGATGCGAATGTGATCCAGGCTTCCTACGAATATGCGACCAACAGTTTCAACAAGTGCATGGTGATCATCGCGTCCAAGAGTCCGCTGCCGGTTTACATGAGCATGGACGAAGCGAAACATGCGGTGGAAGAGGGTGCGGCAACGATCTATGAAAGCAAGGGTGGAAGCAAGGGCACCGTGGTTTTTGGCGTCACTGGCGACATGATCTTCTTGCCGGTGTTCGAGGCGAAGGACAAACTGGAAGCGGAAGGTTACAAGGTGCGTATCGTCGCCATCGTGAACCCGCGCCGCTTGTATCGTCCAACAGACATATCGTGGGACACCGTGTCCGAACCGGATAACAAATTCATGGATGACGAGCATTTTAACGCGCTGTTCGACGGCGATGTGCTGCTCGCTGTGAGCGGTGGTCCAAGTGCCGTGCTGGAGCCCGCACTGCTGCGCACCCGTGCAACCAAGCGCGACACCTTTGCCTGGAAGCGCGGTGAAACGACCGCCAGCCCGGCCGAGATCATGGAGTTCAACGGACTGACTGCAGACGCGATGACCAAACGTGTCAAGGCGCTGAAAGGTTAATCTACCCCATTTGCCAGGATGAAAATCCTGGCATTTTTTGAGTTGAATGCTGCGTGAAACAAAATATGTCAGAAACCAAAATCATCGTACTGGATGACGATCCGACCGGCTCGCAAACGGTGCATGGCTGTTTGTTGCTGACGCGCTGGGATAAAGATACTTTGCGCGAGGCGCTCGTCGACACCTCGCCGCTGTTCTTCGTGTTGACCAACACGCGTGGCATGGCGGCCAAGCCTGCGGCGGACATTACACGTGAGGTGTGCAAAAATCTAAAGTTAGCGCTGGCCGAACTGAAGAAGAGCGGGCGCGACATCAATCCGATCCTGGTCAGCCGTTCCGACTCGACGCTGCGCGGCCACTACCCGGTGGAGACCGATGTGATCGCCGCGGAGCTCGGGCCGTTCGATGCGCACTTTCTGGTGCCGGCATTTTTTGAGGGTGGACGCATCACCCGCGACAGCGTGCACTACCTGCTGGTGAATGGTAAAGAAACGCCGGTGCATGAGACCGAGTTCGCGCGCGACTCGGTGTTTGGCTATCGCCATAGTTATCTGCCGGATTATGTCGAAGAGAAAACTAGTGGGCGTATCAAGGCGGCGCAAGTCGAGCGCTTCCTGTTGAGCGACGTGCGCGGCGACAGCATGCCGCGTCTGATGAAGCTGCAAGGCAATGCGTGCTGTGTTGTCGATGCTGAAACACAGGATGATCTGAATCATTTTGCTGAGCAGCTGCGCGTAGCGGCCAGCCAGGGCAAGCGCTTTTTATTCCGCAGTGCTGCCAGCCTGCTCACCGCGCTGGCACGCTTGCCGGCACAACCCGTGGCTGCGCAGGACATGGCGAAATATGTCCGCGGTGGACGCGCGGGTGCGGTCATCGTCGGTTCACACGTCAAAAAAACCACCTTGCAGCTCGGACAGTTGCTCAAGATGCCCGGTGTCACACCTATCGAAGTGCATGTGGAACAATTGCCCGGGAGTCGTGATGCGCTGCTGGCGGAGATAATCCGCAAGTGTGAACAGAGTCATGTCGCCGGTAATACTCCTGTTGTTTTTACCAGCCGTCTGGAAAAGGCATTTGCGGATCAAGCTTCACGGTTGGCGTTTGGCGAGATGGTTTCCGCCTTCCTGATGGATGTGGTGCGTAGCCTGCCCAAGACCTTGGGTTTTCTGATCAGCAAAGGCGGCATCACTTCGAATGATGTATTGAGTTCGGGTCTGGCGTTGCGCACCTCGCGCGTAGTCGGACAAATTCTGCCGGGATGTTCGGTGGTATGCTGCCCAGCCGATCATCCGCGTTATCCGGATTTACCCGTGGTTATTTTCCCCGGCAATGTGGGTGATGATAAGGCTTTGGCAACGGCATATGGCAGGCTGGCGGGTGTTGAACTGGTTGCAGTGTAATTGCAGGTTTTGCCGGAGCGCGAATGAATGTTGTAAAGTACCAGTGTTTTTTGCCGGCAGCCGGTTTGCGATAAGCGTGGCGAACCTGACTGAATGAGCTGGATGATGTTGTAGTATCTGGATGTTTGTAGTCAGTAGGTGTTGTTAAATTCCTGAGTATTGTTTGATTGACCTTAACCAAGGAGAGAAGTATGAACATTAAAATGAAATCTATTGTCACCGCCGTAGCGCTTGCGGCCTCTTTTTCAGCAATGGCTGCCGACCCGATCAGGATCGGTCTCTCAGGCCCCTACACCGGCGGCTCCAGCCCGATGGGCGTTTCGATGCGCGACGGCGTGAAGCTGGCCGCATCCGAGATCAATGCCAAGGGGGGTGTACTTGGCCGCCAGATCGAGCTGGTCGAACGTGACGACGAATCCAAGAACGAGCGCGGCGTGCAGGTAGCCCAAGAGCTGATCAACAAGGAGAAAGTCGTCGCAACCCTTGGCTACATCAATACCGGCGTGTCGCTGGCTTCGCAGCGTTTCTATCAGGAAGCCAAGATTCCGGTGCTGAACAACGTGGCGACCGGTTCCATCGTGACCAAGCAATTCCTGCCCCCGGAATTTGCCGACAACTATGTATTCCGCACTTCTGCCAACGACACCATCCAGTCTGCGATGATCGTCAGGGAAGCCATCGACAATCGCAAATTCACCAAGGTGGCGATCCTGGCCGATTCCACCAACTATGGCCAGTTGGGACGCGAAGATCTGGAAAAAGCACTGGCAGCGAAAAACATCAAGACAGTCGCGGTGGAAAAGTTCAACATCAAGGATACCGACATGACCGCACAGTTGCTCAAGGCCAAGGAGGCCGGGACACAGGCGATCCTGACTTATGCGATCGGACCTGAACTGGCGCAGATCGCCAACGGCATGGAGAAGCTGGGCTGGAAAGTGCCGATGATGGGAAGCTGGACATTGTCGATGGCCAACTTCATCGACAACGCCGGCAAGAACGGAGAAGGCGCACGCATGCCGCAGACCTTCATCCAGGAGCCGAACACACCGAAGCGCAAGGCCTTCATCGACGCTTACCTGAAAGCCTACAATCCACCGAATGGCCGCATCCCTTCACCGGTTTCCGCCGCACAGGGCTATGACTCGATGTATCTCCTGGCCGCCGGGATCAAACAGGCCGGAAATACCGATGGCGTCAAGGTACGCGAAGCGCTGGAAAACCTGAAAGAGAAGATCGATGGCGTCGTGACGACTTACGATCATCCTTACACGCATGACAACCACGAAGCGATCACCATGGAGATGGTCACGATGGGCGAAGTCAAGGATGGCCACGTGGTGCGCGCAAAATAATCCGTTAAGGATGATTGAAGTGTGAAGTCACCGGTAATTTTGTAATGCGCTTTTGGGCCGGGGGTGTCCCCGGCCCAAATAGCGAATGGATGGAGCTTTTCATGGAAATATTTGCGCAACTCATCTTGAGTGGTATCGCGCTCGGCATGATCTACGGCCTGATCGCGTTCGGCTATCAACTGACTTTTGCCACATCAGGCACGCTGAATTTCGGTCAGGGCGAAGCGCTGATGTTGGGCGCGATGGTCGGGCTGACGCTGGTCGGCCACATGAACTACTGGCTGATGATCCCGCTGGTGCTGGTGTTTGGCGCGCTGCAAGGTGTGCTGGTGGAGCGCTTGGGCGTGCTCCCCGCTTTAAAAACCAAATCCGAGTTCGGCTGGATCATGACCACCATATCCCTGGCCATCATCTTCAAGAATGTCGCCGAGAATGTCTGGGGACACGACGACGTGACCTTCCCCTCGCCTTTGCCGACCGCACCGTTGCAGTTTTTCGGCTTGCGGGTGTTGCCGATGGAAATACTGGTCGTGGCAGGTGCGCTGGCGGTGATGCTGGCGGTAGAAATTTTCAATCGCAAATCCATTTATGGCAAGGCGGTGGTGGCAACCTCCAACGACCGCGACGCTGCCGGGCTGATGGGCATCAATACCGGCATGGTGATCACTTTCTCTTACGCGCTCAGCTCGATGACCGCCGCCTTTGCCGGGGTGCTGGTTGCGCCGCTGACGCTCACCGGCGCGACGATGGGTGCAGTGCTGGGACTGAAGGCATTCGCGGTCGCGATCATCGGCGGGCTCAACAGCGGCATGGGCGTGATCGTCGGCGGGTTGATCCTGGGCATCGCCGAAACTACCACCGGCTATTACATTTCCACCGGCTACAAGGATGTGCCGGGCCTGTTGCTGTTGCTGCTGGTGCTGGCGATCAAACCTGCCGGGATGTTCGGCAAATCCGTTATCAAGAAAGTTTGAGATGAGTGCCGCAAAAATAATTTCCGCCATTCTGGCGATTGTGTTGGCTGCGCTGCTGCCGACGATCTGGCCGAATCCCTACTATATCCATCTGATGGTGGTGATCGGTATCTATGCGATCCTGCTGCTCGGCCTCGACATCGTGGTGGGCTATGTGGGTGAAGTTTCGCTCGGCCATGCGGCGCTGTTCGGCATCGGCGCTTACACGGTGGGTGTGCTCAATTGGCAGTTCGGCGCACATTTTCTGCTGACGATTCCGGCCAGCATCGCAGTCACCGCGTTGTTCGGTGCGATCCTGGCGTTACCCGCGTTGCGCGTGAACGGCCCTTACCTGGCAATGGTGACGCTGGCGTTCGGCACCATCATCCAGATCCTGATCAACGAGATGACCTTCGTCACCAATGGCCCGCTTGGGCTGAAGATACGCAAGCCGGTATTTTTTGACTACCATGTGACCGGCACAGACTATTATTACATCGTGCTGGTAGCGCTGGTGGCAACGTTGTTCGTGGTGCAACGCATCCTGAAGTCCCATCTGGGACGCGCGTTCGAGGCGCTGCATGATAGCCCGATCGCGTCGGATTGCATGGGCGTGAGCGTGTATGGTTATAAGGTTTATGCGTTCGTGCTCAGCGCCGCGATCGCCGGGCTGGCCGGTGGCCTGTTCACCTATTCCGAAGAATACATCTCGCCCAACACCTATAACTTCGAGTTGACCATCCTGTTCCTGCTGGCGGTCATCATGGGCGGGCGCAAGACACGTAGCGGCTCGGTGCTGGGCGCGATCATCATCGTGATGCTGCCCAACGTGCTGTCCGACATCGAACTGTTCCGCAAGATCGCCACCGGCATCGCCGTGGTTACAGTCGCTTATTCGGTTTACGCGCTGGCCACCCGGCAGCGCACGCTGAAACAAGTGGCGTTGCCGGTGTTGGCGACCATCGCGCTGGCGGTTTCCGGTTACATGATGGACAACATCACCGACCATCGCCTGACGATCTTCGGCGCGATGATATTGTTCGTGGTGTATTACCTGCCCAACGGCCTGATGGGCTTCCTGCGCAGCATCGTGCAAAAATATCGTCCGCAGTGGATACATCGCCATGAGGTGATCCTGGAGCATGGCGATAAGCATCATGTGTGGTCGGTGCCGGATCATCCAGTCACCGCCAGGGGGCATCTGCTCGAAGCGCGCAACATCACGATGCAGTTCGGCGGGTTGAAGGCGCTCAACGAAGTCAACCTGGACATCGCCAAAGGTTCGGTGCATGGCCTGATCGGCCCGAACGGCTCCGGCAAGAGCACGATGATGAACGTGCTCACCGGCATCTACAAACCGGCCGCAGGCGAAATCGAGTTCAACCGCAAGCACATCACCGGTGCAACACCCTCATCCATCGCAGGTGAAGGCATCGCGCGCACGTTTCAGAACGTGCAGTTGTTTGGCGAAATGACCGCGATCGAGAACGTGCTGGTCGGATTGCACCACACCTTCAAGCATAGCCTGATCGACGTGGTGTTCCACACGCCGCGCTGCAAGAAGGAAAAGAACGCGGCCTATCTGCGCGCGGCCAGCTTGTTGCAGTTCGTCGGCCTGGCCGACCTCGCCAACGAGGAAGCGCGCAACCTGCCTTACGGCAAGCAGCGCCTGCTGGAAATCGCCCGCGCGCTGGCGCTGAATCCCAGTCTGTTGCTGCTCGACGAACCGGCTGCCGGACTGACTGCGCCGGACATCAAAGAGCTGATGGCGATGATCAACAAGGTGCGCGGCCACGGCATCACCGTGATCCTGATTGAACACCACATGGATGTGGTGATGAGCATCTGCGACAAGGTGACGGTGCTGGACTTCGGCCAGAAGATTGCGGAAGGAACACCGGCTCAAGTGCAATCAGATGAGAAGGTAATTGAAGCGTATCTTGGCGGCAGCGCCGCTGCTTGAGGAGATTTCATCATGTTGCAAATTCAAAATCTACACGCAGGTTATGGCAAGGTCGAAGTGCTGCACGGCATCTCGGTCGAGGTGCCGCAGGGCAAAGTGGTCACGCTGATCGGCTCCAACGGGGCGGGCAAGACCACGACGATGCGCTCGGTGTCGGGCATGATCAGGCCGATGAGCGGCAACATCACGCTGAATGGAAAAAATATCACCGGTCTGGCATCGAACAAGATCACCCGTGCGGGACTGGCGCATTCGCCGGAGGGGCGGCGCGTGTTCTCCACGCTGTCGGTGACCGACAATTTGTTGCTGGGCGCCTTCCCGCGCCTGACTTTCGGGCGCGAGCGCGGCGATGTGCAGGGTGACCTGAAGCGCGTATTTGATTTGTTCCCCCGCCTCAAGGAACGTGAAGCGCAACTGGCGGGCACGCTATCCGGCGGCGAGCAGCAGATGCTGGCGATGGGACGTGCGCTGATGCTCAACCCCGACGTGCTGCTGCTGGATGAACCGTCGATGGGTTTGGCGCCGCTGCTGGTGAAAGAAGTATTTCGCATCATCCGCGAGCTGAAGGCGCGCGGTATCACGATGCTGCTGGTCGAGCAGTTTGCCGCCGCCGCGCTGGATGTCGCCGACTACGGTTACGTGCTGGAAAACGGCCGTATCTCGGTGCATGGCCCGGCCGAGCAATTGAAGAATGATCCGGCGGTGAAGGCAGCCTATCTCGGTGCTGCTCATTAATAATTGCTTTGATAGGGTGCGCGCAGCACACCCAAAAACTCAAAACCATAATTCAAGCCACAGAGCCCACAGAGAGTTCGCGCGTTACCATAGCACTTGAAATAGGTGATCCAGGATTTTGTTTCAACCGTTTTTTTCTCTGTGAGCTCTGTGTTCTCTGTGGCTAACAGCTTTTTTAGGTTCATTATGTTGATGGATGTTCCCGAACTGATTTCTTCACCATGACCACACACATCCACCACCGCATGCGTCGCCTCCGCTGGACCAGCTACACGCTGGTGGTGCTGGGTTACATGCTGGCATTTTTTCATCGCATGGCACCGGCGGCGATCGCGACCGATCTGCAGCAATCCTTCCTCGCCAGCGGTGCCGAGCTGGGCGCGTTGGCAGCCGCCTATTTTTACACTTACACCGTGATGCAGATCCCGGTCGGCGTGATGGCCGATACACTCGGGATACGCAAGATCGTCGCGATCGGCGCCATGCTTGCCGGCGTGGGTTCGCTGTTGTTCGGCATGGCCGATACGCTGGCGGTCGCCACGGTGGGGCGGATATTGATCGGCCTAGGTGTTTCCTCGATGTTCATCTCGTTGATGAAGCTCAATTCGGTGTGGTTCCATGACCGGCACTACGGCTCGGTCGGCGGCATGTCCATCCTGCTCGGCAACCTCGGCTCGGTGCTTGCCGCCACACCGCTGGTCTGGGCGGTGACGCATACCTCCTGGCGCAACGTGTTCGAAACGGTCGGAATATTTTCCATTGTGCTGGGTGTGCTGGCCTGGTTGTTGGTGCGCAGCCATCCCGGCGAGGCGGGCTTGCCGTCGATGCGCGAAATGGAAGGCAAGGAATCGCATCCACCCCATCAGGGGCACTGGTTCGATGGTTTGCTCAAGGTGATGAAGAACCGCGCAAGCTGGCCCGGCTTCTGGCCCAACCTGGGTGTAGGCGGCAGCCTGTTCGCCTTTGCCGGCCTGTGGGGCGTGCCCTACCTGCGCGATGTCTATGGCATGGAACGCAACGTCGCGGCCAACCACACCATGCTACTGCTGTTTTCCTTTGCGGTCGGCGCGATGTTGTCCGGCATGCTGTCCGACCGGCTCGGCAAACGATTGCCGGTGATCGTCGGCGGCATCATGCTGTACGTGTTGAGCTGGCTGCCGATTGTGTTTGCGTGGCATATGTCAGCCGAACTCAGCTATCCGCTGTTTGCGTTGATGGGTTTGGGCGCGTCGGGATTCACGCTGACCTGGGCCAGCGTCAAGGAAGTGAACCCGCCCGCGCTGGCTGGCATGGCAACCAGCGTGATCAATACCGGCGCTTTCCTCGGCGCCGCGATATTGCAACCCTTGGTGGGCTGGGCGATGGATCAGGGCTGGGATGGCCGGGCGCTGGCTGGTGCTCGGATCTACTCGGAACATAATTATCAAATCGGCTTGGGCGTCATGCTGGGCTTTGCGATAGTTGGCTTGGTCGGCGCGATGTTTATTCGCGAGACCAATTGTCGTTACATTAACCTTCCTTCACTAAAATAATCGAGGAGGCAACATGCCCTATTTGAACGTCAAGATATGCGCACCACAATCTTCTGAAACGACAAGCAAGGTAGCTGCCTTCCTGACTGAGCTGACTGCCGACGTATTGCACAAGAAGAAGGAACTGACTTCGGTTGCAATCGAGTACATGCCAGCACAACATTGGTTCATTGGAGGAACATCACTTTCATCGCAGCATGTAAAAACTTTTTACCTCGACATCAAGGTGACAGAGGGAACAAACACGAAAAACGAAAAGGCCGAGTACATAAATAAAGTTTTTGCTGAATTTGAAGCGGTCTTGGGAAGTCTCGATCCGGCAAGCTATATCGTCATACATGAAGTGCGCGCCGACTCATGGGGGTATGCGGGTGCGACACAGGAGTTCCGATATATCAAGGGTAAAACACTATAGAAAACCGCCTTGGTTAATACAGAAAATATTTAAAGTTTCAGGAGAACAACATGTCAAAACCAATTTTGCAACTCTGGATTAATGGCCAGCGCACCACTAGCCGCAGTTCACGTCTGGCAGACGTAACCAATCCGGCCAGTGGCGAGGTTATACGCCAGGTGCCGTTAGCCAGTAGTTCAGATGTGGAAGCAGCGATTGCCGCTGCCAAGGCTGCATTCCCAGGATGGCGCGATACCACGCCGCTTCGCCGCAGCCGCATTCTGAATAAATTCCGCGACCTGCTCGAAACGCATCGCGCCGAACTGGCGCAACTGGCCAGCGAAGAACACGGCAAGACGCTGGAAGACGCTGCCGGTTCGGTGCAGCGCGGCATCGAGGTAGTGGAGTTCGCAGTCGGTGCACCGCATCTGCTTAAGGGCGAACATGCCGAGAACGTCGGACGCGGTGTCGATTGCCATTCCATGCTGCAGCCGATAGGCGTATGCGCGGGCATCACACCGTTCAACTTCCCGGCGATGGTGCCGATGTGGATGTTCCCGATCGCGATTGCCTGCGGCAATACCTTCATCCTCAAGCCTTCCGAGAAAGTGCCATCATGCAGTTTGCGCATGGCCGAATTGTTCAAGGAAGCTGGGCTGCCTGATGGCGTGTTCAACGTCGTGCCCGGCGACAAGGAGGCGGTCGACGCATTGCTGATGCATCCCGATGTGCGTTCCATTTCTTTCGTCGGTTCGACACCGATCGCGAAATATATCTACGAGACCGCCGCGCACCACGGCAAGCGTGTGCAGGCGCTGGGAGGAGCGAAAAATCACGCGATCGTGTTGCCAGATGCTGAACTGGATTTCACCGCCGACGCGATCATGGGTGCGGCCTATGGATCCGCAGGCGAGCGCTGCATGGCGATCTCCACCGTGGTCGCGGTGGGTGATGTCGCCGACAAGCTGGTGGCTAAATTGAAGTCCAGAGCCGAGAAGCTGGTGGTCGGTCCCGGCGACAAAAAAGGCGTCGATATGGGCCCGGTTATTTCGGCACAGCATCGCGACAAGATCGTCGGTTACATAGACAGCGGTGTAAAGCAGGGCGCGAAGCTGGTCACCGACGGACGCGGTATCAAGGTGGCGGGTCACGAAAAAGGTTTCTTCGTTGGGCCAACACTGTTCGATAATGTCAGCACCGATATGACGATCTACAAGGAAGAAATCTTCGGTCCGGTGCTGATCGTGCTGCGTGTCGCGACTTTCGACGAGGCGATCAACATGGTCAACGCAAATCAGTACGCCAACGGCACCGCGATCTTCACCGCTTCGGGCGCTGCGGCGCGGCGCTTCCAGAACGAGATCGAAGTCGGCATGGTCGGCATCAACGTGCCTATCCCGGTGCCGATGGCGTTCTTCTCCTTCGGCGGCTGGAAGTCCTCGCTGTTCGGCGACCTGCACATGCACGGCATGGAAGGCGTATATTTCTACACGCGCACCAAGGCGATCACCACGCGCTGGCCGGAAGTGGCGGAGCGCAGCACTTCCACACTGACGATGCCAACACTGGGTTAAGTGCGCTGGTGAAGCTAAATAAATCTTTGGGCCACAGAGAACACAGAGATCACAGAGAAAAACAAACGGGTGTAATGCGGATTGATTTACCTGTTGGGTAAGCCAGCAAAAGGTGGAGGGAGGTCTGTCACTCTCTGTGTCCTCTGTGTTCTCTGTGGCTTGAATTGTGATTTTGGATGAACTTATTACATCAGCATGAATGAATAGGAGAACGGATATGGCAATCAATATTGGATTCATCGGCCCCGGCATCATGGGCCGTCCCATGGCGCTCAATCTGATGAAGGGCGGCTACAAGCTGTGGGCCTATGCGCGCCGTCCCGAAACATTGCATCCGCTGGTCGAAGCGGGTGCCACCGCTTGTGCAACGGCCGCTGAAGTTGCCAAGCATGCCGATGTGATCTTCACGATGGTATCCGATACGCCGGATGTGGAAAGCGTGATATTTGGCGAGCAGGGCATTGCCAAAAATTTGCGCAGCGGCAGCGTGATCGTCGACATGAGCACCATCTCGCCGACTGCGACGAAAGTATTTGCGGAACGTCTGGCGAAGCAGGGCATCGACATGCTGGACGCACCCGTATCAGGCGGCGAGACCGGTGCGATCAACGCCACGCTGTCCATCATGGTCGGTGGAAAAACCCAAGTGTTCGAGCGCGTCAAACCGCTGTTCGAGTGCATGGGCAAGAACATCGTCCACATCGGCGACAGCGGTGCGGGACAGGTGGCCAAGGCGTGCAACCAGATCGTTGTGGCGGTGACCATCGAGGCCGTAGCTGAAGCGCTCACTTTCGCGCGCAAGAACGGAGCCGACCCGTCCAAGGTGCGCGAGGCGCTGATGGGCGGGTTCGCCGGCAGCAAGATCATGGAAGTGCACGGCAAGCGTATGCTGGACAACGATTTCAAACCCGGCTTCAAGGTCGGCCTGCACCAGAAGGACATGCGCATCGTGATGGAAACCGCGCACCAGTTGGGCGTGGCGCTGCCCGCCGCAGCCTTGGTCACCCAGCATCTCAACGCGCTGATGGGCACCGGCGACGCCGATCTGGATTCCGCTGCCATCGTCAAGGTCATAGCGCGCATGTCCGGGATGGGCGGAAAATAAGTTTTATATCATGGAAAAAATTGTCTTTCTCGATAGCGCCAGCATCATTGCCGACATTCGTCGCCCGGCCTTTGCCCACCAGTGGGAAGAGTATACGGCTACAACCACCGATCAGGTGGTAGAACGGCTCAAGGATACGACCATCGCGATCACCAACAAGGTGCAACTAAAACGGGAAACGCTGGAGCAATTGCCCATGTTGAAGATGGTCGCAGTCGCGGCTACCGGTACGGACAACGTGGACATCGAATGTTGCCGAGAACGCGGCATCGTCGTGTCTAATATCCGCAACTACTCGGTGCACACCGTGCCCGAGCACGTCTTCATGCTGATGCTGGCGTTGCGCCGCAACCTGCTGGCATTCCGCGCCGACGTGCTCAACGGTGCGTGGCAAAAATCCACGCAGTTCTGTTTGTTCACCCACCCGGTACGCGACTTATACGGCAGCACGCTGGGCATCATCGGGCATGGTGCGATCGGCAAAGCGGTGGCGCAGATCGCGCTGGCGTTCGGCATGAAAGTGCTGCTCGCCGAGCACAAGGGTGTTGCCGAGGTGCGTCAGGGTTACACTGCGTTCGACACAGTGCTGCGTGAAAGCGACGTGATAACCTTGCATCTTCCTTTGAACGAGCAGACCCGTCACCTTATCAGCACCGCGGAATTCGCGCGCATGAAACCCGATGCGCTGCTGATCAATACCGCACGCGGCGGTCTGGTGGACGAAGCTGCATTGCTGGAAGCCCTGCGTTCCGGGCGCATAGCCGGTGCCGGGTTCGACGTGCTGGGCAAGGAGCCGCCGACTCAAGGACATCCGCTGCTGGACATTAATCTGCCCAACTTCATCCTGACCCCGCACATCGCCTGGTCGGGGAGAGCTGCGATGCAGACCTTGGCCGATCAGCTTATCGACAACATCGAAGCCTTTGTCGCAGGCACAGCGCAGAATCGCGTTGCATGATGCGTTTATTAAAGAGGACACGATCATGAATTATCCAGCTGGCATCAATATCACTGTTCCGGTCACGCCTGAGCAATCCAGCATCCTCACTTCCGAGGCGCTGACATTCATCGCCGAGCTGGCGCGCAAGTTCGAGCCGGTGCGGCAATCTCTGCTCAAGCGCCGGGTGCAGCGTCAGGCCGAGCTGGATGCAGGCAAGCGGCCAGATTTCTTGCCCGAGACTGCTGCCGTGCGCAACAGCGACTGGACCATCGCGCCGGTGCCTGCCGAACTGTTAGACCGGCGCGTCGAATTAACCGGCCCCGCAGAGCGCAAGATGCTGATCAACGGACTCAATGCCGGTGCGAATGTATACATGGCGGACATGGAAGACTCAATGACGCCGACCTGGCACAACGTGATCGACGCGCAGATCAATTTGCGCGATGCCGTTGCGCGCGCCATCACGTTTGTTAACCCGGATGGCAAGGCCTATGCGCTGCACGAAAAAACCTCGGTGATGTTCATGCGCCCGCGCGGTTGGCACATGGTGGAGAAACATGTGACCGTGGACGGCAGGCCGGTGTCCGCCAGCCTGTTCGACTTCGGCCTGTATTTTTTCCACAATGCAAAGGCGCTGCTGTCGCGCGGCACCGCGCCGTATTTTTATCTGCCCAAGATGGAAAGCTATCTCGAGGCCCGGCTGTGGAACGACGTGTTCATCCATGCCCAGCAACGCTTGGGCATCCCGCGCGGCACGATCAAGGCGACGGTGCTGATCGAAACGATACTCGCCGCTTTCGAGATGGACGAAATTCTTTATGAATTGCGCGAACATTCCGCCGGGCTGAACTGCGGGCGCTGGGACTACATCTTCAGTTGCTTCAAAAAATTCGGGCGCAACCCGGATTTCATCCTCGCCGACCGTGGCCTGGTCACGATGACTTCGCCCTTCATGCGCGCTTACTCATTGCTGCTGATCAAGACCTGCCACCGCCGCAACGCGCACGCCATCGGCGGGATGGCTGCGCAGATTCCGATCAAAAACGATCCGGCGGCAAACGATGCAGCACTGGCCAAGGTGCGCGCCGACAAGGAGCGCGAAGCAGGCGATGGGCATGATGGCACCTGGGTTGCGCACCCCGGGCTGGTGCCGGTCGCGATGGAGATATTCGACCGGCTGATGCCTGCACCGAACCAGTTGAACAAAAAACGCGAAGATGTGAAAGCAACGGCTGCCGATCTGTTGAAATTCGAACCGCAAGGACCGATCACCGAAGCGGGGCTGCACTTCAACATCGAAGTGGCGATCGCCTACCTCGGCGCCTGGCTGGCGGGCACGGGCTGCGTGCCGATACATAATTTGATGGAAGACGCGGCGACTGCCGAGATATCCCGTTCGCAAGTGTGGCAGTGGATACATAACCCGCGCGGCGTGCTGGACGACGGGCGCAAGGTCACGCAGGAAATGGTACGCGCGATGATCCCGGAGGCATTGGCGATCATCACGGCAGGCGTGCGCGAGAAACGTTTTGTCGAGGGGAATTATCGGCAGGCCGCGGCAGTGTTCGAAGAGTTGCTCGCCAAGGAACCGATGGTGGAATTCCTGACCAATTATTGCTACGAAAAAATGTAAGGTACCTCTATATGATGAAAGAGGTTTTGTACTGACACTATGAAGCATGATCTGATAAAACAGATGCAGACAATTCTCCCCTCGGACGCCGTGCTGTTCGAGCAGGAAGACCTGAAGCCCTTCGAGTGCGACGGCCTGTCGGCTTACCGTCAGGTACCGATGATGGTCGTGCTGCCGGAAACCGAAGCGCAGGTGCGCGACATTTTGCTGCTGTGCCGCCGCGAAAATGTGGCAGTGGTGGCGCGCGGCGCGGGCACGGGCTTGTCGGGCGGGGCGTTGCCGCTCTCTGACGGCGTGCTGCTCAGCCTGTCGAAGTTCAAGCGCATTATCTCGCTCGACCCGTTCGCGCGTATCGCGCGCGTGCAGCCCGGCGTGCGCAATCTGGCGATCTCCGAAGCGGCGGCGCAACATGGTCTGTATTACGCACCCGACCCGTCCAGCCAGATCGCGTGTTCCATCGGCGGCAATGTCGCGGAGAATGCCGGTGGCGTGCATTGCCTGAAATACGGCCTCACCGTACACAACGTGCTCAAGGTGCGCGCGTACACGATGGAAGGAGAGCTGCTGGAGATCGGCGCCGAGTCGCTCGATACGCCCGGCTATGATCTGCTCGCACTATTCACCGGCAGCGAGGGCATGCTCGGTGTGATCACCGAGGTGACGGTCAAGCTGCTGCCCAAGCCGGAACTTGCGCAAGTAGTGATGGCCGCGTTCGCCACCGTGGCAGAGGCGGGCAATGCGGTGGGCGAGATCATCGCGGCGGGTATCATCCCGGCAGGACTGGAGATGATGGACAAACTCTCGATCAAGGCGGCGGAAGATTTTGTGCATGCCGGTTACCCGCTGGATGCCGAAGCGATATTGTTGTGCGAGTCGGATGGCACGCCGGAGGAGGTCGCCGATGAGATCGCCAGGATGCAGGCGATTCTTGCACGCTGCGGCGCAACCTCGTTGCGCACCTCGGCGAATGAGGCGGATAGACTCAGGTTGTGGGCCGGGCGCAAGGCTGCGTTCCCCGCAGTGGGGCGGCTGTCACCCGATTACTACTGCATGGACGGCACCATCCCGCGCCGCGAATTGAGTCATGTGCTGAAGCGCATCGACGAATTGTCAAAAGAATATGGCCTGCGTGTCGCCAATGTATTTCATGCCGGTGACGGCAACCTTCACCCGTTGATTTTGTACGACGCCAACCAGCCCGGTGAATTTCATCGCGCCGAAGAACTCGGCGGAAAGATTTTGGAGCTGTGTGTCGAAGTGGGTGGCACCATCACCGGCGAGCACGGCGTCGGCATCGAGAAGATCAACCAGATGTGCGCGCAGTTCAAAGAGGCAGAGTTGCAGCGTTTCCGCGAGGTGAAGCAGGCATTCGACCCGTCCGGTCTGCTCAATCCCGGCAAGGTGATTCCTACCTTGCATCGCTGCGCAGAACACGGCCGCATGCATGTTCATCGCGGGCAGGTGCCGTTCCCCGATATTCCTCGTTTGTAATAAATAAAAATATAGAGCGATGCAGGACATCATCGAACAACTCAGCAACACCGTGCGTGAAGCAGGACGCGAACGCCGCCCGCTGCGCATCCAAGGATCAGGCAGTAAATCGTTCTACGGCCGCGCAGTGCAGGGGACTACACTGGACGTGACCCCGTATCGCGGAATTGTTTCTTATGAGCCTACCGAGCTGGTGCTCACCGCGCGCGCCGGTACGCCGCTGACCGAGATCGAGGCGGCGTTGGCGGTCAATCGACAGATGTTGCCGTTCGAGCCGCCGCATTTCGGTGCGGGTGCGACGCTGGGCGGCTGCATCGCCGCCGGATTGTCCGGTCCGCGCCGCGCCTATGCGGGTGCAGCGCGCGACTACGTGCTGGGCGTGCGCATGATAGACGGCAAGGGCGATGATCTGCGTTTCGGCGGACAGGTGATGAAGAATGTCGCCGGGTACGACGTGTCGCGTTTGATGGCGGGTTCGCTCGGCACCTTGGGTGTGTTGCTGGAAGTGTCGCTGAAAATCTTGCCGCTGCCCGCCGAAGAGCTGACTTTGCGTTTCGACATGGCAGAGCGCGAGGCATTGGAAACGATGAATCGCTGGGCGGCGCAGCCATTGTCGCTGTCTGCGACTTGCTATAACGACGGCGTGCTGACGGTGCGCTTGTCCGGCGCTGTTGCTGCAATTAAGTCGGTGCGGCAGAAACTCGGCGGTGAGGTGGTGCAAGATGCAGCTAGTTTCTGGCACAGCGTGCGCGAACAGCAGCATGAATTTTTTCAATCGGCGAAAACGCTGTGGCGTTTGTCGCTGCCTTCGGCCGCAGCAACGTTCAATGTGCTTGAGAGCAATGTGGCTATCAATGTGTCGGCACGGCAACTGATCGAGTGGGGTGGCGCGTTGCGCTGGCTGGCGAGCGATGCATCGCCGGCAACCATCCGCGAGGCTGCTGCTGCGCTCGGCGGATACGCGACGCTGTTTCGCAGTACTACACCCATAGCCGAACCGTTTCATCCGCTGACGCCACCGCTGCTGATAGTGCACCAGCGCTTGAAGAAAGCATTTGATCCGCACGGCATCTTCAATCCCGGTCGCATGTATCAGGAACTTTAACCCAAAAACCGTAATGCAAGCCACAGAGATCACAGAGGACACAGAGATGAAGTTGGTTTTCCCTATTTTTCCAGCTTACCTGATGGATGAAATCAATGTTCATGGCAACCAATTGCTTCTCCTCTGTGAGCTCTGTGTTCTCTGATGTGACTACCAGCCATTCGACTAGGCAGGCAAATAACGCCAGCCAAGTCGCTGGTTATGTGGCTAATAGATTTTTTCAGGTTTAAATGACATGCAAACTAATCTTACCGACGAATTCAAACACAGCGCTAACGGTCAGGAGGCGGAGGCCATCCTGCGCGCCTGTGTGCATTGCGGATTTTGCACCGCCACTTGTCCCACCTACCAATTGCTGGGCAACGAGCTGGACAGTCCGCGCGGGCGCATCTATTTAATCAAGGAAATGCTCGAAGGCGCAGAGGTCACCGATATAACCATGCTGCATCTGGATCGCTGCCTGACCTGCCGCTCCTGCGAAACCACGTGCCCATCGGGCGTGCAATACGGACGTTTGGTGGACATCGGTCGCGCGATTGCCGAAGAGAAAACCGGGCGCGGTTTGTGGCAGTCTGTGCAGCGCTGGCTGTTGCGCGCGGTGCTGCCGCGCACTGCGATATTTAATTTATTGCTTGCGCTGGGCCGCATGTTGCGTCCGCTGTTGCCCGGCACACTGGCCAAGAGCGTGCCCATCACACAGCCTGCAAAACCTTGGCCGACTACACGACATGCGCGCAGCATGCTGGTACTGCAAGGCTGCGTGCAACCCGGCCTTGCGCCCAACACCAATGCCGCAGCCGCGCGCGTGCTGGACAGGCTGGGCATTACTTTATCGAGTGCAGAAAAAGCCGGATGTTGCGGCGCGGTCAGCTATCATTTGAATGCACATGAAGACGGGCTGGAGTACATGCGCCGCAATATCGACGCATGGTGGCCGCAAGTGGAACAAGGCGCAGAGGCGGTGGTGATGACTGCGAGCGGCTGCGGTGTGATGGTGAAAGAATATGTCCATCTGCTGCGTAACGATACGGCTTATGCAAGCAAGGCGGCAAAGATTTCCAGCATCACCCGAGACTTGAGCGAGATACTCGCCGCAGAAAAAAATGGACTGCTGCGCTTGCTTAAACCTGAACAACGCGGCAAGGCGGCATTTCATTCCCCCTGCACCCTGCAGCATGGGCAGAAGATCGTCGGCGTGATCGAAGAGTTGCTGAGCAAGGCAGGATACGAGCTGACACAGGTAGCGGACAAACATTTGTGCTGCGGTTCGGCGGGAACCTATTCGATCCTGCAGAAAGAATTATCGCAGCAGTTGCTGCATAACAAATTGGGCGCGCTGCAAAGCGGCAGCCCGGTGCAGATCGCTACCGCCAACATAGGCTGCCAGGCGCACCTGCAAAGCGGCACGGACATTCCGGTGCGGCACTGGATCGAGTTGATAGAGGAGGCGTTGGCCTAGGCGTAATATTTTTACGATTAATAAAGGCGAAAATAGTTAGCCACATAACCAGCGACTTGGCTGGCGTTATTTGACTGCCTAGTCGAATGGCTAGTAGTCAGATCAGAGAACACAGAGGTCAAAGAGAAAAGCGAGTTTCAGCGTTTTTATAGATCACTTGGTCTTCCTGTGCGAGCGATAAACCGGTTTGGCAATGGATTCTCTCTGTGTGCGCTGTGATCTCTGTGGCAGGTTTTTGAAGTTTTTTGGATTTAAGAGATTTGATCGACACCATCATGACTACATCAATCGGCAACTACGACTACATCATCATCGGCGGCGGCACTGCCGGTTGCGTGCTGGCCAACCGTCTCAGCAGCGACCCCGACATCAAGGTGCTGATGCTGGAAGCGGGTGGCAAGGATAACTATCTGTGGATCCATATCCCGGTCGGCTATCTGCATTGCATTGGCAACCCGCGCACCGACTGGTGCTTCAAGACCGAACCCGAGCCCGGACTGAACGGCCGTGCCATCGGTTATCCGCGCGGCCGCGTGCTCGGCGGCAGCTCGTCGATCAACGGCATGATCTACATGCGTGGGCAGAAGCGCGATTATGAAAAGTGGCAGGCGCTCGGCAACACCGGCTGGGGCTGGGACGATGTGCTGCCCTACTACAAACGTTCGGAAGACTACGCGCGCGGCGCGGACGAGATGCATAACACCGGCGGTGAATGGCGGGTCGAGCAGCAGCGTTTGTCCTGGGAGATCCTCGACGCGTTTCGCGATGCAGCCGCCGAGGTCGGTATTCCCAAAGTCATCGACTTTAATCGCGGCAACAATGAAGGCTGCGGCTATTTCGAAGTGAACCAGAAACGCGGCGTGCGCTGGAATGCCGCGAAAGGTTTTTTGCGTCCCGCGCTGAAGCGCGCCAATTTGAAAGTCATCACCAACGCCTCGGTGCGGCGTTTACGCTTTGCGGGCAAGCGCGTCATCGGCGTGGAGTTCTGGCAAGGCGATCAACTCTTCGAGGCCGATGCCACGCTCGAAACTCTGCTCGCTGCGGGTGCGGTGAGTTCGCCACAGATATTGCAATGTTCCGGCATCGGCTCGGCTGAGTTGCTGCAACAGCATGGTATTCCGGTCGTGCATGAATTGCGCGGCGTCGGCGAGAACCTGCAGGATCATTTGCAACTGCGCATGGCGTTCAGGGTGCAGAACACGCGCACGCTGAACGAGACCTCCGGTACCCTGCTGGGAAAGATCGGCATGGGGCTGGAATATCTGCTGTTTCGCAGCGGCCCGCTGTCGATGTCGCCCAGCCAGCTCGGCGCGTTTGTGTGCTCGGACGAAAGCCAGCCCACGCCCAACCTGGAATACCACGTGCAACCTTTGTCGCTCGACAAGTTCGGCGAGCCGCTGCACGACTTCCCGGCCTTCACCGCCTCGGTGTGCAACCTGCATCCGGAAAGCCGTGGTCATATCCGCATCAAGAGTGCCGACAGCCGCGATGCGCCGTTGATCCAGCCCAACTATCTGTCCACCGAGGGCGACCGGAAAATGGCGGCCGCTTCGCTGCGCCTGACACGCCGCATCGTCTCCGCTCCGGCCTTGCAGCGTTTTGTGCCGCAAGAGTTCAAACCCGGCATGGCCTTGCAAAGCGATGAAGAATTGGTCAAAGCGGCAGGCGACATCGGCACGACCATTTTCCATCCGTCCGGCACCTGCAAGATGGGCGATGACGCTATGGCCGTGGTCGACACGCGCTTGCGCGTGCATGGCATCGCCGGTCTGCGCGTGGTGGATGCGTCCATCATGCCGACGATACTCTCCGGCAACACCTGTTCACCGGTGGTGATGTTCGCCGAGAGAGCGAGCGACATGATCAGGGAAGATCGCAAGCTGGGCAAGATTGCTTAAGCGGATTTTTCGCCAGCATTTCACTGCAGTTTCCCACTGGATCGAACAGGCGGCGAAACCCTGGCTTAATCTCCTTATGGCGGCAGGTCTAGCGAAGGTCGATTGGTGATAGAATGCGCGCCGAATTGGTTACTCCCGCGATATGGAAGTATCGTGGTGGTCAGTAGTGAGGCGGGTATAACGCAGAAATTAACGAGGGTGTGAGTAGATGGTTGGTAATGTGAACAACAAACCAGGAATCGTCAGGCTGCAATTAATAGTGTTCGCATGTGCAATTGCGTTGCTGATCCCCGCATCGGGTCGGGCAGCAATGTTGGGCGGGGGTGGTGCTTCGTCCGTCTCCAGTGAAAAATGCAACAGCCTGCCCTCGGCTGATTTGCAGGCGGCTTGTTTGAGTGCGGTCGCTTCGGGCGGAATGCCTTCAGGTGGCGTGGTGGGTATTGGAGCAAATCCCACACTGACAAAAAAAGCGCGACCCGGCCCGCTGCTGGAACAAATCAATCCGAGCGAAAAAAATCCACCACAAGTCCAGGTTGAAGAAAAAAATGAGTTTCAGGAATTCATTGCGCAATCAGTGGGAAGTCTCTTGCCGATTTACGGTCACAACTTGTTCTTTGGCGAAGCTTCTACTTTTGCGCCGGTGGACAATGCACCCGTCACGCCGGATTATTTGATCGGGCCGGGAGATGAACTGGTCATCAAGGCGTGGGGCAACATTGATATTGACTACACCACGGTCGTGAACAGGAATGGGGCAGTCGATTTGCCCAAAGTGGGCAGCATCAATGTGGCGGGTGTCCGCTACCAGGATTTGCAGCAGCACCTGAAAAATTCGATCGGCAAGGTGTTCCGCAATTTTCAATTGAACGTTACGCTGGGACGATTGCGCTCCATCCAGGTTTTTGTAGTTGGCCAGGCACAACAGCCGGGGGTCTATACCATCAGCTCGCTCAGTACGCTGGTGAACACCTTGTTCGTATCCGGCGGGCCATCGTCCAGAGGATCTTTGCGCAACATCCAGGTGAAACGCAATGGCAAGATTGTCACGGAATTGGACTTGTACGATTTTTTGCTGAAGGGCGACAAGAGCAAAGATATTTCGTTAATGCCGGGCGATATTATTTATATCCCGCCTGCGGGACAATTGGTGGCTATTTATGGGGGAGTCAGCACTCCGGCCATTTATGAACTGAAAGGCGATAAAACCACGTTGGGGGAGTTGCTGGAATTGTCCGGCGGGATGACTACTACGGCGAAGGCAGGGAACGTTCTGCTGGAGCGTATCGATGAGCGCAAGGTGCGCAGGGTAGAAGAGCTGCAGCTGGATAAAGCCGGTTTGGCACATCTGCTCAAGGATGGAGATCTGGTGCGCGTGCGATCATTAGGGCCGCGCTTTGAAAATGCCGTTACCTTGCGCGGTAACGTTGCCGAGCCGGGCCGCTATCCATACAAAGAAGGAATGCGCGTCAGCGATCTTATTCCCGACAGGCATGCCTTGATTACGCCTGATTACTGGGTCAAGCAAAATATGGCAACACAACAACACGTTTCTGGCCAAGACCGTCAGGGGCAAGACCGCACTCAGGGGCAGGACCGTACTCAGGGGCAGGACCGTACTCAGGGGCAGGACCGTACTCAGGGGCAGGACCGTACTCAGGGGCAGGACCGTACTCAGGGGCAAAACCATACTCAGGGACAAAGCTGGCTACAAGGCGAAATCAAGCGCAGCGTGTCCGAAATCAATTGGGAATATGCGCTGATCGAACGTTTAAAAATAGACGAGCTCACCACCCAGCTTATTCCCTTCAATTTGGCCAAGGCCATAGCAGGCGATGCCCAGCAAAACATGCAATTGCAGCCCGGCGATTTGATCACCATCTTTTCACAGGACGACATTCAGGTGCCGATCGCCAATCGAAGCGTGTATGTTCGCCTCGAGGGTGAAATTGCTGCTGCGGGTGTGTACAAGTCGTTGCCCGGAGAAACGTTGCGCGGCTTGGTCAAGCGGGTAGGCGGCTTCACGCCAAATGCGTTTTTGTTTGGTGCGGAGTTTGATCGCGAATCGGTGCGTGCCTTGCAGCAAAAAAAGCTGGATGAAATGCTCGATAAAATGGAACAGAGCATACGGCGCAATTTGGCAGGCAAAGAGCGAGGGGCGTTATCGGGTGAAGACGCCGCATCGAGCAAGGCCGCGGCGGATGCCCAGTTAACGGTTGTCGAAAAAATGCGCGGGGTTAAGGCGACAGGCCGGGTGGTGCTGGAAATTAACGAAAGTAATGTAGGAATGGCCGATGAGTTACCGGATATCGTGCTGGAGGATGGCGATCGTTTGATAGTGCCATCCAAACCCTCCGTGGTTAGCGTGATGGGAATGGTCTATAACGAGAACGCGTTCATGTACAAATCAGGCCGGCGCGTCAGTGATTACCTTGAGCAGGCGGGAGGCCCAACGCGTGATGCGGATAAAGACCGCATCTATCTGTTGCGCGCGGACGGCTCTGTTGCGAGTGCGCAAAATTCCAGCTATTTGTTTTTCTTTAACTCGTTTACGAGTCATGGTCTGCAGCCGGGAGATGCCATCATCGTTCCAGAGATGCTGGATAAATTCCAGTTCACCAAAGAGTTGAAGGATTGGACGCAAATCATCTACCAGTTTGCACTCGGGGTTGCCGGCTTGAAGGTATTGGGCCTGTAGTTTATTGTGCAATAAAAGCGTCGCCGTAAGTAATCATGACTGAAAATCAAACTAATTTCACGCTGCAAGAGCCCGCCGAAGACGACGAAATCAATCTGCTCGATCTCTTGCTTGTGCTCGCCAAAAACAAGGCGATGATCATCAAGGTGACCTTCGCGGTTGCGCTGCTTGCGCTCGGCTATGCGCTTAGCTTGCCGAATATCTATACCGGCTCAGCCAAAATTTTGCCGCCGCAACAAAGCCAGTCTTCGGCCAGCGCGATGCTCGGCCAACTGGGCGGGTTGGCAAGCTTGGCGGGAGGTTCGCTGGGCCTTAAGAATCCAAACGATCTTTATCTGGCCATGCTGAAGAGTCGCACCATGCTGGAAAAAATCGCGAAACGATTCGATTTGCAGCGGCTCTATGAAACCAAAACCCAGACGGATACGCTCAACGCGCTGGAAGGTAGCTCTACTTTTACCTCAGGCAAAGATGGCGTCATCGCTGTAGAAGTGAGTGACCTTGATCCCAAGCGTGCTGCGGATATGGCCAATGCCTTCATCGAAGAGTTGAATACGATGATGCAAACCAACGCGGTGACGGATGCCTCGCTGAAACGAACATTTTTTGAGCAGCAATTACGTCAGGCGAGAGACAAACTCACTGACGCAGAAATTCAATTGGATAGAACACCCAATACCAGCCTGCACTACCTCGACGCGATGCGGAATTTAAAGTATCAGGAGGCGCTGTGGGAAATCCTCGCCAAGCAATTTGCCATGGCCAAAATGGACGAAGCCAAAGACTTCCCAATGATACAAGTGCTGGACAAAGCGATTCCGCCAGAAAGAAAATCCAAACCCAAGCGCAACCAGATCGTGATCCTGGCGACGCTGGTGGCGTTCTTTCTTGCGGTGATCTGGGCTTTCGTCAGGGAAGCAACGCAACGCGCCAAGGAACAACCCGAACAAGCGGCACGCTGGACCGAGTTGCGTAGCGCATTCCGAATCAGGCGTTAAATTCAGGTACAAGGTGCAAGGTGCAAGGTGCAAGTTAAGATCAAAGGCGTAAGGTAAAAAATCGAGCGAGTGTAGGGTGGCAAGTTTTACCTGCCCACGCGGACAATACAATAATGGTGGGCAGATGAGACTTGCCCACCCTACGACTACTGAGTTAACAGACTTTTGTTTTCGGGATCAAATCACCAGGGCAGGACTTTCGATACCATCGAACATTGCAGAAGCTTATGAAAGAAACTCAGAAAAAGAGCCAGCGAATTTTTTGAACTATGCAAAAGGCTCCGCAGGAGAAGTCAGAACCCAGATTTACATTAGGAATGGAAATAGGTTACATCCCTCGGGACACAGGCAAAGAGTGGATACAAGAATGCGAAGAAATATCGAAAATGTTCCACCGCCTAATCCAAGCCGTCCGAGCCAGAATAAAAAAAGCACAGCCTGCACTTGTCGTCGAATTTAACTTGCCCCTTGAACCTAATTTATTTATGAACAAAGACACTAAGATCTACATCGCAGGCCATCGCGGTCTAGCCGGTAGCGCCATTGTGCGCGAGCTGCAACGCCAGGGCTACACCAACCTCGCAATGCGCACCCATGCCGAACTTGACCTGGAAGATGCCGCGGCCACGCAGCGCCTGTTTGAGCAAGAGCGCCCCGAGATCGTGTTCCTGGCGGCAGCCAAAGTTGGAGGCATCCATGCCAACAACACTTACCCGGTGGAATTCCTGATGAGCAACTTGCAGGTTGAGGCCAGCGTCTGCCGGGCATCTTATGCGACCAGAGTGAAACGCCTGATCTTCCTGGGCAGCTCATGCATCTACCCGCGCGATTGTCCACAGCCGATCAAAGAGGAATACCTGCTCACGGGGCCACTGGAAGCGACTAACCGCGCATACGCGCTGGCCAAGATTGCCGGCATTGAAATGTGCTGGTCGTACAACCGCGAATACGGCACCAAATGGCTGGCCGCAATGCCTACCAACTTGTATGGCCCTGGCGACCACTACGACTTGAACAATTCCCACGTCCTGCCTGCATTGATCCGCAAGATGCATGAGGCAAAATTTGCCGAGGCGAAAGAAGTGGTGCTGTGGGGCAGCGGCACACCCAAGCGCGAATTCCTGTATGTGGATGACCTCGCCAATGCACTCGTATTCCTCGCCACCCTGGAGGACACGCGCTATGACGCACTCGTCGAGCCGGCACACTGCCCAATCATCAATGTCGGTTCCGGTACGGATTTAACCATACGTGAATTGGCGGAAATAGTCGCCGAGGTGGTGGGTTACCAGGGTAGGTTCGTTCAAGACGCCAGCAAGCCCGATGGCACGATGCGCAAGATCATGGAGGTGTCGAAAATCCGCAATCTGGGATGGGCGCCAGAAGTTGATTTAAGAAAAGGAATAGCTTTGGCTTACAGCAATTATTTAGAAGGCATAACACTATGAAAATTTCCGTAATTGGCACTGGCTATGTGGGCCTGGTGACAGGCACCTGTTTGGCGGAAGTAGGCAACGACGTATTGTGTATGGATGTTGACGTAAACAAGATCAACATTCTCAAGCAGGGCGGCATCCCGATTTACGAGCCGGGCCTGGAGGATATGGTCAAGCGCAACGTGGCAGCAGGCAGATTACGATTCACAACAGATGTGTCTGAGAGCGCAAAGCATGGCGTAATCCAGTTCATCGCCGTAGGCACTCCGCCCGACGAGGATGGTTCGGCTGATCTGCAATATGTGGTCGCGGCAGCGCGCGCCATTGGTCAGCATATGCAGGAATACAAAGTCATCGTAGACAAATCGACCGTGCCGGTGGGTACCGCCGATAAAGTGCGCGCTGCAGTGCAGGAAGAACTTAACAAACGCGGCGTGAAAATCGATTTTAGCGTCACGTCGAATCCTGAATTCCTTAAAGAAGGTGCGGCGGTAGACGACTTCATGCGCCCCGACCGCATTGTTCTCGGCAGCGACGACACCCGTGCTGTTGAAATGATGCGCTCGTTGTATGCGCCCTTCAATCGCAACCATGACCGCCTGATCGTGATGGACATCAAGTCCGCCGAACTCACCAAATATGCTGCCAATGCGATGCTGGCTACCCGCATTTCATTCATGAATGAGTTAGCCTTGCTGGCCGAGAAGATGGGTGCGGATATCGAACACGTGCGCCACGGCATCGGCTCCGACCCTCGCATCGGCTATCACTTCCTCTACGCGGGCTGCGGCTATGGCGGCTCCTGCTTCCCCAAAGACGTACAGGCCATGCAACGTACAGCACAGGAATATGGCAGCGAGTTAAGAATTCTCAATGCCGTGGAAGCGGCTAACGAGCGCCAGAAAGAAGTGTTGCTCGACAAGATCACTGCTCGTTTCGGCGCTGACCTGAGAGGCAAGAATATTGCCCTGTGGGGACTTGCATTCAAGCCCAATACCGATGACATGCGTGATGCCCCGAGCCGCGTGCTGATCAAAGGCTTGTGGGCATGCGGCGCCACCGTTACCGCCTACGACCCGGTGGCGATGCATGAAACCCGGCGCATATTTGGTGACGACCCACGCTTGAAGCTGACGGACACGCCAATGTCGGCCTTGCAAGGCGCGGATGCCCTGGCTATCGTTACCGAATGGAAGATGTTCCGCGCCCCGGATTTTACCGCTGTCAAAACCATGCTCAAGACGCCGGTCATCTTTGACGGCCGCAATATGTATGAACCCAAAGACGTGCGTACGGCGGGTCTGGAATACTTCGCGATTGGACGTCCATAAATATGAAAATACTGGTAACCGGCGCGGCTGGCTTCATAGGCATGCACACCTGCTTGCGCCTGCTGGCGCGGGGCGACCATGTGGTCGGTCTGGACAACCTGAACGACTACTACGACGTACGGCTCAAGGAAGATCGCCTGAAGCAGTTACAGGGACATAGCAACTTTATTATGGCGCGAATGGATATGGCTGATAGTGTGGCCGTCGCCCAGCTGTTCGCCAGAGAGCAATTCCAGCGCGTAATCAACCTTGCTGCTCAGCCCGGGGTGCGTTACTCCCTGAAGAACCCTCACGCCTACATCCAAAGCAACATCGTTGGCTTCACCAACGTGCTGGAGGGGTGCCGACACAATAACGTGGAACACCTGGTGTTCGCCAGCAGTTCCAGCGTGTATGGCGCCAATACCGCCATGCCGTTCTCGGTACGCCAGAACGTGGATCATCCGGTTAGCCTGTATGCAGCCACCAAGAAAGCCAACGAGTTAATGGCGCACACTTACAGTCATCTCTACGGCCTGCCGTCTACCGGCCTGCGTTTCTTCACCGTTTATGGGCCTTGGGGGCGACCGGACATGTCCCCCTCACTGTTCACTAGCGCTATCCTGGAAGGACGCGCTATCGACGTGTTCAATCACGGTAAAATGCAGCGGGACTTCACTTATGTGGATGATATTGTCGAAGGCGTGGTGCGTGTGTTGGATATACCGGCCACACCGAATCCTAAGTTCGATACAACCAACCCTGACCCATCCACCAGTTACGCCCCGTATCGCGTGTACAACATAGGTAATCACCAGCCAGTTGAGTTGATGACGTTCATCGAAACGATTGAAAATGCATTGGGGAGAAAAGCGATTAAGAATATGTTGCCGATGCAGGCAGGAGATGTGGTTGCTACGTTTGCGGAAACGAAGGAATTGCGTGATGAATTTGGTTTCTCTCCCTCTACCTCGCTTCAAATTGGTGTAGGAAAGTTTGTTGAATGGTATGTCGGCTATCACGGCACTCCATCCAGCTAACGTCATGGATCAAAAATGAATAATTATTTTGATAACTGCGTGCCCATTTGGCAGTAGAAGCGTTTCGCAACGTTGAAGAGAAAATAAGCTTATGAAGATAGCCGTCTATGGTCTGGGTTATGTCGGTTTGCCGCTGGCAGTCGAGTGAGGCAAGTTGAAATGGAGAGAGTTAATTTCGAAAAAATGAATCTCCCAAAAATCACTAGACTTGGCAGCTTTATGTTGGTCAAAGTGGCATCTTCAAGTCTGATACAATAACCTCTCGCATAGAAATACTGGATAGACTTAGGTAATTAGGGCGTTTCGTAACCAGTGTATCCTTGGAGATACTTATGGTTACAAGCGTTCATACAGTATTTAGTTGTGCGACCAACTTTTTGAATGGTCGAAAGTGCATTTTTTGTGGCTCTTTTAAGACCGTAAAGACA
>JANXXX010000030.1 GCA_025350405.1 Gallionella sp.
CTGTCTTTACGGTCTTAAAAGAGCCACAAAAAATGCACTTTCGACCATTCAAAAAGTTGGTCGCACAACCAAATACTGTATGAACGCTTGTAACCATAAGTATCTCCAAGGATACACTGGTTACGAAACGCCCTAATTACCTTAATTTTTTATCCGTTGTTTATATTAACTCCAACAATGAATACATTATGCATCCACTATTCGAATCTGTACCATCAGGGGATGCTGAGTAAGTACTAAATAAATTACCGAATGGGGAATTCCTGGTTTGGCATCTAACTAGATGGGGCTGCTGGCTTTGCCCGTGAAAAAATATTTATTAACTGCGGCTGAATTTCAAGTTAAGCTGAAGTGTAATTCCAAGCAATCGGGGGACGTTTGAAGATAGGAGGTAATGCAGTAATTTGGTGTCCTCGACAGGAATCGAACCTGTAATTGACCCTTAGGAGGGGCCGGTTATATCCATTTAACTACGGGGACAACGGGGCGCATTCTAACGGAAATACGCAGCAATCAAAACCGTCACGCTGGTATCATGCGCGCATTGAGGGTACCCCGGGTTTGAGGAGTTGAAAATGAAATGGTTTGCAGTCGTTGCAGTACTGGTTGTTTTTGCGGCGTTGCTCGTGGCGCGCGTGGCACGCGCCGGCGAGTTGCCTGAAGTGGGCAAGCCCGCGCCGGATTTCAATCTGCCCGACCAGAATGGCAAGCAGCATACCTTGCAGGAATATCGCGGCAAGTGGCTGGTGCTGTATTTCTATCCCAAGGATGACACGCCGGGTTGCACCCAGGAGGCGTGCGCGTTTCGCGATGACCTGAATCTGATCACCGAGCTGGGTGCTCAAGTGGTGGGCGTGAGCGTGGACGACAGCAACAGCCACGCTGAATTCGCCAAGAAATATCATCTGTCGTTCCCGTTGCTGGCGGACAAGACCACCGAGACAGCGGCGCGTTATGGTGCGTTGATGAACCTGATGTTCTTGAAAGTCGCGCGACGCTTTACGTTTTTGATCGACCCTCAGGGTAACATCAATAAGGTGTATCTGAGTGTGGAGACATCGCGGCACTCGAAACAGATCATTGAGGATTTGCAGAAAGTAAGCGCCAAGCCGTAGGGCGGGTTTTCCCCGACCTAAAGAATTGTTTATCTTCGGCCGTTTTCATCAATTTATCTTTTCAGAAAAATAATCTATGCCGTTTATCACTTTGGACAAGGCGAGCCTCGCCTTTGGTCATGTTGCACTATTGGATCATGCCGATTTTCAACTCGACGAGGGCGAGCGCGTCGGCCTGATCGGCCGCAACGGCGGCGGCAAGTCCAGCATGATGCGCGTACTGGCCGGGCAGGGGAATCTGGATGACGGTCTGGTGTGGCGCCAGCCGACCGCGCGTATCTGCTATGTCAGCCAGGAGCCGGTGCTGGATTCCGATGACACGGTGTTCGATGCGGTGGCGAAAGGCTTGGGCAAGTTGCAAAAATTGCTGCACGATTATCACCAGGTCTCCCATCAACTCGCCGAACCGGATGCGGATTTCGACAAGCTGCTCGAAGAGATGCAGCACTTGCAGACTCAATTGGAATCACAAGACGGCTGGTCGGTGCAGGCGCGCATCGAGACCGCGATCACCAAGCTGGATCTGGATCCCGACAAGCGCGTCGGCGATATGTCAGGCGGGCAGCGCAAGCGGGTCGCGCTGGCGCAGGCACTAGTGGCCGAGCCGGACGTGCTGATCCTCGATGAGCCGACCAATCATCTGGATTTCGCTTCGATCGAATGGCTGGAAGGCCTGCTGAATAATTTTATCGGCAGCGTACTGCTCGTCACCCATGACCGGCGCTTTTTGGACAATGTCGCGACGCGTATCGTCGAGCTGGATCGAGGCAAGCTGGCGAGTTTCCCCGGCACTTTTTCCGCCTATCTGGCGATCAAGGAACGCATGTTGAGCGACGAGGCGGTGGTGAATGCCAAGTTCGACAAGGTGCTGGCGCAGGAAGAGGTGTGGATACGCCAGGGCGTGAAAGCCCGCCGTGTGCGCAACGAGGGTCGCGTGCTGCGCCTTGAACAGTTGCGCCGCGAGCGCGCCGCGCGCCGCGAAAAATTAGGCAAGGTCGAGATGAGCGTGGATACCGGTGAGCGTTCCGGCAAGCTGGTTGCCGAGCTGGAGCATGTCAGCAAGGCGTATGGCGGGCGCACGCTGATCGATGATTTTTCCTGCCGCATTCAGCGCGGCGACAAGATCGGCCTGCTCGGTCCTAACGGCGCGGGCAAGAGCACGCTGCTCAAGATCATCCTAGGTAATCTGGAGCCGGATAGCGGCAAGGTGAAACTGGGCACGAAGATCTCGGTGGCGTATTTCGACCAGTTGCGCGAACAACTCGATGACAATGCGACGCTCGCCGACACCATCAGCCAGGGTTCGGATTTCGTCGACATCGGCGGGCAGAAGAAGCACGTCATCAGCTATCTCGGCGACTTCCTGTTCCCGCCGGAACGCGCCCGTTCGCCGGTCAAGAGCTGTTCCGGCGGCGAGCGCAACCGCCTGTTGCTGGCGCGACTGTTCACCCAACCCGCCAACGTGCTGGTGCTGGACGAACCGACCAATGATCTCGACATCGAAACGCTGGAGCTGCTCGAAGAGCTGCTGGCACAATATGACGGCACATTGTTTCTGGTCAGCCATGACCGCGCCTTCCTCGACAACGTCGTCACGCAGGTGATCGCCTTCGAAGGCGACGGCAAGCTGATCGAATACGTCGGCGGCTACGAGGATTGGGTGAGGGTGAAGAAATACCAGGCTGGCGTAGCCTCTGCCAAACCGGTTGTTCCTGCACCCCAGCGAGTGGCTGTTGCACCAGTCGAAAAAATAAAACCTGCCAGTAAACTCAGTTTCAAGGAACAGCGCGAACTGGAAGAGCTGCCCAAGCGCATCGAGGCGCTGGAGCGCGAGCAAAGCGATATCGCCGCGCAACTTGCCGATGGTGCGATCTATCGCAACGATGCCAAGCGCGCCAAACAATTGCAGACGCGCGGTGAGGAGATTGAGGCCGAAGTGTTGGCGGCAATGAAGCTCTGGGAAGAGCTGGAAGGGAAAGGCGGGAAAGCAGGGTAGTAAATTGTCACCGGATGACCGGCCATTTGGGGGATTCCGTAATACAGCTTCGAGTATTTATTATTATATTTCTCGAAATGGTTCCAATTTGCAAATGGCACACCTCTTGCCTGTTGCGCATTTTTCCACCGCATGAGAGTCAAGCCAAGCTGCGCATTTAATGCCATATTTTTCTATGAATGTCCCCGAGTGTTTTATCAGGTATTCCATAATATGGATCTGTATGCAGGCAGAAAAATCTGATTTGGAGTTCTGAATATATTCAGACCATATAAACTCGTCTGGCAACACCCCGGCCTTTCCCATATTTGGCGCGTAGCCGAATGCCTTATAAAACTCATCCGGGTATTCTATGGTATGAATAATTTCTCTCTCCACCTCAATGCATGGAGCTTTCTTGGTGGCAACTCTTGCCGGATGGTACTTGAAGTGCGGTATTGGGTTTGGCAAATTACGCCTCCTTGGTAAGACTAACCATCTTATGATTCGGTATAGGTATATACCGGTTGAACTGTAAGCAAACCTGATAGCTTTGAACTACTGCTTCTGCTTGACATTGTCATTGCACAGCCTTTCCAGAAGATGGCAGCTTACTAATACAAACGACAGGACGGCGACACTGACAAATACGGGTGTCGAATCAGTTGTTAAAACACCTCTGTAAAACAAAAATGAGCAAAAAGCTATCGCGCATAACACGGCGATCTTTGTAAATAAAGTAATGTTATGGGTCGCTTGGTTGGTTTCTTTTTTTACCGGACTATTGGGCATGTTTGATACTCTTGTTGGCTATATACTTGAATTGAAAATCCATCACTTCAGATTTACAAATCGGGCAATAACTCTGAGCGCTTGCTTTCAGAAGTGACCATCGGAATTAAGATGATTTAAGCATGGCGCTTGAATGAATTACATAGGTAGTAATACCTAGCCACGCCAGAATTTTTTGGTCACGAAGGAGTGCGGTTTGGGGCAGATCAGAATGCTGGCGCTATGAAATACATAAAAATAAGGGTTGGTAACATGAGGGTTCGGCATTAATCTGGTGCTTGAAGCGATTCGAGTATTCCGGAGATGCGTGCGAGCTCCAACAGGTTGGATGCGCCGGTTTTCTGCAAGATATGAGCACGGTGAATTTCCACCGTCCGGTAACTGATGCCGAGGCGGACCGCGATTTCCTTGCTGACACACCCTGAGATGGCCAGTATCAACACTTCGTTTTCGCGTTTGGTCAGTGTTGCAAGTCGTGAGTAAATGGATTGATAAGAACCGATTTTTTTTTGCTGGAGCGAACTCTGTTCCAAGGCTTTTTGCACGTGAGCCAGCAATACCGATCCGGCCACCGGCTTGGTGAGAAAATCCATCGCGCCGGCCTTAATGGTGCGCACCGATACCGGGATGGTGCCGTGCCCGGAAAGGAAGATCACCGGCAGTCGCAAGCCGCGCCGTATCAGTTCTTCCTGCAAGGTTGGGCCGTCCATGTCGGGCATATTCACGTCAAGAATAATGCATCCCAGGTTACAGGGAGTAAAATTGCCGAGAAAATCTGCTGCGCTCTGGAATGCTTCTACGGCATGGCCGGCGGCTTCCAGCAGCATGGTGAGCGCATCCCGTACCCCGGCATCATCATCAATGATGAATATCTTGGCGGGGCCGCTCATGTTGCAATGGGCAAGGTAAGATGGAAAATGGCGCCGGAGCCCTCTTGCAGGTCGACCCATAACTGGCCGCCATTTGCCTCGATCAGTGAACGGCTGATGGCAAGACCCAAGCCGATGCCTCTGGTCTTGGTGGTAAAGAAGGGCTCGAACAGGTGCTGGATATTCTCTTTCTTGAAGCCCGGCCCGTTGTCCTGTATCGTCATCTGGACAACATTTTCGTCCTTTATCGAGCGCATGGTCACTATGATGGAAGGTGTCAGCACACCAGCTTCCCGCATGGCCTCGGTGCAGTTGTGCAGCAGGTTATGCAACACCCTTTGCAAGTGGGTGCGGTTGGCCTGGATCAAAGGGATCTCATTTATTATCCGGAACACGGGATGTAACTTCAATTCATATTCCAACTTTGCAACATTCACAGCAGCAATGGTTTCCTTGGTGAGGTCAAATGCCTCGGTCGAAAATTCTTTCAGGCTTAAAAATTCGAGCATTTCGCGGATAGCTTGCCCGGCGCGATGCGCTTGCCGTTCACTGCCCTCAATGGCTAGGCGGGCTTTATCGAGATCGGGCTTTCCGGCTTGCAGCAGCATGAGCGCAGCCTTGCTATATGAGGCGATGGCCAGCAACGGCTGATTCAATTCGTGGGCGAAGGCGGCGGCAGTCTGGGCGGCGACATGCAGTTTTTGCAACTCTGCCATTTCATCGCGCAGTTCTATAGTTTCCCTTTCCAACCTCGTGCGCTCGGTGATGTCGAACACCGTTGCCCGGTTCATCACATAATCACCACTAGTGTCATAAATGGCAGATGCATTGATAAGACCATTAAATATTGTGCCGTCCCTGCGAATTATTTCGACCTCGATGTTATTGATATGTCCCTGCTTCATAAGGCGCGGATAATCTTTTTTAAAGATTTTCTGGCTTGCGGATGTAAGTAAATCGGGCCACTTCATTTTCCCGATCACCTCGTCCCGCGTATAACCCAGCCACGCGAGTTCAGTATCGTTGATGCGGCGGATGGTGCCATCCTTGTCCAGCGAGTGATAACCGCAGGCGGCGTGGTTGTATAGGTCTTCAATTTCTTCCAATGATTTGCGCAGCCACTCTGTGGTTTTCTTGCGTTCGGTGATGTCATGTGACAGCACGACAAAACATGGCTGCTCACCCGCCAGGACGGATTTGCGGGCAATAGAGAATTCAAACCACAACGTGCCTTGCGGAACTTGAAGCTTGATCTGCCTGCCATAGGAACGTCCTGTTTCATTCGCCTCGCGCAGTGCCAACATGACCACATCTGTCGCGTCGGGTGGCAGGATATCATGTACGGTTTTGCCTATCATTTCTTCAGCAGGCACGACCAGCAATTCAGGACGCGAAGCATGTATGCTCAAGTAGCTTCCGCCCAGACCAAGCTCGAATACCAGGTCTGGTATAGCATCGAGTGTGGCTTGAAGTTGGTTATATAGTGGACCCCGATTTTCGGACAGTTAATTAAGATGGTAACCTGCTGTAACAAGGAGCAGGTTATGAGCGAAACGAAGCGCAAGATTTTCAGTGGCGAGTTCAAGGCCAAGGTTGCCCTCGAGGCGATCCGAGGCATC
>JANXXX010000038.1 GCA_025350405.1 Gallionella sp.
GCGGATTTGAGCCGGATGACTTCTTTGATCTTGTGCATGGAAACCCTCTTGGTCGGCATTGCCCCTCCAAAATGGTGGGATGATGCCAAACTCGTCGTTGATTTCCAGCACTTCTTGTTTCGTTACGCGCATCGTGAACAAGGATTGCAGGCGATCGTGAACCCTGCAATCCTTGTTCACGATGCCGTGTAAACCGTGTTCACGTTCCCGTGTAATCCTTGTTCACCATCGCGCGGAATACGCAGATAAGGCTGGCTTAGAACCAAAGGAAATAAGAAACAACTTCAAACCAGGGAAAAATTCATACAATTATTCTACCAACACCGGAAAGTTAGATCAATAACAGTGTTAATTGGCGGTGTTTTGAGGGATGTTCAGGAATGACAGGCGAAAAAATCGCTTCAGTCAAGGACCAAAGCGATTGTAAATTACGATAAAACTACTGCGAATTACTCGCTATCTGTAACATGAGTAACTTTGGTTGTGTCTTCAACAGCAGGAACAACTTGGGCAACCGGTGTAGCTGGTGCTTTAACTGCTTCAGCTGTTTCAGTCGGTTCAACAGGCGTATCAAAGATCACGAATCGCTTGATCCATTGATCGATGGCCATTTTCAGAACAACAGCATCTGAAGCTTCCTTGCCCTTTTCAAGCTTATAGAAAACCCTGGCGACTCCAAAGCTATCTCCATTATTTTTGGAGCTTCTCATGCCTCTAGCTCCCCAACCTTTAGTGTATATCGGGTTTTTAGCTACAAGACCAGCAATAACCAGTTTTGTATCGGTGTTAAAAAGTTGACCTGCGATAAAACCAACTAGTCCAGTGGCTCCGCCACCTGCACTGCTGGCAGTACTCAATACAGCCCCCATCATTTGAATACCACCACCTATAACTTGGTCAGCATTTGGTACGTAAGAATTAGCAGCTTGTCGATCAGCTTTTGCCATATCTAATGCAAGCATCGTGTTAAATTGAATTGCCATGCTTGAATTTTCCAAGCTGGTTGCCACTGGAATACCCAGCAATTTAAAACGTTCCGCGATGAGATTTGACGCATTAGGAAATCTGGAATCAACTGTTCCGGCGATAATGTATACCCCACCCTTCATGTCGTTGCTGTGGATTTTAGAATTTCCAAATCCAGGTTCAGAAATTTCGGTAACGAGGATGTTTTTACCATCGATCGTTACAGTTTGATCTTTTGCATATACTGAAAAAGTTATCAAGCTTGCTAAAACAAATAAAATTGCTTTTCTCATTTTTACTTCTCCTGTTCTAATATCAGCAACCGTTATGTCTGTATCCGTCGTCCATTATTCTTTCAGCATTTGGTAGCCTGTCGTCAAGGGATGCGAATCCATGGGGGCTGGCAACAATATAGACCCCGCCCTTTAAGTCATTGCTGTGAAATTTGGTATTGCCTGCACCGAACATCGGCTCGGAAAAATCAGTAACGAGTATGTGCTTGCCATCGAATGCAACCGGGTCGCCTTTGATGTTGCTGCAACCTGCCAACATCATTATTATCAGGCCTACAAGCAGTGTGTATTTCATTTTACATCGCCCCCCGTCTGTAAATCGTAACACTTGAAATTGCTTTTAATGCGAGAGTGTTATTGTCGTAATAATTGTGCGATTGACTATCTGCCGCACACCTCATGCACATCCCGATCAACCAGATCCCCGTCGTAACTCACAATGACCTCGATATTCTTACAATCATGTCTGAGATCATTTAATGAACGCGCTAATATCAGGTAGCCATTGCTATCCTTCTGTTCAGCCTGACCATACAAAATTGCATTTTTAACTACCGATTGGAAGACGGGACGTCCAACACTCTCATCCCAAGCAGGTGATACAGTGTTTCGTGGTTGTATAAGCCCGTCACATACACGGAAATTTTCGATACGCTGGTGTGTCCACATGATTGATACAGCCTCGCAAGACGTATCGGTGCCAACATAAACCACCTCAACGTTGCGCTCATCAATTGTCTTGGTCATGGACATTTTTGACTGTGCAACATCGTTGACAGCATCGTCCATACCAGTGGCAAACGCCGCAAAAGGCAAAAGTGACAGGCAGAGCAGTATTCTTCTCATATGTCGTGCTCCACAATCGCCATCAATTTATCAAAACCCGACATAAGGTCGGGTTGATTGATTATCAAATATAAGGTTTGATTTCCTGCCTAAACGCAGAGCGGGTTTACTCGCAAAGATCCCAGTTCATCGGTGAATCCCAAATGATTGAGGGTGAAAATCCGCCTGGTCGAGCTGTTGGCATATTCTTGTAATGAGCACCAGAAACTCTTATTTGGACTTTTTCTTCGGCAAGCGCTTCGACATATCCGACATAAATAACTACCTGCCCCCGTTCCTGGTCCTGTTCCTGGCAGATGCGGGCGCCGACTTTTCTTACCAGAGGCAGGTTATTTCTCTTGCGTTCCGTAATGACAGCTAGAGCCGCCGCGTTGGCTTCCATCTCGCCGGCTCGTCGTGCTTCCTGTGCTTCCATGACCTTCTGCTGTTTAGCACTAAATTGTTTAGCTTCATCAAGGGTAACAAAAACAGAATTTACTCGGATCAGTTTGTCTAAAGGTTTATTTAAATCAAAGCGGTCATATACATCAATCGAATAAGAATTATTGAATTTATATGCAAACCCTGCTTTAGCATCAAAAACGTAATTGTACGCGTAGCACATTTGTGCGAGTAAATCGGCTGCATTTCCGTCACAAGCATCTACTTTGACGTCATGCCTCCCCGGCAGCACATCACGTGAGGTGCCAAGAGGAGACCGAGAGTAAGTTTGTTGATCAACCATAACGATATACGCTAGTCTTGCTACCAAATCAAAATTAGCGCCAACATCTAGAAACGCGTAATCCTTTTGTTTTTCCTTTGGAATTGAGCTTGATGCACAGCCAGACAGGCATAACAACAAAAATGCCAATGCTACAAATACTTTTTTATTCATTTTTGTTTTTCCCTTGATTGTAGTTTTTAGTAAAAGCAGGACATAACCGTGGCTGCTTCTCTGATCTCAAACCATCACGTACAAACACACCCGACGCAACCAAACTCATAGTGTTATTTTACATGCTCCACACAATAAATCAAACTCAAAGTGTGTGGATTAGGATGTGCCGGCCGTCAACACTGACTGCATGCGAAAACAAACTCAAAAGAGTAGTGCCCAACTGCTTTTTGCCAGCAATATGAAGCGGATACGCTTGGAGAAGAAGCTGACACAAGAAAACGTGGCGGAAGGAGCCAGCCTGCACCCCAACTACATCAGCTCTGTTGAACGGGGCGAGCGGAATATTTCAATCGGCAACATTGAGCGGATTTCATATGCACTGGGGGTGCCTATGACAGAGCTACTTGCTGAGCCTGAAAAACCGCGCAAGTCTCGTGGTACAACGACTTGAGTAACTGAACTACGATCCTTTAATATCCCACTTAAAACTTCCGGACTAACGTATATCTGCGGAGTTAATCTGTCGAAACACGGCTTATGACCTGTTGTCACCCTTCCCTCAACGCTCGCGCCTTCTTATGGTCACTATCCCTGATAGCTTTATTCATCAGGTGATCCAAATTCTCTTTCATTCTTTCGCGAGGATAATGCAAATGACTGAAATCAAGATGATCAAAGTTCAGGTGAACAGCCACGTTATCGCGCAAGTACTTGACACCATGCTTCTCAGAATATGTCTTCGAGTTAACGGTATCATGCTCATGCCCGATGAACTGGCACCGGCTTTCCTCCGGCACGCCGTTTTGCTTGAGACGGTCGTTTGATGTCGAACGAAACGAATGAAATACTTTTTTCTTGTCTGTAATGCCCACGCTATTCAGGTACTCTCCAAAGCGTCTACCGGGCGTCTTGCCGTAATGGTTGAACCTGTCCGGAGTCATGTAGGGAAAGATCGTGCCACCGTATTGCCTGGCATCTTTAACATAGTCCAGGAAGCCTAATTCAACCAACTGGGGATGCAGCGGGATGATCCTGATACCGGCAGCGGTCTTCACCGATTGATCTTCGTCCTCTTCATTGATATCGATGGCCCAGATGCCATCGACCTGTCGAATGTTATCCGGCTTCAGCTGGCATAATTCTGAAATCCTACCGCCTGTGTGTATCCCGAGCATGGGCAACCAATAATCACAGGGCTTGTCCCTTGCAAGCAGGCTCTCCGGATTGAAGATCAAGGACAGGTCTTCATTGGTGAAAGGCTTCCATCCGGATTTTAATTTGGACTTCTTCTGGTCGCGACGGGTATAGATCTTGTGATTCTTTGTCGGCAAGTCACCCGCCGGATAATCGCCTGTCGTCTGGGCGAACTCGAACAAGCCGTTCAGTGAAGCGAGGTATTTCTTCTGGATCGTTTGCAGTGTGACCCCTTCGCCCTTGAGCACATCGATGAAGCTGGCTATCTCAGGCCGCCCCACCCTGTTCAAGGTCACCTGCCCGTTGCCTTTTCCCGACTTCAACCATGCAGCGAACTTTCGTTGCATATTTTCATATTCGTACATCGTCTTCTTGGCTAACCTGCCTGCGTGACGACTCTGATACCGTTCGATCAACTCTTCGATGCTGGCCCCGGGTCTATCCGTATTGGCCGCAATGACGCCCTGCACGATATCGCGCTTCTGTGAATAGGCTTTGTCGAACCAATCATAGTTTTCCGGAGTCTTTGCATTCTCCTGTATGAATGTCTTGGCCAGCTCTTTTGCAGCCGCCACATCCTTGGGATCAGACTGGTCGATCTCCAGTGTCATCTTGCTGCCATTGCGCGACTCGAACGTCGTGATGAGCTCTGCTAGAAACTTTTTGTTTTCTGCCATTGTGTTGATCCCTCTTGAATGACCATTCGCGGCCAGCCGGGCTGTGTCGTTCATATCGACCGCTAGTTCAACTCTATTTACCACAGAATGGTTATGCAAGGTAGCGCTGATTCTCAAAGACAGGTGCTTGGCCTCGGCGGGATTCCTTGTGTGTAGCGACCAACGCTTTTCTTTGCAGGCAGTGCCAATGCGATAAGTAATGCGGAAATAGAAAATTCCGTGGCGTGACAGGACGAGATACGAAGGTAGTTTCATAACGGTTTTCCCAGGTAAATGGGACACCGGAATGTGACACCAGCGAATTTTTGACGGAAAAAAGCCGTTGATTTCTCAACGGCTTACCTAATAATGGCGGAGTGGACGGGACTCGAACCCGCGACCCCCGGCGTGACAGGCCGGTATTCTAACCAACTGAACTACCACTCCAAAAAACTATTTGTGGTGGGTGCTGACGGGATCGAACCGCCGACATTCGCCTTGTAAGGGCGACGCTCTACCAGCTGAGCTAAGCACCCGACAAAGTCGATTAGTTTACAGCATCCTTCAAGCCTTTACCAGCGCTAAACTTTGGAACCTTGGCTGCCTTGATTTTGATCGTCGCACCAGTGCGAGGATTACGGCCATTACGCGCAGCGCGCTTACCAACCTTAAATGTACCGAAACCAACCAAGCTCACTGTATCGCCTTTCTTCAGTGTCTTTTTGATAGTCTCCACAGTCGCATCAAGCGCACGAGCTGCTGCGGCTTTGGAAATATCAGCGGATTTTGCAATTGCATCAACCAAATCAGATTTATTCACGTAAGTCCCCTTTGCGAGTGATTAAAAAAACAGGAAAATCCCTGCAACGGCTTTATATCAAGGCTGCTCAGCTTTGGTCAAGCGATAACTAAAAAATATTTTTAATATTGCATTGTCCTATTCAAGCTGTTAGAAATTTACCACTCAATGCTTGGTCACTGCGGCTGAATCAGGCCGCACCGCATCCCCCGCCAATGCAACCGCAGCAATTGTTTCAGACACTTCCGCACGCGGCTCAGGTTTACGCTCGAGGGCCATTTCCAACACTTGATCTATCCACTTAACCGGATGGATGTCCAATTTATTTTTGATGTTATCGGGAATCTCGGCAAGATCCTTGGTGTTTTCTTCAGGTATCAGCACCACTTTAATGCCGCCGCGTTGCGCCGCCAGCAGCTTTTCCTTCAAGCCGCCTATCGGCAACACCTCGCCACGCAAGGTGATTTCACCGGTCATCGCTACATCGGCACGCACCGGGATACCCGTCAGTGCCGAGACCATCGCCGTACACATCCCTACCCCGGCACTCGGCCCATCCTTTGGAATCGCGCCTTCCGGCAAGTGGATATGCAAATCGGTCTTCTGATAAAACTCTTCATCTATACCCAAGCGCTTGGCGCGGCTGCGCACCACACTCAGCGCAGCCTGGATAGACTCTTGCATCACATCGCCCAACTTACCGGTAGTGGTGGTCTTGCCTTTGCCGGGCAACACCGCAGCTTCAATCGTGAGCAACTCGCCACCGACCTCCGTCCACGCCAAACCAGTCACTTGCCCGACTTGATTATTCTTCTCTGCAACACCATACGAATGGCGGCGCACACCAAGATACTTGTCGAGATTGCGCGAATTAACGATCACTTTGGTATCGCGCTCCTTCAACGAAAGTGCTTTGACCACCTTACGGCATATCTTGGAAATTTCGCGCTCCAGACCACGCACACCGGCTTCGCGCACGTAGTAACGCACGATGTCGCGCAAGGCACTTTCGGAAATGCTGATCTCTTCAGGTTTCAAACCATTATTCTTGAGCACCTTGGGCACCAGATAGCGCGTGGCGATATTGATCTTCTCGTCTTCCATGTAGCTGGAAACATGGATGATCTCCATACGATCCAGCAACGCATCCGGAATATTCAGCGTATTCGCGGTCGCCACGAACATTACTTCAGACAGGTCATACTCGACCTCGACATAATGGTCGACGAACGTGCTGTTCTGTTCGGGATCAAGCACTTCCAGTAATGCAGAAGACGGATCGCCGCGCATGTCCATGCCCATCTTGTCCACTTCATCGAGCAGGAACAAAGGATTTTTCACCGCGACCTTGCTCATGTTCTGCAAGATCTTCCCCGGCATCGAGCCGATATAGGTACGGCGATGGCCGCGTATTTCGGATTCATCGCGCACGCCACCCAGCGACATGCGCACGAACTTACGGTTCGTCGCGCGCGCGATCGACTGCCCCAGCGAAGTCTTACCCACGCCCGGAGGGCCGACCAAACACAGGATCGGCGCCTTCATCTTGTCCATGCGTTGTTGCACGGCAAGATATTCAAGGATGCGTTCCTTGACCTTATCCAAGCCATAGTGATCTTCCTCGAGCACCACTTCGGCCTTTTTCAGGTCGGCGCTGATCTTGGTTTTTTTCTTCCACGGCAGACCCATCAACACATCGATGTAATTGCGCACCACAGTAGCCTCGGCTGACATCGGCGACATCAAGCGCAGCTTCTTAAGTTCTGACTCGGCCTTGGTGCGTGCCTCTTTAGGCATGTGTGCGGCCTTGATCTTCTTCTCGATCTCGTCGAAGTCGGTACCCTCTTCACCATCGCCCAGCTCTTTCTGGATCGCCTTCACTTGCTCGTTCAGGTAATACTCGCGCTGGCTCTTTTCCATCTGGCGCCTTACGCGGCCACGGATGCGCTTCTCGACCTGAAGAATGTCGATCTCGCCTTCCAGCAGCCCCAACAGGTGTTCAAGCCGCTTGCGCACACCGAAGATTTCCAGCACTTCCTGCTTCTGCTCAAGTTTAAGCGGCAGATGCGCGGCGATAGTATCGGCCAGACGACCGGCATCATCGATACCAGCCAGCGAAGTCAGAATTTCGGGGGGAATCTTTTTGTTGAGTTTTACATATTGATCGAACTGCGCGATCAGCACGCGGCGCATCGCCTCGGACTCGCTGTCCGTGCCGTCCTCGGCGGGAACGATCTGCACCTCGGCATCGAAATGCGTCTTGGCATCATAGACACGCAACACATTGGCGCGCTGCGTACCTTCGACCAGCACCTTCACGGTGCCATCCGGCAATTTCAGCATCTGCAGAATATTAGCCATGCTACCGATGGCATAAAGATCATCCGTACCCGGATCGTCTTTGGTCGCAGATTTTTGCGCCACCAGCGCGATACTCTTGCCAGCCTCCATCGCCGTCTCCAGCGCCTTGATGGACTTGGAGCGCCCGACGAACAGCGGAATCACCATGTGCGGGAACACCACGACATCGCGCAAAGGCAGCAGCGGGTGCAAATTGCTTACAACAGCAGTGCTGGGGGTATCTTGTTCTAACATGGCAATAACCTCTCAATTAAGTGTGAAGTTAGATGGGGATGGCTCAAAATAATTCAAGCGTCCCCCAACGGGTAAAAATCAAAGAACCGGCGGAACAAGATATAAAGAACGAACGGAAACAGCCTGAACTAAGCCGCCTTGTGGGCATCCGCATAAATGACGATGGGTTTGATTTCCCCGGTCGCGCCGGCTTCATCCAGCACCACCTTGCTTACATTATCCATGGAGGGCAAATCGAACATCACATCCAGCAACGCCTGTTCGAGTATCGAGCGCAACCCACGCGCGCCAGCCTTGCGCGCCAATGCCTTGCGGGCAATTGCCAATAACACGCCCTCACGGAATTCCAGATCGACATTCTCCATCGCAAACAGTTTTTGGTATTGCTTGGTCAGTGCATTCTTGGGCTCAGTCAGTATCTGCACCAGCGCAGCCTCGTCCAACTCTTCCAGCGTGGCAACCACCGGCAAGCGTCCGACAAATTCCGGAATCAATCCAAACTTGATCAAGTCCTCCGGCTCCACTTCACGCAGGGTCTCTCCGGTCTTGCGATCATCCTTACTGGCTATGGTCGCACCAAAGCCTATGCCGGCTTTTGAAGAACGGTTGCGTATGACCTTTTCCAGCCCATCGAATGCCCCGCCGCAAATAAACAAGATATTGGTGGTATCCACTTGCAGGAACTCCGTATTCGGGTGCTTGCGCCCGCCCTGCGGGGGAATCGAAGCCTTGGTGCCTTCGATCAGCTTGAGCAGCGCCTGTTGCACGCCTTCACCGGAAACGTCGCGGGTGATCGAAGGGTTATCCGACTTGCGCGAAATCTTGTCGATTTCATCTATATAAACAATTCCGCGCTGCGCCTTCTCCACATCGTAGTCACAGGTCTGCAACAACTTCTGAATGATATTCTCGACGTCTTCGCCGACATAACCTGCCTCGGTTAGCGTAGTCGCATCGGCCATGACAAACGGCACATTCAGCAAGCGTGCCAATGTTTGCGCCAGCAAGGTCTTGCCCGAGCCGGTCGGCCCGACCAGCAGGATATTGCTTTTAGACAACTCCACGCCGTCGTTGACGTTGCTCTTGAGGCGCTTGTAATGGTTGTACACCGCCACCGACAAAATCTTCTTGGCCTGCTCCTGGCCGATCACATACTCATCCAGAGTCGCGCAGATTTCTTTCGGGACCGGCAGATCGGATTTGTCCGTCTTGGCCTGATCGCTCTGGATCTCTTCGCGCATGATGTCGTTGCACAGTGTGATGCACTCATCGCACACGAACACCGATGGACCCGCAATCAACTTGCGCACCTCATGCTGGCTCTTGCCGCAGAAAGAGCAGTACAGCAATTTATCGCCTGATTTTTTATCGCCAGAATTTTTATCGTCAGACATCGCTACCTACCTTCCATCGAGTTATCGGCAAACAAAATATATTCTTTAAGCACGCTTTTCCAGCACTTGATCCACCAAGCCATATTTAACTGAATCGGCCGCGCTCAGGAAATTATCGCGATCAGTATCGCGTTCTATGGTCTCAACAGATTGCCCGGTGTGCTGAGCCAGCATTTGATTGAGCCTTTGCTTCAGATACAGAATCTCCCGTGCATGAATTTCGACATCCGAAGCCTGGCCACGGAAGCCACCCATCGGTTGATGGATCATCACGCGCGAATTGGGCAGGCAGAAACGCTTACCCTTCTCGCCCGCCGCCAGCAGGAACGAGCCCATGCTGGCAGCTTGCCCGATGCACAATGTGCTGATATTCGGCTTGATGAATTGCATGGTGTCGTAGATCGCCATCCCGGCGGTCACCGAACCACCCGGAGAATTGATATAGAAGTGAATGTCCTTATCGGGATTTTCCGATTCGAGAAACAACATCTGCGCCACGATCAGATTCGCGCTGTGATCATTGACTTCGCCAACCAGGAACACTACGCGTTCCTTGAGCAGGCGGGAATAGATGTCATATGCCCTTTCACCACGCCCGCTGGTCTCCACGACCATCGGGATCAAACCGATGTTTTGCGGCTCCTGCCGGTGCCGGGACAAAAGGTTTTCGTCGTAATGCGTCATATCATTCACTTCCCATCAGTTCGTTGAATACGGCTTGCTTATCCGTGGTCTTGGCTTGGCCCATCGCCCAGCTCACGACGTTTTCTTCCAGCACCAGATTTTCCACTTCCAGCATGCGGTTAGGGTCAGCCGCATACCAACGGATAATTTGCTCGGACTCGTCAAAGCCTTGTGCATAATCTTCAATCATGGCCTTGACCTGCTCCGGCTTGGCCTTCAAGCCATGCTTCTGCATCAGCTCAACAAGAATCAATCCAAGCTTGACACGCTTCTCGGCACGCTCCCTGAACAAGCTCGAATCCAGCGGCATGCCCTTTGTCTTCACTCCGCGAGACTCCAAATCCTCAACGGTGTGCTGCATCAACTCCTGCTCCTCTTTCTCCAGCAAAACCTTGGGGACATCAAACTTGGTGACTTTCAGCAACGCATCCATCACCGCATCCTTATTGCGCACCCCCAAACGGCGCGAAACTTCACGAGCCAGATTTTTGCGAATCTCACCTTCAAGCTTGCTCACATCTCCATCTGCAATACCGACAGATTTGACGAATTCAGCATCAATTTCAGGCAAGCGAGGAGCCTCTACCGCATGCAATGTAACAGTGAAATTCACCTTCTTTCCGGCAATCTCCTTACCATGGTAATCTTTGGGGAAAGTCATATCGAAGGATTTGGTCTTGCCCGCTTTCATACCGGTGACGGCAGCCTCAAAATCTGCCAACATACTCCCTGTGCCCAACACCACCGCCAAATCCTTGGCCTCCCCGCCCGGAAACACTTCACCATTCAACTTGCCGGTGAAATCGATGATCACTCGATCTTCTGCTTGCGCCGCCCGTTCGACTTTCTCGAACGTAGCGCGCTGCTTGCGCAAAGTTGCAATGGTGTTATCCACATCAGCTTGTGTCAGCTCATATACCAAACGCTCTATCGACACACCAGACAGGTCGCCAACCACCACTTCCGGATACACTTCGAAAATCGCGCTATATTCAATTTGATCGGCATTCTGATCCTTGGTCTTGACTTCAAACTTGGGAGATCCCGCCACCCGCAAGCTTTCCGATGCCTCGGAAAATGAACGTTGCAAGGCATCACTCAAAGCATCTTGCCAAGCTTGTGCACCGTAGAACTGTTCGATTATTTTCGTGGGCACTTTGCCAGGGCGAAAACCGGCAATCTTAACGTTGCGCCCGATGTTTTTCAGACGGGCAGAAACTTGGCTACGAATGGCCTGTTGTGGGATAGATGCGTTTAGACGTCGTTCTAACGCGCTTACAGTTTCTACGCTGGACATACTGTATTTCCTTGAAATTAAGTTGAATTATAGGAGGAGGAACCCGAACGACATACATTTTGCGCTGATTACGTTCGAATATTTGTAGTAACTCAAGCATTTGTTACCGTTCCTATTCCCTTCCTTATCTTTTACTATATTTTAATTATATCATGTACATTAAGTTTCATACGCGCAAGGTGGATGACATGCTCGGAGCCGAGGCACCTCACGCAATAATGATTGCGGCGCGAACGGTGTGCTGACTATACTGGCGCCGGCTATATGTTCGCCATGCCACGTTTCCACAATATCAGCAGCAACCCCAGCAATGCCACGCCCGCGCTGCATGAATACAGCACACTCGCGCCGTAGTGCTGCCAGATCGGGCCGCTCGCCAAGCCGCCCAGCATGCCGCCCGCGCCGTAGGTGAGACTGCCGAACAAAGCCTGGCCTTTGGATTGATGCCGCCCCTGAAAGAATTCGTGCACCAGCCCCACCGATGCGGCATGGTATGCGCCGAAGGTGGCGGCGTGCAACACTTGCGCGATGAGCAACAACAGCAGCAAATCCACGCCCCAGCCGATCAGCATGAAGCGCAGCACGGCCGCGCCGAAGCTGGCCAGCAGGATGCGGGTATAGCCGAAGCGGCGCACCAGCCACGGCATCACGAAGAACACGCCGATCTCGCAGATCACGCCCAGCGCCCACAATCCTCCCACCGCGCTTTTGGTGTAGCCGTGTTCGACCAAGAAGATCGAGTAGAAGGTGTAATACGCGCCGTGTGCAACAGACATCAGAAAACACGCGCCGAACAAGGCCAGCACACGCGGTTGCAGCACGATCTGTTTGACCGGCTGGCTATCGGTGTGATGTGCCAGCACTTCGGTAGGCGGGATCTGCCGCGCGAACAGCACGATTCCAAGTTCTATCGCTGCACCTACCCACAGCAGCCACCGGATGGCCATGTGATCGAGCGCGTAGCCCAGCCCGACCACTGCGGCGATGAAGCCGATCGATCCCCACGAGCGGATACGCCCGTAGCGCGCGCTGTGCTTGCCCAGATAAGTGAGCGTGGTCGCCTCCACCAGCGGCATTGAGGCGCTCCAGAAAAAACCCATCAACCCCAGCACTACAAACATGCCCCAGAAACTGGTGGTCGCGAACACACCCATATAACACAGCGCGCTCAGCGTCGCGGCGATCTGCACCACCAGCAGGCGCTTGCCGGTGCGGTCGGCCAGCCAGCCCCACAGTGTCGGCGCGATCATGCGCATCACCGGCTGTACCGCGACCAGTATCGCGATATCGATGGCGCTGAATTGCAAAGACTTGAGATACAGGCTCCAATAGGGCGCAAACAACCCCACGAAGGCGTAATAAAAAAAATAGAATCCGGCAATACGCCAGTAGTAATTCTTGTTGGTAGACATATCGGTGCAACATCCAAACGGCGCGCATTATCTCATGCGGCAAAAATAATTTATGCGTCTGCTCTTGAAATGGGAGATTTAATCCCCCATTACCCACAAGTCAAATTTGGAGAATGGCATGGAACAAAACGATACCAACCCGCAAGTCGAGCCCTTGGCAGAACCCCAGCCAGCCACAGCAAACACAACAGAAGTGATGCCCAGCCTGGAAGAAATGCTCAAAGCCGCCGAGCTAAAGGCACAAGAACACTATGACGCATGGATGTACGCCAAGGCCGAGGGCGAAAACATCCGCCGCCGTGCGGTCGAGGACGTGAGCAAGGCCCATAAGTTCGCCGTAGAACGCTTTGCCAACGAGATGCTGGCGGTGAAGGACAGCCTGGATGCCGGCTTGGCAGTGCAGACAGAGAATATCGAGAGCTTCAAGAGCGGCATGGAATTGACGTTAAAACAACTCTCCAGCGTATTTGAGAGATTCAACATCAGCGAAATCAATCCGGTCGGCGAAAAACTTGATCCGCACAAGCATCAAGCCATCGGCATGCTGGAAAGCGACCAGCCCGCCAACACCGTGGTCAGCGTGATGCAAAAGGGTTACACGCTGAACGACCGCGTGCTGCGCCCGGCGCTGGTGATGGTGGCAAAATCAAAAGACTAGGACATCCCGCAAGCGGGCGAGGGGGAAACCTAAAGCCTCTTGAAATATCCAGCACCGCCCTGATGTTAGGCGTCAAGGCAACAACAATATTCAAATTTTAAGCACTCAACTGAAAGGAAAGCATCATGGGAAAAATCATCGGTATCGACTTGGGCACGACAAATTCTTGCGTAGCTATCATGGAAAATGGTAAGACCAAAGTGATCGAAAACGCAGAAGGCGCTCGCACCACTCCTTCAATCATTGCCTACATGGAAGACGGTGAAGTGCTGGTCGGCGCACCAGCCAAGCGTCAGGCTGTGACCAATCCGAAAAATACGCTGTATGGCGTAAAGCGTTTGATCGGCCGTCGTTTCGAGGAGCCCATGGTACAGAAAGACATCGGCATGGTTCCTTACACCATAGTCAAAGCCAAGAACGGTGACGCATGGGTGAAAGTACGCGACAAAGACATCTCCGCACCGGAAATTTCCGCGCAAGTATTGATGAAAATGAAGAAGACCGCCGAAGACTATCTCGGGGAACCCGTCACCGAAGCGGTCATCACCGTCCCAGCCTACTTCAACGATGCGCAACGCCAGGCCACCAAAGATGCCGGCCGCATCGCTGGCTTGGAAGTGAAGCGCATCATCAACGAGCCGACTGCAGCTGCGCTGGCTTTCGGCCTGGACAAGCAGGAAGGCGACCGCAAAATCGCGGTGTATGACCTGGGCGGCGGCACGTTCGACATCTCCATCATCGACATCGCCGAGATAGAAGGTGAGCACCAGTTCGAGGTCATGTCCACCAACGGCGATACCTTTCTCGGCGGTGAAGACTTCGACATGCGCGTGATCGAATATCTGGTGGACGAATTCAAGAAAGAAAGCGGCATCGACCTGAAGAAGGACATGCTGGCGCTGCAACGCCTGAAAGATGCGGCGGAGAAAGCCAAGATCGAACTGTCTTCGGCGCAACAGACCGAAGTGAATCTTCCTTACATTACGGCTGATGCCAGCGGCCCGAAACATCTGGCGGTGAAGATCACCCGCGCCAAGCTGGAAAGCCTGGTCGATGACCTGATCGCACGCACCATCGAGCCATGCAAGATCGCGATGAAAGATGCGGGTGTTACCAACGCCGACATCGCCGACGTGATCCTGGTCGGCGGCCAGACCCGCATGCCCAAGGTGCAAGAGAAGGTGAAGGAATTCTTCGGCAAGGAAGCGCGCAAAGACGTGAATCCTGACGAAGCCGTGGCCGTGGGCGCCGCGATCCAGGGCGGCGTGCTGCAAGGCGAAGTTAAGGACGTGCTGCTGCTGGACGTGACCCCGCTGTCGCTGGGTATCGAGACCATGGGCGGCGTGATGACCAAGCTGATCAAGAAGAACACCACGATCCCGACCAAGGCCTCGCAAGTGTTCTCCACCGCCGAAGATAATCAGAACGCGGTAACCATCCACGTGCTGCAGGGCGAGCGCGAAGTGGTTTCCGGCAACAAGAGCCTGGGGCAATTCAACCTCTCCGATATTCCGCCATCACCGCGCGGCATGCCGCAGATCGAAGTGACTTTCGACATCGACGCGAACGGCATCCTGCACGTGTCGGCAAAAGACAAGGCGACCGGCAAGGAGAACAAGATCAAGATCCAGGCCAGCTCCGGCTTGAGCGAGGCAGAGATCAAGCAGATGGTGCAGGATGCCGAAATCCACGCCGAAGATGACCGCAAAGCTTTGGAACTGGTGACCGCGCGCAATCAACTCGATTCACTGATCCACTCCACGCACAAGTCGCTGAAGGAATATGGCGAGCACCTGACGGCTGACGAAAAGACTGCGATTGAGACTGCCTTGAAGGCTGCCGAAGAAGTCGTTAAAACCGATGACAAGGCTGCCATCGAAGCCAAGGCTGAAGCGCTTGCGACTGCCGCACAAAAGCTGGGTGAAAAGATGTACGCGGCTGAACAAGCCAAGGCGCAAGCGGGCGGAGAACCAGCCGGCGCTCATGCCGAAGCGAAGAAAGACGAAGGTGACGTAGTGGATGCTGAGTTCACAGAAGTAAAAGACAAGAAGTAAGGATTGGGGAGCGGGGATTGAGGATCGAGTGACATCAGCACCATACACTTCGATTCTCTGTCCCTATATAAACGAGATTAATTCAGGAGCAAAGATTGAGGAGCGAGGAACGAGGCCGCCACTAGGCAACTCAATCCTCGCTCCTCAATCCTTTCACAACCATGTCCAAAAAAGACTACTACGAAGTTCTCGGCGTCAACCGCGATGCTTCCGACGAAGAAATAAAAAAAGCTTATCGCAAGCTGGCGATGAAGCATCACCCCGACCGCAATCCGGACAACCCGAAATCCGAGGAACATTTCAAGGAAGCCAAAGAAGCTTATGAAATGTTAAGCGACGGGCAGAAGCGTGCCGCTTATGACCAGCATGGCCACGCCGCATTCGAGGGGGGCATGGGTGGCGGGAGTCCGTTTGGTGCTGGTGGTGCGGCAGGCTTCGATTTTTCCGACATCTTCGGCGACATCTTTGGCGGCGGACGCGCTGGCGCTGGGCGCAGCAATGTGCAGCGCGGTGCCGACCTGCGCTACAACCTCGAGATCACACTGGAGCAAGCCGCACGCGGCACCGAAACACAGATACGCATCCCCACGATGGCGGAATGCGCAACCTGTCATGGCTCGGGAGCCAAAGCGGGAACCTCTCCGGTCACCTGCACGACCTGTGCGGGGCATGGTCAGGTGCGCATGCAGCAGGGCTTCTTCTCGATCCAGCAAACCTGCCCGCGCTGTCACGGCACCGGCAAGATGATCACCTCACCATGCAAGGACTGCAGCGGCAACGGACGCATCAAACAGCACAAGACGCTGTCGGTAAAAATCCCGCCGGGCGTGGATAACGATGATCGCATCCGCCTCTCCGGCGAAGGCGAGCATGGCGCGAATGGCGGACCTCCCGGCGATTTATATGTGGTGATACACACCAAACCGCATGCGGTGTTCCAGCGCGACCACAACGACTTGCATTGCGAGATGCCGATCAGCTTCAGCACTGCCGCGCTCGGTGGTTCGATCGAGATTCCAACGCTGGACGGTGTGGCAACGATCAAGATTCCCGCCGAGACCCAGAGCGGCAAAATATTCCGCCTGCGCGGCAAGGGTATCAAGGGCGTGCGCAGCACCAGCCATGGTGATTTGCATTGCCACGTGGCGGTGGAAACGCCGGTGAACCTGACTGATCGCCAAAAAGAGTTGCTGCGTGAGTTCGAGAAAATCAACGAGAAAGATAGCGCACGCCACAACCCGCGCGCGAAATCCTGGATGAACAAGGTCAAGGATTTCTTCGCCCAATAGCAAGAAATATTTTTCCTGCGTAAACTCATGTTGCGCGCAAGCGCATCATGATTTCGAATGTCAACGTCCAGGCATCGAATTTCGCCAGCGATTCAGAGTGAAGTTTTTAGGGGCGGAGTTTTCTGCGGAACTGCCAGTGTCGCCAGCCCCAAAAGGTGATGCCTCCGGACAGCATGGCAAATAGCAACACCTCTTCGACCCGCTTCAAATCACTCAGCCACAGCTCCAGCACCTGTCCGAACAGATAACCCGCGCCGCCAATGCCCACCGCCCAGATCACTGCGCCCAGCAAGTTGAATAGCACAAAGCGCCAAGCCAGCACCGCGCTCATACCAAATGCCAAAGGTCCTATCGTGCGCAAACCATAGAGGAACCGTATACCCACGATGAGCACCTCGTGATAACGCTCTATCAATTTGTCGGTGCGCTCGAACACCGGAGCCAGACGTGGAAAATGGGACCGCACCCACGCCCCGTGCCGCCTGCCCAGCCAGAAATAAATCTGGTCGCCAAGGAAGCCGCCGAACAGCGCGATACCGATCACCCAGTGCAGCTGCAGATAACCCTGGTGCGCAGCGAACCCCGCCAATATCAGCAGCGTCTCGCCCTCCAGCAGAGTACCTGCAAACAGCGCAACATAACCATAGTCCGCGATCAGACCGGAAAAACTCACCACCGGATATTTAACGGCTTAACAGTTGCAAAGTGCTCACTTCGTAGCGAACACTTCATGCAAAAACACTTTAGCCTGCTCCCATGAATCTTTGTCAGCTTCAGCATTGTAGGCAAGCGGCATATTGAATTTTTTGCCCAATTCATCCGCATCGGGATTGGTGAAGGCATGCTTTGCGCCGGGATAGGTGACCACACGATAATTTGCTTTTGCATTTTCCATTTCCCGTTTAAAGGCAGCAACTTTTTCAGCACCAATCAGCGGATCGTCATCACCGGTAAATGCAACAATGCGAGCCTGAATCTTCCCTGGCTTGGCGGGATTATCCGTGGTCAGCCCGCCATGAAAGCTAGCCACACCTTTCAAAGGCAAACCCAATCGCGCCATGTTCAGCACTACTCCGCCACCAAAGCAATAGCCGAAGGCAGCAATTTCATTTGTGTCCACGGTTTCCTGTTCGCGTAACAGCTTAAGGGCCGCATCGAACCGCAACCACTCTAAATATAGATTCCTGCTCAATTCGGCGGCGAACTTGGCTGCATCAGTAGGATGATCGGCCACACTCCCATTGCCATACATATCCACGGCCAACGCGGTATAGCCCAGTTCGGCCAACATACGCGCACGCTTGCGGGCATACTCATTCTGCCCCCACCATTCATGCACCACCAACACAGCCGGGCGTTTTCCCTGGATGGCATCATCGTAGGCAAGATAACCTTTTAGAGTCGTGCCATCCGCTTTATAACTCACCTCTTTGCCCTGCACCGCCGCTTGCACCGCACTGCCAAAAAAGAATAACAATGACAACACCAACAAGAATTTATTCATGTTTCCTCCTTAGAACAAAACTATACAACATATCGCCGCCACGCCTCAAGTTCCCCCTGAATGTACCGACTGTTTCACATAAAATATCTTCATGCTTTGACTGCGAACCTTTTCGAGTAACTGTTCGGCAAGCGCATCGTCAACAACGAACTCGACCTTTACCGCAAGCTCTCCGGCTAGCTCGAAAAAAGTCTCCTCGTGCATGCGGCCATGTCGGCCAAACCCGGCAATCGCGCGGAAAGCCGAGCCTCCATGCACACCCAGAGACTTAGCTTCTTCCAGCAACCATTCATACAAAGGCATACCTTCGTGGTACTGTTTTTCACTGACGTAAAACGAGATCAGGTTCATGTTCACGCTCCTAGGTTTGTATCCATTTGAAAGTCTGGATGCCGAATACAGTCATCAGCAGCGAACCGCCGAGATGGGTGACGATGACCGCCGACCCCCATGCATACTGGCCGCGCAGCAACAGCGTGACAGTCTCTGCAGAAAAAGTTGAGAAGGTGGTCAACCCGCCGAGAAAACCGGTAATGATGAGCAAACGCCATTCCGGCGACACCCCCGGATGTTGCATGAAAAAAGCAACGGCCAATCCAATCATGTAACCGCCGATCAGATTGGCGGATAACGTGCCCAGCGGCAGCTCGGGCAACACCGGATTGAGCCACAACCCCAGCCCCCAGCGTAACCATGCGCCGCATGCAGCACCGATACCGATAGCCAAGAAAGAATAGATCAACATGGGTGCATTCTACCCGACCACGCGCTGCCCAACCACACACACCGGGGCGAAACCACCTCCCGGCGTACGGAAATTGGTGGTCTGCCCTTGGTACACCCGCGCGGCGACCAGTTGTATCTGCCCGTCATACACATAACAGCGCACGTCGTATTTAAGCAAAACTGCCACGGCGTCATTCACACATACCGCGCGCTCACCCGGTGAGGCGATTTTTTGCGCGACATAGTCAGATTGCAAAATCTCACCGAACACGCGCTTGGTCATCTTCTCGCCGCGATACGCGCCCTTGCTGCCGTAACCGCTGTTCGGCTTGAAAAATAAATTTTTGCGCTCGCGCCACAGCATCTCTTCTATTGCTGGACGCACAGCAATGGTATGTGGCACGCCAGATTGCAAAACGGCGATGTCCGCTTCATTCGCACCAAGAGCACACAAACTATCCGCATCGCTCAACCGCACCAGATTACGCTTGTCAGCATAGCGTACAAAGTGTGCTGGAGTTGGGGTCAATACCACATGCCCGTCCAGATACGCCTGACGCAACGAAGGATGCCGTTGCAGGGAAAAATCCGTCAGGCGGTTGTACACCAGGTCAATCTTGTTTCCATCAAGATACAAGCCATCATCGCGTGCCAGCAACGCCGACGGATCGACGATGTGCGCCGCGATCCCGTCACGTTGCAACATGCGCTGCGCCAGCAGAAATTCAGGATATAAATATTGTGCTTCAGGTTGCTCGTCTACGATGGCAATGGTCTTGAGCGGCACATCGCCGCGCACCAATCGCCACTCGTTGCGAAACATCGCAAGAAAGGTTTGTTCAAGATTATCAACCGCGACTGCCTTGCCGGGTAAACCCGTGTCGCACTGGCTGTCGATCAGCAATGCGTTTAGAAATCCGCCGCCCGCATTGGTGTTGATCTCGATCAGGTGCACGCCCTGTTCGTTGAGGTGGAAGTCGTAACCGAAGAACACGCCGCGACTATCTCGTTGCGCCCACTCTTGTCGGACGGGGGCATCGCTCATCCATCCCGGCAGTTTCACCACTCGCTCCACCGCCGCGATCACCTCGCGCATCCGCTGCAACTGCACCGCGCTGATGAACACCGGCACATCAGCAAACAAATGCGGGCAACGCTCCGTCACCAAACCAAACCAAGCCTCGCCCTGCGCCTGCATCGCAGACCTCAGTGCGGCTTGATCCAATCTGGCTGCATGGCCATCCGCATTGAGCCGCTCTGCCTCGTTCACTACATGCCCAGCATTTTTTGTTTCAGATCTGGCTGGGCAGGTTTGTCGCCCAGCCAGATTTTGAACAGCGCGCGATTGAATAACTCACCGGGAATATTTCCCATCAGTACGCCATTCACAACGATCTGTGTGCCGCTATCGGGGAGATAGTCCAAAGCAACCACATCACCCTTCTTTACCGTTCCGACTGCATGGAAGATCGCCGTCAATTCCTTGAGCTGCGGCTCCAGCGCCTGCATCTCGGCAGGGATATGATTCGCGGCCATCACCTCGTTGAACGAATGCAACATCTGCTCGTCGCTGAGTTCGCGCAGGACATGCAAGGCGATCCGCTTCTCGCCGGCTTGATTCAGCGCGGTCTCACCCATAAATGCTTTCTCACCGAGATAAAGTGCCGCGACATAAATTTTGAAAAAATACTTGGTACGGATGCCCGCTCCATTCAACACCAGATCGCGATTGCCGAGATGAACGCTGTCCGCGAACTTGACCCCCGCCAACTCCAGTGCGCTCGCGTTCCAGCTCAGCAACACACAGCAGATCAGCAGTAATATTTTTTTCATTTTCTCTTTCAAAAAACGCGGTGACTTTAAAGTGCCTCAAACACCCCAGCCGCACCCATCCCCGTCCCTATGCACATCGTCACCATGCCGTATTTCAGCTTGCGCCTGCGCAGACCATGCAACAGCGTCGCGGTGCGGATCGCGCCGGTCGCACCCAAAGGATGACCCAACGCGATCGCGCCGCCGAGCGGATTGACGATCTTCGGGTCGAGGCCGACATCGCCTATCACCGCCAGCGATTGCGCGGCGAAGGCTTCGTTGAGTTCGATCCAGCCGATGTCGTCGAGCTTTAGCCCCACCTGTTTCAACACGCGCGGGATCGCTTCCTTGGGACCTATGCCCATGATCTCCGGCGGCACACCAGCGACAGTGAAGCCGAGGAACTTGCCGATCGGCGTGAGGTTGTAACGCTTCAGCGCCGCCTCGGAGCACAGCAACACTGCAGCAGCGCCATCCGACATCTGCGAACTGTTGCCCGCCGTGACCGAACCCTTCTGCGCAAACACGGTTTTCAATTTGGCCAATGCTTCGAGCGTGGTATCCGCGCGCGGCCCTTCGTCCTGCGCCACGTCGCGCGCCTTGATTTTGACCTCGCGCGAGTTCATGTCCGGCACATGCTCGCTGATGTGGTACGGCGTGATCTCGTCCTTGAACTCGCCATTCTTGATCGCCGCGATGGCGCGTTCGTGGCTTTGCAACGCAAACGCATCCTGCGCTTCACGGCTTACCTTCCAGCGCTCCGCCACCTTCTCCGCCGTCAGCCCCATGCCGTAGGCGATGCCGTAATGCTCGTTCTCGAACACGGCGGGATTGAACGCGATCTTGTTGCCCATCATCGGCACCATGCTCATGCTCTCCATGCCCGCCGCGATCATCACGTCGGCCTCGCCGAGCCGGATGCGATCCGCCGCCAGCGCCACCGCCTGCAAGCCGGAAGAACAGAAACGGTTGATCGTCAAGCCCGGCACCGTGTTCGGCAGCCCGGCCAGCAACACCGCGATGCGCGCCACGTTCACCCCCTGCTCCGCCTCCGGCATCGCACAACCGACGATCACATCAGCGATGCTCGCCGGATCAAGCGACGGCGCCTGTGCCAGCACGCTCTTCAATACGTGCACCAGCAGATCATCGGAACGCGTGTTGCGGAACATCCCTCGCGGCGCTTTGCCCACCGGTGTGCGGGTTGCGGCGACGATGTAGGCTTCCTGTACTTGTTTGCTCATGGTATAACTCCTTCTAAATCTTTAGTGGCGTAGGGCGGGTTCCACCCGCCGCATAAAGCTGTCGGGCGCAGCCCGACCTACGAGACTTTGCGAAAATCGCGGCTCTTGCGTATGACAGCAACAACATCACCTGGCGCAGGTCGTTTTACCGGCTTGAACGGCTTGGGCAGCAATTTGGCTGCACTTCTGATGTGTTTGCTCATAACGTGCTCCCCAGACTAATTAACGTTTCGCCGCCACACGATAAACCGCATTGCGCTCGCGCTTGCCAACCGCAACCACGATCACCAACAACACGGCATCCCGCACTTCGTACACCAAACGATACCCCACACTGCGCAGCTTGATCTTGTATCGATCCTTATGTCCCGCCAGCTTCGCCGCAGGGACGCGCGGATGTTGCAAACGTTCAGCCAGCTTCTTCTTGAACTGCTCGCTCACCGTCGCATCCAGTTTGCGCCACTC
>JANXXX010000059.1 GCA_025350405.1 Gallionella sp.
GCAACCGCATCGCGTTTATCGACTTCGGCATGGTAGGCCGGCTGACCGAGGAACGCCGCAATCAGATGATCCAACTGTTGTTCGGGCTGGTGCGGCACGAACCCGCTCGAGTCGCCGATGTGATGCTCGACTGGACCGGCGACGGTGCGGTGGATGAGAAAGGACTGATCCTGGAAATCCAGGCCTTCGTCGATCGATACCACGGCATACCATTGAAACAGCTCAGCCTAGGCGCGATGCTCAACGACCTGGTGGCCATCCTGCGCGAACACCGCATCGCACTGCCGGCCGATCTCGCGCTATTGATCAAGGCATTCATCACGCTCGAGGGCATGGGCCGCGAACTCGACCCGGACTTCGACATGGCCGGTGCCGCGATACCCATACTGGAGCGGTCGTTGCGCGCGCGTTATACCCCTGCTGCACTGGTCAAACGCGGCTGGCGCTCGGCCGGCGAGATGCTGGGGCTGATTGCCGACTTGCCCCACGATCTTTCCCGGCTGTTGCGCGCGGCACGGCGCGGGCGGCTGGAGATCCATATCGATGTCACGCACCTGAAGCACGTCGGCAACCAGCTCGACGGTGCCGCGAATCGGCTGGTGATCGGCATCGTTGTCGCTGCGCTCATCATCGGCTCCTCGATCGTCATGACCGTGCCAGGCGGCCCCACCCTGCTGGGACTGCCTTTATTCGGTCTGCTCGGTTATCTCGGCGCGGCGGCCGGTGGTGTATGGCTGTTGCTGTCAATCTGGAAGAGTAGCAAGGCAGATCGGGAGTGAGCTTCGAATTTGACCGATATTATTATCGAGTCTTAAGAAGTTAAAAGCGGAATCCCGTTTCTTTCATGAGCAAGGACAGGCCATATTTGCGGCAGACCGCGTTCACCCTGGCACCAATATCGGCTTGCTTGAAAGATTGACCGGATTGGCTGTTCAATAAATCGGGATTTCTTCATGCCTTATTGATTATGGCACTGCCGGCTGCACTTTAGGCGTTGCCTTGTCAGGGGTTAATATTAGGTAATCAATCTCAGCCTTCGGTGCCGCCTCCGCTACAGCTGATACCGCCTGACCTACCTCAACCTTTGCTGCAGCCTCAACTGGTATTGCTTGATCTACCTTAACCTTCGGTACTATAACCAAAGGCTTAACAGCTATAACTTTTGCCGTGTTAACGGATAGCTTAATGCTTTGTTTCGTCACCGTGGTTTTCGCTGCTTTTTTGGATTTTGAATTTTCTTTCGCTTTTGCTTGAGATTTTTTCTTGGTTTTGGAATGTGCTGGTTTGACTTTTTTCTTGGCCTTGAATTTCGCGGCCTTGTCTTTCCCGGCATTTTTCGTCTGGGCAGCCTGCTCAACTATCACGGGTGGCACCGCTGCGGCTAGAGCATGTGTCTCTTGATTTGCATTGATCTTCGCCGCGTCTGAGATTTGTTTGTCCGCCGCTTCGGCTTGAACTTGATCAGTCTTCTCTGCGGCAACTTGTAACGCATTCGCTTCAGCAGCCTGCGGCACGTTCACATTGGCCGCTTCCACTTTGGCCGCTTGTTCCGCTTCCACTTTGGCTTCGACTAAAGCTTCTTGCCTTGCATCGGCAATTTTTTGAGCAGTTAACTGCTTTGCCATTAACTCACGTTGTTTGATATATTTCTCATGAGTGACAGCATCCGTGGCGTTACCCGCAGCAAGGTTAAACCATCTATGCGCTGCTTCGCCATCCTGGGCCACGCCCTGCCCCACGGCATATGCCTGGCCAAGCTTGTATTGGGCTAAAGCATTACTTTGATTCGCTGCCAGGCGATACCACTGAACTGCCTTGTCGTCATCCTGAAGAACACCATGTCCTTGTGCATACATATCTCCAAGATTGAGTTGCGCTACCGCATCATTCTGGTCTGCCGCAAGTTGAAACCACTGGATGGCTTTCTTGTAATCCTGAGGAACCGCCTCTCCTTGTGCATACATAACCCCTAGCTTGACTTGCGCTGGAGCATAGCCTTGATAGGCGGCTAACAGGTACCACTGTATTGCTTCCCGGTAATCCTGGAGAACAACCAGCCCTTGAGAATACACAACGCCAAGGTTGAATTGGGCAACGGGATTACCTTTTTTTGCCAACGGGAGGTATAACGTCGCGGCTTTGACATAATCGCCCGCATCAAAGGCACGTTGTGCGTCTGATAGCGCATCAGCCGTTGCCTGCGCAGACAACGCAAACAAAAACATGCAACCCAACAACGCCTGCTTTAGCGACCAACTCATCATTTATTATCCTTGTTATTAACTCCAACCACGAACGCAAGCCGCGTCGCTTGGATCCACTGGTCATTCTGCTGCCTGATGGCTCAGGCAATCAAATTGAATAGCCTATTGCTCAAAAAGTTGAGCCATTAGTTTTCCATATAATACTGATCCAACCCAAGTTGGCGATAACTCGAAAAACGGTTGCTTTGCACATCAGTTCTGCCAATCGGCTCTGACCAAGATATGAAAATGCAGCCAGCTCATATAATCAATAGTTATATTAATGTAACGAATAAGTATTTCACAGACATATACAACATCTCTAGACTGCGCCCTAACAAGTTGGGATGAATCATGTTATCCACCTATTATTTTGAGTACAGAAAGGAAGGCAGTTTATGTCTAAGCTAATCAAGAATGGCCAAATCGTGACTGATCAATGGAAGACCTTGTCACTCGCAGCGGGCGATACTCCGCAGAGCGTCAGGTTGCCGGTGGGGCCGGTGCTGGTGCCGCTATCGGTATGGCAGGTGCGCCGCGCCGAACTGATACACCGTGAATATGAACACGGCTGGCCGCTCGGCGTCTGGCTGACTGCCGAAGAAGATGCTGAAGCAATTGGGCGCGACATCGATGACTTCACTGTGATCGCCCTCGCATTCGATAAATTCACCGATGGCAAAAGCTACTCGACGGCCCGGCAGTTGCGCGAGCGTTACGGCTACAAAGGTGAGCTGCGCGCCATCGGCGATGTGCCACGCGAGAGATTAACCTACCAGCACCGGGTCGGATTCGATGCCTACGCCGTGCGCGCCAACCAGAAAGTCAGCACCACTCTGTCAGGCTTGTTCAATCTCAATGCATCCAAACAAGCTCACACACAACTCACTACGATCGCTGGCTGATCAAAGTTCAGATCACAACCGGGCCGTGGTAATCATCGTCAATTTTAGACAGTGAGGCACTGGAAGAAATGTTCGCCAGTTGCCGCTCGTGGTCTGATTGAACTTGCAGCAAGGTCAGAACACAGTCCCCGAGACTGTTGTACTCGTCATGACCGGTACCGTATTGCTCCGACTCGGAATAAAAAAATTGGCAACGGTAGCGCTCCGCTGCCACTTTACACACCACAAATTGCGCGCCGCGTTCAGCCCAATAGATCGTAGGGCATAAAGTTAATTCCCCGGAAGATGCATCAAGCTGCAATTCGCTGTCTGCCAATTGAAACGGAACCAGCTTGCCATAACGCTCAAACAGAGTAGCGGAGACCAGCTTCTGTTCGGCGTCGGTAAAATCCGGGATATTATGATTTTGAATGCTAATGTTCATGGAACGTATTCCAGCAGCTTAGGTCTGCGCCCAAGGCAGGCCGTCGAAGCGCCAGCCGTTGTGTGAATTACGGTGATGCCCTTCATCCAGGTCACCCTCAAAACCGTGCAACACGTTATACACGTCGGTGAGCCCGGCTTTTTCCAGAGCCACTCCGGCATCCACCGAACGACGTCCCGAGCGGCAGATCAGCACGACGGGGCGATTCGCACTGGCGGCTTTTTTTACATGCGAAACAAAATGCGGGTTGATGTCCCACTCCGGTCCGTCGACCCAGGGGATCAGGATAGAGCCTTGGGGATGGCCGACGAACATGTGCTCCATCTCGCTACGCACATCGACGAATATCGCCTCGGGATTGTCTTTCAGAAATTCAAAAGCCTGTTTGGGTGTCAAGTGTTCCATGGTGCGCTCCTAAAACTGGATTGATTCGAATCAAGGCATGGTGTGATGATAGTGCCGGAGGGTATTGCAAGTCCAGTAGTGAGGGCACGGGACGGATCGCCCGTGAGAGCCACGCGCGCCACTTTGCCGGCTATTTCTTGCGTTCGGCGATCTTCTGCAGCCTTTGCGGCTGTATTACATGTCCGTCCAGACCGGCTTCCTTAAGGCTGCCGCCGTAGGCTACTGCCATCAACTGCGAGTAATACACCACCGGCATCGCCAGCCTGGTGCCTTTCTTCTCAGGTCGCCGCAATGGATCACGGCTTGCGCCCCAGCCTGCTGCGCCGTGGCGACAGCCGCCGCCAGCGGCTCTGCGCGATCATGACTGTCGGAAACGATGCAGATTTTCATGGTGTAGTCGTGATCTGGGAATGTCCAGTTTCAGCCATTGCGAGCAACTTTTTAATGTGTCCATTAAGCACAATGGGCCGTTTTAGTGTCTATAGCTACTGTGGGGGAGCAACAATATAACCCGAATGAGGGGTATACTCTTTATCATGCTAGTTTGCATGCAGTGTAACCATTTAACAGATGCGGAATTAGCCAAATTATTTTTTGTTGAGTCATTGATGAGCAAGAAAGCCAACTTCGTAAAGAATCCAGTCCCTGCGGATATTTCATGGGCGAAAGACTCCGGTTTTACTCCCCCCCAAAAAGGCGGGGGTAATGCAACGCACAAAAAAATCACGCCGCCCGCCTCTCCGACAGGCGATCTTAAACCGCTGCTGGGAACATTGCTTGCTAACCTCGTCGCTACCGCGAACGCAAGTGCTGGAATCATCCGGATGCTTACCCCGCATGGTCAAACGCTGCAACTGATCAGTTCGGTCGGCTTTCCTGCCGAACTGCTGCAAGCCGAAAGTGCCGCCCGATTAAATTGTGAAACAGTCTGCAACTCATCTGTCATCCACGGCATTTATTCAGCCGAACTCAGCGCATGCATGTCGCGGCAGGCATGCCGCTATGCCGGCTGCCAGATTCAATCGTTGATCGCCGCCCCTATTGGAAGCCAAACCACCCCGAACAATCCAGTCGGTATGTTGACGCTGTTTTTCAACGAACCACATGAATCATTCGAGCATATTTCCAAAACTATTCAGGCATTTGCCCAGATGCTCAACGCAATCATCGAGCACAATAAATCGAATCGTGATGCCAAGCGCGTCGACTTGGTCGCCGAACGGCAGGCTATTGCCAACGAGATCCATGATTCATTGGCACAGACCCTGGTCTATACACGGATGCGTACCAGTTTGCTGCTCGAGTCCATACGCACCGGCAATGAATTGATGGTCACCAAATATGCACACGATGTTGATGAAGCTTTGGAGATCAGCCAAAAAACGGTACGGGAATTGATCACAAACTTTCGTTGCGCAATGGATCCATCCGGGCTGCTGCATGCCCTGCAAAACCTGACCCAGCAATTTTGCCAGCGCAATGAGATCGCACTGGAATACATCAACCGCGTAGCCAATCTCGAGTTGCCCCTCGAATACGAAATCCAGGTGTACCACATCGTGCAGGAGGCACTGGCCAATATTGCCACCCATTCGGGAGCGGCCCACGCCCGCCTGATCGTGGAGCATTCAGGAAATTATTATGGCTTTACCATCGAGGATAACGGTAGCGGCGGCGGCACATTCACACCTGTCGAAGGACACTATGGCATGATGATCATGCGTGAACGCGCACAACGCATCGGCGGTGAAATAAAAGTGGAGAGTTCAAAGGGGATAGGCACGCGCGTGCAATTATTTTTTCCTGAACCGGGAGCAGACTGGAGAGAAGTGAATGAGTGATAAGTTAAAAGTTGTCCTGGTAGACGACCAAAACCTGTGCCGGAGCGGATTAAGCGAACTGCTTTCCAGCTGTTACGGATTTGCTGTCCTCGGTGCAACCGGCAGTATCGAAGGCCTGCGCGAATTATTACGCGAACAGCCTGATCTGTTGATCATGGATTTGCGCATGAAGCCGCTGGATGGCTTGGCCATGCTGCAACAAATCCGCAAAGAAGGCTGCGCCATCCCTGCGGTCGTTTTGACCATGAGCGATTCCGAGACTGATCTGTCAAATGCCATACGCGCTGGTGTACGCGGCTACCTGCTCAAGGACATGGCGCCGGAAGATGTCGTCGACTCCATCCGCCGGGTTGCTGCGGGCGAACTGGTCGTCGCCCCCACGATGACTGTCAAAATGATCGAGATGCTGCGCGGCGACCAACCCGGAGAAGAGCCAAAAAACTCTCTCAAACTGCTCACCGAGCGCGAGCGGGAAATACTGCAACTGCTATCGCGCGGCGAAAGCAACAAAGCCATCGCGCAAACATTGTCGATCAGCTATGACACCGTAAAACAACATGTGCGCCACATCCTGACCAAGCTCAATTTATCTTCAAGGGTCAAAGCGGCGGTGTTGTTTACTGTTGAACAACAAGCGCAAAACAGCGATGAAAAAATCTCGCGCTAAGTTATCTTGTCAGTGGTAAATGCAACATAAGCGTATTGTCAGGTGCCGCCATGAAGCCGAAGTGCCAGTAAAACCCGGCAGCACGTTCATCCAGTACATCTACAAAAAGCCCGACAACCCTGGCTTCCTGATGTACGCGCTGCGCGCGTGAAATAGCATCCATCATAAGCAATTCGCCTAGCCGCATGCCTTGATAGCGCTGATCAACGGCCAGCCGTCCAAGGCGTATGCCGGGAATCCGCTTCGGCAATTTTTTTCTGTACGCCTCAGGCAAGTAGCGGCGATCAACTTCGGTAAGGGGCCCTTTCGGGGGCATCGTGTCGAGACTATGAACAATACCGCTTGGCAACGAGCGCGAAAGATTGCAGGGATTCCTGATCTGAATATTCACGATCTGCGTCATACGGTGGGAATGCGACTACGTGAGGCTGGAGTTAGAGAAGAAACGATTGCAGATATTTTGTGGCATGCCAGACGGCATGACGGCTCATTACTCGGTGGCACAAATTAATGAGCTTGTGGAGGCATTAAACCGCATCACAAATGAAGGCAGTCGGATCAATCGCAGCCTTGCAATGATCCGAAGGGAGCAGCTTGGTGAGAAAAGTCACCCAAAAGTCACCATCAATAGAAAAATGGGTTAGACCATTTCTGATCTAACCCACTGAATTCTTTGGTAGGCACGATTGGACTCGAACCAAC
>JANXXX010000079.1 GCA_025350405.1 Gallionella sp.
TTTGCTTTCTTGATTGCTATATCAGTTAGCTTGCTCATGATCTCTCCTTTTGGGGGTATCGTGTATTTTTACCTGGGGGTATATTGTCTGGGATACCCCCAAATGACGCAAGCTTTGATGAGATTGACTGATACCGCATGAGCAACAAAAAACCCGCGAAAGCCTTATGCCATGCGTGTTTTAGAAATTACTTGAGAACGGTTAATAAAGTGTACTGGCGGAAGCTGTGAGATTCGAACTCACGGAACATTTCTGTTCGGCAGTTTTCAAGACTGCTGGTTTAAACCACTCACCCAAGCTTCCATTTCCGCAAGGCCGCGCATTTTGAACTAAGCTGCCGACCGTGTCCAGAAAGAATCTATCCTCTTACGCAGTCTGCCCAATTGTTCGGGGTTTCGTAGATGCGTATACGCTCCAGGCGCAAGTGGTTGCCATAGGTGTCCTGGTAGGCGGGATTGAGGATGTCGAAGGCGACCTGGGCGAGATTTTCTGCGGTCGGCACGACATCGAGGATGACGGTCTTGTGGTTCGGCAAGCTTGCCAGAAAGTCGCACACCGGTTTGTCGCCGCGATACACCAGGAAGGCGTGATCCCACGCGTCCACCAGCTTTCCCTTGGCGATGTGTTTGACATCGGAGAAGTCCATCACCATGCCCTGTTCGGATAATCCTTCTTTGGTGATGATGTCTCCGGACAGCGTGATCTCGATCGCGTAGCGATGGCCGTGCAGGTGTTTGCATTGGCTGTTGTGGTTGGGGATGCGATGTCCGGCATCGAATTCCAGGCGGCGGGTGATGAGCATGGTTGTCGCTAATTGTTTAAGTGGCGCGGATTATACTCCGTCAGATTTTGAAAGCCGTCGCGCGCTGCAAAAATTCACGTTGTGCGAGTTCGTCGTCAAGGGCACCGTAGCGCAACGCGGTGTACCGCGACGCCAAGTCACGGATGGGTTCTGCCAGCTCGGGGCGCGCGGTGGCGATGCGCGCGGCGTAATCTTGCGCACCTTCATGCGCCGCGCGCGGCAGCCCGGCTTTGGCCAGTCTGCTGCATAGCTTAAGCCATGCGCTCTGCACCTTGTCCGGCTGGCGCACAAACAAGTGGCGCAACATATACAGCGCAAACAATGCGATGACCACTCCCAGGCCGCTCATCATGCTGAGCGCCATGTTTTGCCAAGTGACGGATTCCATGCCGAGGCGCGTCAGGAAAGCGAACTGGCGTTCGGTGTCATAGCCCAGCACCCATTGGTTCCACTGGTTGGCGAGTGTGTCCAGATTGAAGCGCAAGTCGCGCATCCATTGCGGCGGATTGCGCGCCATGAACGGCAGGGCGGCATTGTTGGACACGGCTGCCGACAAGCCGCGCTGCACACGCTCGGGGGCGATGGCGCCGGTCGGGTCGACGCGCACCCAGCCTTGTCCCGCCAGCCACACTTCCGCCCAGGCATGGGCGTCGGATTGGCGCACGATGTAGTAGTTGCCGACATCGTTGAATTCGCCGCCTTGATAACCGGTCACCACGCGCGCCGGGATGTTTGCCGCGCGCATCAAGAATACGAAAGCCGAGGCGTAGTGTTCGCAGAACCCCTGCTTGGTGGTGAACAGAAAATCATCCACCGTGTTGATGCCCAGCGGCGGGGGTTCAAGCGTGTATACGAATCCTTGCTGGTTGAAATAACGCAGTGCGGTACGAACGATGTCAGCATCCTCTTTGCTGCTGGCGCGCCACTCGTTAGCAAGCTGTAGCGCGCGCGGATTGAACTGCTTGGGCAACTGCAAGCCGCGCTGAAGCTGCCGCACTGCTTCCTGCAGGTTGGCGCGATACACCAGATTGGAGCGCGCCGCATAGCGCAGCCGCGCGTTGACGGGTTCCTTATTAAATACCTGAAAATCATAACTGAGGGTTGCGGGAATCGATAGTTTGTCCGGCACATCGAGCGCGAATAACCAAGTCTTGTTGTGCGGCTCCAGCGTGACGCTGTAATCGATGGGCTGATCGAGTTCGGTGAATTTCGGCGCGACGGTGATCACCGTGATGCCCGCTGTCCAGGTGCGCCCGTCGAAATTCCACAGCACCGGCCCGCGCCAATACATCTGGTCGCGGCGCGGCGGTTTGCCGTTGTAGGTGACGCGAAACGCGACCGCTTCCGACAGGCTCAGGCGGCTCAAACTGCCCGGCGCCATCCGGTCATCCAGCCCGATGCTGGTGTAGGCATCCTGTGGCAAGCCCCACAGCGGGCCAGGCACGCGCGGGAACAGGATGAACAGGATCAAGGTGAGCGGAATGGCTTGCAGCAGCAACACCGCAGCGATGCGCAGGCGCGGTTTGAGCGCGATGCTTTGTGCTTGCAGATGCACCCAGGTCGTTACAATGACTACCATTGTCGCGAGCAGATATAGCGCGGTGGGGATGCTCTGCGAGTAGAAGAAGTTGGTGATGATGATGAAGCAGGCGAGGTAGATGATCACCATCGCATCGCGCGCCTTGCGCAGTTCCATCAGCTTGAGCGCGGCGAGCATCACCAGTAATGTCACGCCCGCTTCGCGCCCGAACAGCGTGTGATACTCGTACACGATCCCGCCCGTGCCGGCAAAGGTGATCAGCATCAACAGCCAGCGCTTCGGTAGCGGATTGCCGCTGTAGGCGAGCCAGGCGCGCCATGACAGCAAGCTGGCGCACAGGCCACTGACCCACAGCGGCAGATGTTCGGCATGCGGCGCGATGACCATCAGGATGGACAGCAGCAGGCCGTAGGTGAGTAGTTTGTTTATGATTTCCCCTGATGCGGCAAATTAAACAACGCAATCCTGCGCAAACATTCATCGCGGTGTGCGATACCGTTACTGGACGGCAGTTCGCCATCCGGCATGCGCAGCCCGTAGCGCAAACCTTGCGTCTCGGCATCCAGCACCCAGCGGGTCATGCGCGCCAGCTTTTCTTCTTCGTTGCGATCCGGTGTGTCGGCATAATCCAGCCACAACTCTTCGCCGAGCGGTGTGGAAAAATGTTTGACCTGTAAACCACGTTCGCGCGCATACGCCTTCCATGCGATGCGCGGCAAGGCATCGCCGGCGGTGTATTTTCGCAGTCCTGAAAAATCTTCGTCACCGGGCATGCTGCGCTTGCCTGTGCCATCTGGCGAGCTGCCGAACGGCAACGGCGCATCGCTCAAAGGTTTGGGATAGACCAGGCAGCGCGTGTCGAAATGCAAATACGACCAGGCATAGAACAGACCGAGCGGGAATTCGGTGTATAGCGTCAAGCGGCCAGTTTGCAGCCAGCCGCGTTGTGTGGCAAGCAAAGGAAAGACGACTTCGGTATCTTGCTGCGCGGGGGCATCGAACTGTAACGGCGTGTCGGGATTTTTCCAAAACGATACACCTGTCTGTACCAGGCAAAGCTGGTAACGCGATAACAGGCTGCGATTGTTGAAGTAAAAAATGAATCGCGCAGTTTCGCCGCTGAACACCGCTGCAGCACGACCCGCGCGTATCTCCAGATGGGCCAGATTGCGAAAGGTGTGCAGCATCGACATCACCGCCATCATCGTCAGCAGAAAAGTCAGCACATAACCGAGGCTCAGGTTGTAGTTGATGTCGCCGAGCAGCATCAACACCAGCACGAACGCGAGCATGAAACCATGCTTGGTCGGAATGATGAAGATGCGGCGCTGCGTCAGCGTGACCATGCCTTGTTCGATCTTGGGGCGGAACAGCCAGGTTCGGAATTTTTGTTTGAAGGTGTGAAACACGGAATACGCCAGCTATTTTGCGAATAGCTCGTTGGTTAGCGCTTCCCTTGTCATGCCATGGTGTGATGCAACGTCAGCCAGGATGGCTGCCAGTGTGCCTATTCGCAGAGGGTCATGTAACGGTACAGTGAGGTGGTGCTCTTTGGGAAGTTGGCAAGTCAATCGCACATGGCTACCAGCTTGTCGGGTTGGCTGATAGTTGAGTCGCTCCAAGGACTTGATGAGCTGCGCACCAGTCAAGTTGCGCGGAAGCTTCATACTGCGAGTACTTCCTCGCGAGTGAAATGCAAGCGGATAATCTTTGGAGCCTTACCCTCCTCAAAATGGCAATGCACGGCATCGCGCACTTGACGATGCAGGCTTTCAATGTCATCCGCTTCGGTAAAGATGGATTCACCCAATGCGCGGGCTGTTAGTCCGCCTTCCGGAGCTTCCTCAACTACAAACAGAATTTCGTTCATGTGCATCCTTTCGATGGGGGAGTTATGCGTATTCTAGCATTGCCCAGCGTGGCATCGTGTAGTGTCAGGGTATCGCTACCGCCTCGATCAATTCGCGCACCAGCACAGCGCTATTTTGTTTCGCGTATTCACCGACCGCTTGAAGACGGTGGCTGACCACGCCGGGCAATACCGCTTGTACATCTTCGGGGATCACGGCATCGCGCCCGTCCAGCAATGCCCAGGCGCGTGCGGCGGATAGCAGCGCGAGTCCGGCGCGGGGGCTGAGGCCGTGCGTGTAGCGCGCTTCCTCGCGCGTGTGGCGCAGGATGGCTTGCATATAATCGAGCAGCGCGGGCGAGACGAATATTTCCCGCGCGCGTTTTTGCAATGCGAGCAGTTCGCTGCTTTCCATTTGCGGGCTGAGCTGGGCGACGATCTCGCGCCGGTCCACGCCGGACAGCAAGCCGCGTTCCGCATGCGCATCGGGATAGCCCATCTGGATGCGCATCAGGAAACGGTCGAGCTGCGATTCCGGCAGCGCGAAGGTGCCGATCTGGTACGCCGGATTTTGCGTGGCGATGACGAAGAACGGAGTGGGCAGCGCGCGTGTCGTGCCTTCTATGGTCGCTTGCTGTTCTTCCATCGCTTCCAGCAACGCGCTTTGCGCCTTGGGCGTGGCGCGGTTGATCTCGTCCGCCAGGATCATCTGCGCGAAGATCGGGCCGGGATGGAATTTGAACTCACTGGTGTCGCGCTGATACACCGACACGCCGAGGATATCGGCGGGCAGCAGGTCGCTGGTGAACTGGATGCGCTGGAATTGCAGCCCCAGAGTACGCGCCAGCACATGCGCCAGCGTGGTCTTGCCGACCCCGGGCAGATCCTCGATCAGCAAGTGGCCGCGCGCCAGCAGGCAGGCAAGCGCGAAGCGTATCTGTTGCGGCTTGCCGAGAATGACTTGTTCGGCTTGCTTGATGACGTTGTGCAGGCTTTGGCTCATATCAATTAAATAAGGATTGCGGCGATGACTCTGCGGTCTTCCGCCACCAGTATGTTGTAGGTGCGGCACGCGGCGGGTGTGTCCATGCACTCCACCCCTATGCCCGCATCGGTCAATGTCCGATAAAGGCGCGGATGGGGGAAGCGCTGAGTTGCGCCGGTGCCGAGCAGCAGCACATCGGGCTTGAGGGCAAGGAAATAGCTGAAATGCGTTTCGTTTAACTCGTCGAAGCTGGCGACGGCCCAGTCGCTGCGCACTTCTTCGGCCAGCACCACGATGCTGCGATCATGGCGTTCGCCATTGACCATTACGTGATCCGCGCCATGTGCGGTGAAGAGTTTGGTGTCGCCGAGATTGGCCAGATGCAATTTCAAGATGACCTCGCTTTGTGCGGTATGAGTGCGGGGAGTTTAGGGTGAGTCGCGCGGAGCGTCAAACTGGGGTGCGTCAAACCGTGATTGTGAATTTGTTAATTAACGTGCTGCTCTGACAACCAAGCTCACGCCCACGGCCGTGAGCGCAATCCCCGCCAGCGTCACTGCCGTGATGGGTTCGGAAAAAAGTACCCAAGCCATCAGCGCCGTGGTTGGCGGCACGAGGTAGAGCAGGCTGGTTACGGACGTGGCCGCGCCGCGTTGTATCAATATGTACAGCAGCGAACTACCGCCCAGCGTCAGCGCCAGCACCGACCAGGCCATTGCGGCTACGAATTCGCCGGTCCATTGCACGGGCTCGGTTTCAAACAGCGCGATCGGCAGGGTGACGGCCAGTGCCGCCAAAAGTTGTACCGCATTGGCGCTGCGCGCATCGCAGCGCGTCACATGGCGTTTCTGGTACAGCGTGCCGGTGGTGATGCACAGCAGCGCGAAGACGGCCAGCGTAAGATTGAACACGGTTGCCTCTCCGCCAGCGCCGAACTTGCGCGATACCACCAGCACCAGCCCGGCAAAACCCAGCGCCAGTCCGGCCCACTGCCGGCGCGTGACGTGGCCGCCTGTGGAGGACAACCAGAAAGCGGTCAGCACCGGTTGCAATCCCACGATCAGCGCGACCAATCCCGAGCCCATGCCTGCCTTGACCGCGGCCCACACTCCGCCCAGATAGCCGCCGTGCATCAGCACACCGGTGATCGAGAGATGCAGCCACTGCTCGCGCGTGCGCGGCCAGGAAACCCCGGCCAGCATGATCCAGGGCAGGAAGCAGAGTATCGAGAAGGCGTAGCGCAGCGCCAGGAATTTCATCGGCGGGGCGAGTGGCATGCCGTAACGCGCGACGATGAAGCCCGTGCTCCAGATCAGCACAAACACCAGCGGCATCGCACGGATCAGGATATCGTCATCGGCACGTTCTATCATCGGGCAGATAGTAAATTAAAGGGCAGGGCTTTGCTATCCAACTATAGCCGGCGATCAGGGAGGGCAGTAGTTACTCGATGTATCAGGCAAGTACACTACGGAATTTGCTCTGCTGCCGCAAGCCGCACGGTCGTCAGGCGTAAACTGGTTTTCAGGCATGTAGGCGATGCTCACGGCCGCGCGGTTAACAATGTTCGGTCCCGCTATTTTTATTTTTGCCGATGGCGTGCGCAGCTCCGCCGGATAACATATATCTTGCTCGCTCCATCCCATCCACAGGTATTCAGGCAAATAGCGGACGAAGCGATAACGCGGTGCGGGATCGAGTTCCTGTTTCAATCGGTGGGTGCTTTGCTGATAGCCCCGCTTTGAAATCTTTATTCCCTCTTCTATGCTGAGCACGGCCAGGAACAGCCCGGCCTTGAACGCATCCGCAGACTGGCCGTAATAAATGACGGCTGCGCCCAGCGCTGTGCCGCCTATTCCAATAGCCAGGCCAACGCTGCTGGTAATGGCAATCTCGGTGCCGGTCAGCGCGCCGCTGAATGCCATTTTTTTGCCATACGCAGAATCCTGGATGATCTCGTGCAGCTCGCTCTCGCGCGCCAGATGTCGTTCATACCATTTGCTAGCATCGGGCGAGAGATGCGGTTCGATTGCAACGCCGCGCTGATCTGCGATGGCGAGAGGGCTTTTTCGTCCGCGCAACTTGAAGCTAACCTGCCGCCCCGAGCGCAAAGGGTTGGCGGTCATCTCGGGATGCCACTCCGGCTCCGGCCCCGGCCCGCCCAGCACGATGAATAGATGGGCTGGTGGCTGCTTATGTTCCGCCAGTTCCTTGGCCCAGGTGAGGCTGTTGTCCAGAAACCATGCTGCGCGCAAATCCACCTGCGCTTCGTGCCACTCGCCGCACATCGTCCACAACCCGGCCAGGAACAGGCGCATGGCCGGATCGTCGAAATGCCCCGCCGGACTCCACGGCAGAGATAACAGGCTTCCGGCGATGCGTGCTTCCACGCAAGCATCTTCGTACTGACCTTGCAGCGAATAACCCCAGCTCAGCAGGAAGTGCAGCCAGATCACTTCATGCTCGGAGGCGTAATAATCCTCGGGCGTCTGCACATAGAAAAAATTCCGCGCCTCGCCCGAGACGTGGTAACGCACCCGCGACTCCAGCACCTCTGCCTGTTTTTGCAGCCCCTTGATCTGCGGCTTGTTCTGGATCAGCGACAGGTAACTCTTCTCCATCGTGTTGATAAAAGTACCTTCTTCAACACCGCGCGGCAAATCCAGCAACGCATTTTCGGTATCACCCCGCAAAAAAGCCCGTTGGCTTTTTTCGTAGTCATGACTGGTGAGCAGCTTGTTCTGGCTGCATCCCGAAGCAAACAACGCCAACACCAGCAAGCAAGCGGAATTAAACAGGTTCAGCTTCGCTTTATGCTTTTGTATTTTCATCGCCAGTAAAAATCCAAGTGGGCTGGGCAGGATGCAATTTCAAAATTCGTTTGCGAAAAGTGTCATGGGATGGAGGGGCCCCTGAGGCTGCGTGCATGCCTCGTCAAACCGGAATGATTAACCGGTTCTGTTGGAAAGCATGGATTGGGAACCATACATTTCCAGCAATTTGGTTGCCTCAACGGCGGGGACCGGCTTGCTGAACAGATATCCCTGTCCGTATTGGCAATCCAGTCTTGCCAGGCATTCCAGTTGCTCGATGGTTTCTATGCCTTCTGCCACGACTTTCAGATTAAGCGACTTGGCCAAACCTATGATCGCAGTCACCACAGCGAGCGCGTTTTTGTCGTTGGGCAATTTGGCGACAAAGCTCTTGTCTATTTTTAGTTTGCTGATCGGGAAACTGGTCAAATAACTCAGTGACGAATAACCCGTTCCAAAATCGTCGATCGCGATACCCATGCCCTGCTTGATCAGCATTTCCAGAAAATTCTTGCTGTCGATCGTGTTGTCCATCAGCACCGATTCGGTGATTTCCATTTCAAAATTGCCGGGTTGAAGTTGTGAGTTCTTCAATGCATTGAATATGTCTGATGCGAGGTCATTGTGCTTGAATTGTCTTGATGAAAAATTGACCGCGGTGAAGGCCAGGCCGAAGCGATCTACCCAGACCACCGTTTGAGCCGCTGCAGTATTGAGCACATACCTGCCGATATCAACGATCAAGCCGATTTCTTCAGCCAAAGTAATGAACTCATCCGGACGGACGACTGTTCCATCCTGCTTTATCCAGCGCACCAGCGCTTCGAAACCAATGAGCTTTTCGCCGGTGATTTCTATGATAGGCTGATAAAAAACCACTATTTCATCGCGTTCCAGAGCCCGATGTAATTGGGCTTCTATGCTGATGCGATTCTTTTGGGTGCGGGACAACTCGTCAACGTAAAACTGGAAATTATTCTTGCCCAGATTCTTGGCGCGGTACATCGCACTGTCTGCCTGGCGTTGCAAAGTTTCGCTGTCTTTTCCATTTTGAGGGCAAATAGAAATGCCGATCGATGCGCCGATAAAAGCCTCGTGGCCCTCCAAAGAGAAGGGGGTTTGCAGTGCCGCAAGAATTTTTCCGGCCACCGCGCTGATTTGCGGGGTGTCGGCAAAGGCACTGATGAGGACCACGAACTCATCTCCGCCCAGGCGCGCGACGAAATCTTCCTTGCGTAGTGTTTTGACCATGCGCTCGCCTATACTGGCCAAGAGCAGATCACCGACATGATGACCAAAGGTGTCGTTCACATATTTGAAGTTATCCAGATCGATGTACAGCAGCGCGAATTTTTCAAGATCATATTTGTAGTTGATCAGAGCCCTGTCGATCTGGCTATTGAATGAATGACGGTTGGGCAGACCAGTGATGGTGTCAAAATGCGCGATCTGGGAAAGCTTGGCCTCGATGCGGCGGCGTTCCTTAAGTTCCTGCTGCAGTGAATTTTCGCGATGTGATAATTCACCAGCCATGTGATTGAACACCCGGGCCAGCTCCCCGATCTCGTCCTGGCCGGATGCGTTGCCTCGTGCCGAAATATCGCCTCTCTGGCCGGCAGCGATAGCCTGTGCCGAAAAGTTACCGGTCTGGCTGACTCTGCTCATGGTTTCAGTGAGTGATTTTAAAGGCAGGGTGATAATGTTCTGTAGCCTGGAGAGCGCCACAGAGACCAGGGCAGCGCCAATCAAACCGATCAGCAGCAGAGCGGCGATTTGATAGCCCAGGTGCGCATAGGCGTTGGATAAATCCAGCTGCATGGTCAGTGTGCCGATGCGCTCCATGTCTGGAGTAACGTTGAGCACCGGGAAGGCGGTGATAAAGGTCATGCTACCCACACGTATATACGTTTCATAACCCTGCGGATCGAAGTGCGGTCGCGCGTTATATGCACCGGTTCCTTTTGCATAGCTGGCGAACAAATTGCCGGCCTTGTCATAAATCTCCGCGTGCGCCACATGGTCAACAGTTCGCAAACCGGCGAGGGCCTCCTGAGCTGATTTTTTGTCGCCAAACAGTAGTGCAGAATTCACGTTTTCTGCCAGCAGGCTGGACAGGGTTTTACTATCACCCTGATATTCATCCTGCAAGGTGGCATACATATAAAAGCACAAGCTGATGATGGTCAACAGCGTGATCAGGCCGACCATCAGCAGGTTGATCGCCTGTAGTTTTTTTCCGATCGGGAGCTGATGAAAGCGCTTTAACATGGCGTGATTTAATACACCTCGAGGGCGAGCTTCAGGAGTTTTGAACTGAACGTCAACGAATTTGCCTGTGCTGCGGTGCGATTGATCTTGAAGCCGATCCGGCCCTGTTGCGCCACCAGCCCGATAGTGACGTTTTTGGGATCGTAGCCATCTTCTTCCGAGACCACCAGGACCGGCGCATTGCCGATTAATCTGGCCAGGTTGCCGATGGACATATGCTCGGATCGGCCGACGAATAACACTTGGCAGGAATGCGCTTGTGTCGCGGAGGAAATATTTTTGACGATTACCGGGTGTTGATTGATCTGTTTCTTCCTGACCGATTCGAGGGCTGCAAGCACCTCTTCACTACCCAACACGCAAATCCTGAATTCGTTGGCGGGAAGTGCTGGCCATTCGGTGAACAGTGCGAAGTTGTATAGAAATGCTGCTTCAACCGTGCTCTCGTTGGCGACGATCGCATCGTCCGCGAACGCGGGCTGCAACGCACAGCAGGCGAGCAGCAGAACCAGCAGGCGGAAGTTGGCGGTGCCCTTAAAAAGCATAATCCAGCTTGGCCAGCAGATTGCGCCCATTTTGCGGGATCAATGGTGTCGGCATTTCTGATGAAGCAGGATCCTGCACATGGCGGTCGAGCAAGTTGGTGACGCGCAACTGAACCTGCAAGCCCTTGGCCAACACATTCGGTATCGTCAAGGTTGCATTCGCCACTATCTCGCTGCCCACGCTGTAGGGCGTGTTGTTCCAGGTAAAGTTGCGATTGCCAATAACGTGGATATCTCCCGCCAGATACGCGGCATGCTCGAATAGCGGGGCGCTGGCCGAGACCTTACCTATCCAGCTCGGACTGTATCCCTGACTGGTACCCTGATCATTTTGCGCATGGTTGTAAGCAACGCTGGCACGCAGTTTCAAGCTGGAGGAGGTGGTTTTTTCCACGCCCAGTTCCGCGCCACGCACGCGCGCCCAACTGCCATTCTGGTATTGAAACGGTCCAGTGCCAACGCCTCCCGTGTCCACTTGATGAATCAACTGATTGAGCTGGTTATCGAACAGCGACAACATCCACCGTGTCTGGGCATCGCTTATCCATTCCAGCACGCCTTCTGTAGTGCGTATGGTTTCCGGTTTCAGGTCGGGGTTGTTGAGGTAGAGCGGCACCTGGCTCCACATGCTTTCATAGGCATTCGGGGTACGATAAGCGCGACCGGCCAGCAACTTGGCAGTCAAGGTTGGGCTCGCTTGCCAGATCAAGCCCAGCCTTGGGCTGACGGTGGAATTGCTGCCGGTGGTGCTGTCCAGACGTAACCCTAGGCTGAGCAACCAGCCGGGGTTAAATTGCCACTCATCCTGCACGAACACAGCGCCGTGGGTGATGAGAGGATTGATGTCAGTGCCGGGCGTCGTGTCGGAATAGAAGTTATGCTGTCTGGCCATCAGGTCTTTGGAGAATTCCAGCCCGCCGAGCAGATGATGAGCGTCGCTTTCTTGTTGATAGCGGATTTCGCCATCCAGAATCTGGCCACGCACATCATCGTAATTCTGGTAATAGGTCGCACCCAGATAGGGGTAAGTAGCGCGATAATGCCAGTCGGTATAGCCGAGACGTGCATACAAGCTAGTGCTGGCAGACAGTCCATGCTGCACCGAAGCGACGAGCTGGGTGCCACCATCGTTGAGGTTCATCGATGGGTCATCAAAGACTGTGAGGTAGGGAGCGGATGAGGGCGTGACATGGCGCTCGTGGTCGATCAGCTTGAAGCTCCATTCGTTATGGTCAACGCGCATCATCAGGTGGCGGTTGTTTCCACTATCAAGCCCATGCGCCACTCCATCGGTGGCTGGAGTGCCATCGGCGCGAAACAGATTGCCAAGTGGATCGGTATAGGTTCGATCACGGCCCGCCTGGTGCTCGGCGGAATATTGCAACACCAGTCCGGTGCCATCGATCTGTTGGCTGGCCATCGCGTTCACCCCGGTCAGGCCGAGTTGCGAGACATAGGTGCCCACCTGGCTTTGAGCGGTTTTTCCGGCGCTACGCGTGATCACGTTGATCACGCCGAACATCGCGTTGGAACCATAGATCGCGGAACCGGGGCCGGGGATGTATTCGATGCGCTCAACCACCGACATGTCCAGCCAGCCTTCGCTGCCGACCAGTGCCTGTTGATAGATGTTGTCGTTATTGCGCTGACCATCAATCAGCAGCAGGAAACGCGTGTTGTAATCACCGGGGATCAGGAAGCCGCGCCCACCCAGATAATCATAGCCGCGGTCATTGACAGAATAAATACCGGGCAAGGTATTCAGCGCTTCTGTGATGGTTCTCCAGCCATGCCGCTGGATTTCCTCCTTGCTGATGACTTGCACGGCCGAGGGGGCAGCACTGGCGGGTTGTTCGAACTTGGAAGCAGACGTCACTTTGACTTCCAGCAGCTGTTCCAAAGACAGCTCGGACAGGTCGACCTGTGCGGCAGCAATATCCTGAGCGGCTAGACCAAGCAAGAGCAACACTGCCAATTTGCTGCGTAGATGCCCTAAAAAAAACATGAACTTCCGCCCCCTTGCTTAAGTTGCTGCCAAATTCTAAACCAAGGTCGGATATATGGGTAACGTTTATTGATGGCTATGGGAGCTATCAAGGCACTGCGGGCAAGTCCAGTCAAACCGGAGTGACTATCTTGCGCTGTGGGACGGCGCATATTGGGTGCTGCGCATCTCAAGCAATTTGGTTGCCTCATCGGCAGGTACAGGATTGCCGAACAGATATCCCTGCCCGTATTGGCAGCCGAGCGTTGCCAGACAGGCAAATTGCTCGGCGGTTTCTATGCCTTCCGCGACGATTTTCAAATTCAGCGACTTGGCCAGACTGATGATCGCCGTCACCACAGCCAGTGCGTTTCTGTCGTGTGGTAATTTGGAAACAAAGCTTCGATCTATTTTGATTTTGCTGATCGGGAAGCTGGTCAGATAACTGAGCGATGAATAACCCGTTCCGAAATCATCGATCGCGATACCCATACCTTGATCAATCAACTGACTGAGTAGATTCA
>JANXXX010000138.1 GCA_025350405.1 Gallionella sp.
ACGATGATCGCCGCAGAGGCGCGCAAGGAAAGCCGGGGTGCGCATGCCCGCGACGACTTCCAGCAGCGCGATGATGTCCACTGGCTCAAGCACAGCCTGTATTTCCGCGAGGGGCACCGGCTGGATTACAAGCCGGTGCGCCTGAAGCCGCTCAGCGTAGATTCATTCCCGCTCAAGGCGCGGGTTTATTAAAACCGTATTGTCCGCAGATTACGCAGATTAACGCAGATTTAAAACCAAGACATGGAACGGGACGAACAGACACACTCAATCATTGGTGCGGCAATGGCAGTGCATCGGGAGCTTGGGAATAGTTTTCTGGAAGCAGTGTATCAAGAGGCATTAGAGCTGGAGTTTAAGCATGCGGGGATTCCAGCCTTGCGAGAAGTCGAGTTGCCGGTTCGGTATCGTGGTGAGTTGCTAACTACCAGTTATCGTGCGGACTTTCTGTGTTATGAAACAATTATTATTGAATTGAAAGCGATTGAACGTATGGTTTCTCGAGATGAGTCGCAGTTGCTCAATTATTTAAAAGCCATTGGGAAAGAAAAAGGTTTACTTTTGAACTTTGGAAGCAAGAGCCTGGAATACAAGCGTATGGTTCGTTCTGTTAATCTGCGTGAATCTGCGTAATCTGCGGACAACATGTTTTTAAGGTTTAAATCATGAAATTTAAAATCTACCGCTACAACCCGGACACCGATACCGCGCCGTACATGCAGGACTATGAACTGGACATCCGGCCTGACGACAGCTCGCAGGGCAAGATGCTGCTCGATGCGTTGCTGCTGATCAAACAGCAGGACGACAGTTTGAGTTTGCGCAAGTCTTGCCGCGAAGGGGTGTGTGGTTCGGATGCGATGAACATCAACGGGCGCAATGGGCTGGCATGTATCACGCCGCTGTCCTCGCTCAAGGAACCGGTGGAATTGCGCCCGCTGCCGGGGTTGCCGGTGATCCGCGACCTGATCGTGGACATGACGCAGTTCTTCAAACAATATCACTCGGTCAAGCCGTACCTGATCAACAACGATACGCCGCCGGAAACCGAGCGGCTGCAATCGCCGGAGCAACGCGCGCATCTGAACGGTTTGTATGAATGTATCCTGTGCGGCTGCTGCACCACGGCCTGCCCGTCGTTCTGGTGGAACCCGGACAAGTTCGTCGGCCCGGCGGGATTGTTGCAGGCATACCGCTTCATCGCCGACACGCGGGACCAGGCGACCAGCGAGCGTCTCGACGATCTGGAAGACCCGTATCGTTTGTTCCGTTGTCACACCATCATGAATTGCGTGGATGTGTGCCCGAAAGAATTGAATCCGACCGAGGCCATCGGCCACATCAAGGATATGATGGTCAAGCGGATAGTGTGATCATTCCCTCTTCCCTTGTGGGATAACCAGCGACTTGGTCGCCGGTTTTGGCGGCCTAGTCGAATGGCAAGTTGTTATATTAGAAGGTTGGGGAGAGGGGGATGAATATATCGCAACAGGCATTTGCCAAACAGCTCCGCCGCAACATGACAGATGCCGAGAAATTGCTTTGGTATCACCTGCGTGGGCATCGGTTTGCCGGTGTGAAATTCAAGCGCCAGCAACCTTTGGGGAAATACATCGTTGATTTCGTTTGTTTCGAATCCAGGCTGGTGATAGAAGTGGATGGAGGTCAGCATCTGGATAACAGTGAAGACCATCAGCGTGATGATTGGTTGCGTGATCAGGGATTCGTGGTGTTACGATTTTGGAACAACGAAGTGTTGGTGGAGACGGAATCGGTTTTGGAAAAGATATATCAAACTATCACCCCCTCTCCCCAACCCTCCCCCGCGAGGGGGGAGGGAGTTGTTGCATCCCAACGTGTCGAGGCCGCCACCCTTGCGATATATGCTGCTCGGAACCCCTCTCCCCTCGCGGGAGAGGGGCCGGGGAGAGGGGGGAGGGAGCTTGAACGTGTTCGCTGGCGCAGCCGGCGCGGACTGCTGGAACTGGATATCGTGCTGGGACGATTCATCGACGTGCATTACGCTCAGCTCGATGAAAAGGAGAAACAGACATTTGAGGTATTGTTGGATATGCCCGACAATCCACTCTGGGATATGATTGCGGGTAGGAAGGAGGCGACGCACATCGAACAGCAGGCGTTGCTGGAGAAGATCAGGGCAGTTTAAAAAAGCCGCATAACTCGGGGAGTTCTTAATTATGGAAAAGAATCGCATCGCAACATTGACCCTGGATGACGGGCGCAGCATCGAGCTGCCTATCATGTCCGGCACACTTGGGCCGGATGTCCTGGATATACGCAACATCGCCAAGCTGGGCATGTTTACCTATGACCCGGCATTCTTCGCCACCGCCAGTTGCACCTCGGCGATCACCTTTATCGACGGCGATGCCGGCCTGCTTTACTACCGTGGCTATCCGATCGAGCAACTGGCCGAGCATTCCGATTTTCTGGAGGTGAGTTATCTGCTGCTGAACGGCGAGTTGCCGAACACGGCTCAGAAGGCTGCGTTTGTCACCAAGGTGAAAGAACACACCATGGTGCATGACCAGATGGCGCGTTTCTTCACCGGCTTCCGCCGCGATGCGCACCCGATGGCGGTGATGGTTGGCGTGGTGGGCGCGCTGTCGGCCTTCTATCACGACTCGCTGGACATCAATGATGCCGAACATCGCGATCTTTCCGCGATGCGTCTGCTTGCCAAAGTGCCGACCATCGCGGCGATGGCGCACAAGTACCACACCGGTTTTCCGTTCATGTATCCGAAGAACAAGTTCAGCTACGTGGAAAACTTCATGTTCATGATGTTCGCCACACCGGCCGAGGATTACGTGCCCAACCCGGTATTGGTGCGCGCGCTGGAGCGCATCTTCATCCTGCACGCCGACCACGAACAGAATGCGTCCACCTCGACGGTGCGCCTGGCCGGCTCGAGCGGTGCGAATCCGTTCGCCTGCATCTCTTCCGGTATCGCCGCGCTGTGGGGCCCGGCGCATGGCGGTGCCAACGAAGCCGCGTTGAACATGCTGGAAGAGATCGGCGACGTGTCGCGCGTCAAGGAATACGTGCAAGGCGTGAAGGACAAGAAATACCGCCTGATGGGCTTTGGCCACCGTGTCTACAAGAACATGGATCCGCGCGCTTCGGTGATGCGCCAGACCTGCTACGAAGTGTTGAAAGAGCTCAAGCTGGAAAACAACAAGCTGTTCGAGCTGGCGATGGAACTGGAGCGCACCGCGTTGAGCGATCCGTATTTCATCGAGCGCAAGCTGTATCCGAACGTGGATTTTTATTCCGGCATCGTGCTGCGCGCGCTGGGCATTCCGACCAACATGTTCACGGTGATCTTCGCGGTGGCGCGCACCATAGGCTGGATCTCGCAGTGGAACGAGATGATCGCCGATACCGAACACAAGATCGGACGGCCGCGCCAGTTGTATCGCGGTGCGGTGAAGCGTGATTATGTGCCGGTGAAAAAACGTTGAACGAGCCCGTCAATTTCATGCAGTTGATGCAGAACAGCTCGTTGCTGTTCGGCGCCAATGCGCCCTTCATCGAGGAGTTGTACGAGCAATATCTCGTCGATCCGAACAGTGTGGCCAAGGAGTGGCGCGGCTATTTTGATGCGCTGCCGCCGCTGGCCAATGGCGCGCATGATGCGTTGCACAGCCGCATCCAGCGTGCTTTTGCAGCGTTGCCGAAAGCGAGCGCTACCCCGGTGCTGGCAGCGGATGCCGAGCTGGAACGCAAACAAGTCTATGTGCTGCAACTCATCAATGCGCACCGCTTTCTCGGTGTGCGTGTCGCCAATCTCGATCCGCTGGCTCGCCATGCCAAGCCGGTCGTACCCGAGCTCGATCCGGCGCACTATGGTTTGAACGAAACCGATATGGACACCAACTTCGACACCGGATCGCTGGTAGGCGGTGCGCGCATGACCTTGCGCGAAATCCTCCAGCTGTTGCGCCAGACCTATTGCGGCAGCATAGGAGCGGAATACATGTACATCAGCGATGTGGCGCAGAAACGCTGGATACAGAATCGTCTGGAGAGCGTGCGCGGCCTGGCCGGATACGATGTGCCGATGCGCCGCCGCATCCTCGAACGCATCACCGCCGCCGAGACGCTGGAACGCTATCTGCACACCAAGTTTGTCGGGCAGAAACGCTTTTCGCTGGAAGGCGGCGAGACGCTGATCCCGCTGCTCGACCATTTGCTGCAACGCTGCGGCGAACAAGGCATACAGGAAACCGTGATCGGCATGGCGCACCGCGGGCGGCTGAACGTGCTGGTCAATATTCTCGGCAAGCAGCCGGGTATGTTGTTTGCCGAATTCGAGGGCATCCATGCCGAGCATCTGACTTCCGGTGACGTGAAATATCACCAGGGTTTTTCTGCCAATATCGAAACCAGGGGTGGCGTGGTGCACGTCGCGCTGGCGTTCAATCCCTCGCATCTGGAGATCGTCAACCCGGTGGTGGAAGGCTCGGTGCGCGCGCGCCAGCACCGCCGCAAAGATTTCAACGGATCAAGAGTGTTGCCGATCCTGTTGCACGGCGATGCGGCGTTTGCCGGGCAGGGCGTGGTGATGGAAACACTGGCGATGTCCCAGACGCGCGGCTACCGCACCGGCGGCACGGTGCACATCATCACCAACAACCAGATCGGCTTCACCGCATCCGATTCGCGCGACGTGCGTTCCAGCACCTATTGCAGCGATGTGGCGAAGATGATTGACGCGCCGATCTTTCATGTGAATGCGGACGATCCCGATGCGGTATTGCTGATCACCGAGATCGCGCTGGATTTCCGCATGCAATTCAACAAGGATGTGGTGATCGACCTGGTGTGCTTCCGCAAGCTGGGACACAACGAACAGGACGAGCCGCTGGTCACGCAACCGTTCATGTACCGTTTCATCCGCCAGCATCCCGGCACGCGCACGCTATATGCGCAGCGTTTGGCCGAGCAGGGCGTGATCCAGCCCGGCGAAGCGGAGGCGATGATTGCGACCTATCGCAAGGCGATGGATGAGGGGGGCAACTCGATACACCCCGTGCTGGAAAAATCGGGCAAGGTGCAACTCGATGCTAGCAGCGTCGACTGGAGTTCGTTCAAGCCGGACATAACCTGGGATGTGGCGGTGAACACCGCCGTGCCGCTGCAACGCTTGCAGCAGCTGGCGATACCGCTGACTACGGTACCGGAAAATTTTGTGCTGCACTCGCGCGTGCAAAAAATCGTCGAGGATCGCATCTCGATGGCGCGCGGCGATCTGTCGCTGGACTGGGGCATGGCGGAAAACCTCGCCTACGCGACGCTGCTCACCGAAGGTTATCCGGTGCGGCTGAGCGGACAGGACAGCCGGCGCGGCACGTTCTTCCACCGCCACGCCACCTGGCATGACCAGAACCGCAAGGAGTGGCACGAGGGCGCATACTCGCCGTTGCAGCATCTCGCACCCGGCCAGGCGGATTTCGTCGTGATCGATTCGCTGCTGTCCGAAGAAGCGGTGCTGGGTTTCGAATACGGCTACGCGACCGCCGAGCCGAATTCGCTGGTGCTGTGGGAAGCGCAGTTCGGCGACTTCGCCAACGGCGCGCAAGTGGTGATCGACCAGTTCATCGCCTCAGGAGAAGTGAAGTGGGGCAGGTTGTGCGGGTTGGTGATGTTGTTGCCGCATGGCTACGAGGGGCAGGGCGCGGAGCATTCCTCGGGGCGCATCGAACGCTATCTCCAACTGTGCGCCGACTACAACATCCAGGTGTGCATTCCATCCACCCCGGCGCAGATGTTCCACCTGTTGCGCCGCCAGATGTTGCGCCCCTTCCGCAAGCCGCTGATCGTGTTTACGCCCAAGAGTTTGTTGCGCAGCAAGGATGCCGCTTCGCCGCTTACTGAATTGACACAAGGCCGCTTCCAGCCGGTGATACCCGAAGTCGATGCGCTGCAGGCCAACAAGGTGCGCCGCATCATTGCATGCAGCGGCAAGATATATTACGAGCTGCTCGCGGCACGGCGCGCCAAGGGTATTGCGGACATGGCGATCATCCGCATCGAACAACTATATCCGTTTCCGCACGATGACTTTACCGCACAGGTCGCCGCCTATCCTAAGGCTACCGAAGTGGTGTGGTGCCAGGAAGAACCGGGCAATCAGGGCGCGTGGCATCGCATCCAGCATTATCTGCTGCGTCATCTGCGCAAGGGTATGCATCTCGACTATGCGCTGCGTCCTTCATCTGCGGCACCCGCCGCCGGCTATCTGGCAGTGCACCAGGAACAACAGAAGGCGGTGATCGAAGCCGCCTTCCGCGAAGATCTCGACAACAAACCTAATCCGGGAGCAACACACCATGAGCATCATTGAAATAAGGGTTCCACAACTTTCCGAATCCATATCAGAGGCGACGCTATTGACCTGGCACAAGCAGGTTGGCGAAGCCGTTGTGGAAGGCGAAAACCTGATCGACATCGAGACCGATAAAGTGGTGCTGGAACTGCCTGCTTCCAAGAGCGGCGTGTTGAGCAAGATCATCAAGGGCGATGGCGAAAAAGTGACCAGCAATGAACTGATCGCGCAGATCGACACTGCGGCCCAGGCAGCCCAGGCAGTCGCTGCCGCACCGCACGCAGCGGCCAGTTCTGCCGTGCCTCCTTCAGCGCGCAAGCTGGCGCATGAACACGAGATCGACGCGGCCAGCCTGCAAGGCAGCGGTCGCGGCGGGCGCGTCACCAAAGAGGACGTGCTGAATGCGATGCAGCAAGTAAAAGCAACTCCCTCTCCCTCGATGGGAGAGGGCCGGGGAGAAGGTGCACAGGCCGTTCCGACTATCGCGCCGTCCGGCAATCGCCCCGAACAGCGCGTGGCGATGACGCGCATCCGCCAGCGCATCGCCGAGCGCCTGCTGCAATCGCAACAGAACGCCGCGATCCTGACCACCTTCAACGAGGTCAACATGCAGCCGGTGATCGACCTGCGCAACAAGTACAAGGACGCGTTCGAGAAGAAGCACGGCGTCAAGCTCGGCTTCTCCTCGTTCTTCGTCAAGGCGGCAGTGCTAGCACTGCAGAAATTCCCCATCGTCAACGCCTCGGTGGACGGCACCGACATCATCTACCACGGCTACTACGACATCGGCATGGCGATCGGCAGCGAGCGCGGCCTGGTCGTGCCCATCATCCGCGATGCGGATAAATTGTCTTTTGCCGACATCGAAAAACAGATCGCCGATTTCGGCGCGCGCGCCAAGGTCGGCAAGTTGACGATGGAGGAACTCACCGGTGGCACTTTCTCTGTCTCCAACGGCGGCGTGTTCGGCTCGATGCTCTCAACGCCTATCATCAACCCGCCGCAAAGCGCGATACTTGGCATTCATGCGACCAAGGACAGGCCGGTGGCGGAGAATGGGCAGGTGGTGATACGCCCGATGAATTATCTTGCGGTGTCGTATGATCATCGCATCATTGATGGACGGGAGGCAGTGCAGTTTTTGTTGACTATCAAGGAAGCGTTGGAGTATCCGGGG
>JANXXX010000170.1 GCA_025350405.1 Gallionella sp.
CATGCACGAGGACATGAACGGCTCGGCGGTGTCGCTCGGCATCCTGCTCGCGGCGAGCAAGCAGAAGCTGCCGGTGAACATCGATTGCTGGCTGGCGCTGGCGCAGAACCACATCAGCCCCAAGGCTTACAAGCAGAACGATATCGTGAAGGCGCTCAATGGGCTGTTCATCGAGATCGTGCACACCGATGCCGAGGGACGCATGGTGCTGGCCGACACGCTCACGCTGGCATCGCGCGCCAAGCCCGGCATGATCATCGACTTCGCCACGCTCACCGGCAGCATGGCGACCGCGCTGGGCGCGCGCTATTCCGGCGTGTTCGCCACCAGCGACGAACTGGCACAACGTGCGGTGGCCACCGGCAAGCAGACCGGCGAGCGCATGTGCGCTTTTCCGCAGGACGAGGATTACGAAGCCGAGCTGGAGTCCAAGGTAGCCGACATCAAGCAGTGCACGCTGGCGGGCGAGGCGGATCATATTCTGGCGACGCGTTTCCTCAAGCGCTTTGTCGAGCACGACACGCCGTGGCTGCATGTGGATATTTCGTCCAGCCGCTGCGAAGGCGGGCTGGGGATTGTGGCGCATGAGGTGAATGGGTTTGGGGTGGCCTGGGGGCTGCGGATGTTGCAGGATCAATGATCGGGGCGGGTGCGCGCCGGATCAATGCGCGAACTCGAACTCCCCGATCAGGATGTGGTGGTCGGATGCCTTCGTCGGCTTCACGTTATAGCTCACTGTGCGCAGGTGAGGGCTGTGGAAGATATGGTCGAGCACAAAGGGGCGGTGACGCCAAGTGACCTCGGTCGTCTGCACCGGTTGATAACCGGCATCGGCGAACTGGTTCACCAGAGAGTCGCGATTGCTGACGTTGAAATCGCCCGCGATCAGTGCCGGCCCGTGCGCGCGGCGCAATTGTTCGACGACAAGCTGGCGTTGCTGGTTATGCTGTTCACTCGATGAATTGAGCATGAAATACGCCAGCAGGTGGGTGTCGAACAGTTGCACATCCTGTCCGTTGAGCGTTGTCTTTGCGCCGATGAGCAGGCGGTCGGTCGGCGTTTTTTTTTCACCCTCGAACTCGAATTCGACCGGCGATGAAGGAAGCTCCAGGCGGAACGTATCGCGCAAAGGCGTCTTGGAAAAGATGGCCAGGCCGATGCCGAAAGGCAGTTCGCGCGGATCGGCTTTGGGATACGAGAAATAACCGTGATAACCTTTGAGCGCCGCTCTCAGCCTGGTGTAATTGGGTGGCGGGTCAATTTGCACGCCGCCCGGCTGCGCATGTTCCACTTCCTGCAGTATGACGATGTCGGTGTCGTAGCGCAGGATCTCCGCGATGGTCAGATCCAGATCGATCGGCGCCCGAACCGTCTCGGCCTCATCCCATATCTGGCCGAACTGCATATTGAACTGCATGACTTTGAATGTCTTCATGGGTGCCTATGATGCCATCGCAATCGATTCATGCAAACCATTGTGCAATAGATACCTTTTGAAGCAAACCGCAAACCCGACAGGCGAATAAGGCGGGAATGTCCAAATCAGCATGGAAGGCAGGTGCGGTCATGGGTTCACGCCCTGTTGCGTTGTAACAATACCCGGAGTATCGCCGACGAACGGTAGCCGGAACAGCATGATCCTGGGCCTGTTGCGGCCATTCATCATACAAATCCGGGGTGGGCACGAAAGCGATGCCACCTTTACTTTATTTCGATTTTTGAATTCTTTCAGCCAGCAGGTCCGCAAACTGTTCTGCCGGGACTGGTGGGCTGGCGAGATAACCCTGATACAGGTCGCAGCCTTTGGACTGCAGAAAAGCCAACTGTTCGGTGGTCTCAACTCCTTCTGCCAGTACCTTGAAACCCAGGATGTGTCCCATCGCGATGATGGTGGCTGCGATCTCCATGTCGTCCTGATGGAAGGGGATGTCATCGACGAAACTCTTGTCGATCTTCAGGATGTCCAGCGGAAAGCGTTTGAGATAAGACAGCGAAGAATAGCCGGTGCCGAAATCGTCGATGGCCAGGCGGATGTCCTGCGCGCGTAGCAGATGCAGCACCTTTACTGCCTCTTCCTCTTGATCCATCAATGCGCTTTCGGTCAGCTCCAGTTCCAGTCGATCCGGGGGGAACCCGGTTTCAGCCAATACCTTCGAGACCAGTTCGGCGATGTTGCCACGCAGGAACTGGTGCGGAGAAAGATTGACCGCCAGTGTCAGGAACGGCAAGCCGGCCTTGATCCAGCGCACGCCTTGCAGGCAGGTTTCTTTCAGCACCCATTCGCCGATGGCGCCGATCAGGCCGGTTTCTTCTGCCAACCGGATGAAATTGACGGGCTGGATCAGGCCGCGTTCGGGGTCCTGCCAGCGCACCAATGCCTCGGCACCGATGATGTGGCCGGTCGCGATGTCCACCTGTGGCTGGTAGTAGACTCGCAATTCGCCCGTGCTGATCGCATGACGCAGGCGATTCTCCAGCTCGAGATGTTCGCCTGCGGCACGTGTGAGTGAATCGGTGTAGAAGCGATAGGTGTTGCGCCCCTGTTTTTTGGCCAGATGCATGGCGGCATCGGCATGCTGGATCAGCTCGTCAGCGTTGTTGCCGTCATCCGGGGAGACGCTTATCCCGATACTGGCGCCGATATAGACTTCTTTTTCTCCGGACAGCACGAAAGGGTGGTCTAGCAATTCGATCATCGCGCGTGCCATGTTGGCGGCATCCTCGGGGCTAGCAATGTGTTCCAGCACCAGCAAGAACTCATCCCCGCCCAGACGTGCCAGCATATCCTCGCTGCGCATACGCATGGCCAGACGTTTGGTCAGCGCGACCAGCAGTTCGTCGCCGATGGGATAGCCCAGACTGTCGTTGATGTTCTTGAAACGATCCAGATCCAGGTACAGCAAGCCGACCTGACCGTGGTGGCGTTGTGCCTGTGCCAGCGCATGGGAAAGATGCGACTGCAACAGCAGGCGGTTGGGAAGGTTGGTGAGCGGGTCGTAATGGGCCAGATGTTCCAGTTGTGTTTCGGATTGCTTGAGCTGGCTGAGGTCGGAAAACACGCCCACGTAACGCGTGGTTTCGCCCTGCTCATTGTGCACGGCACTGATGGTCAGCCACTCCGGATAGGTCTCGCCATTCTTGCGCCGGTTCCATATCTCCCCCTGCCAAAACCCTTCGGCCTTGATGCTGGCCCACATGTTCTGGTAGAAATCCTTTTTCTGGCGGCCGGAATGAAGGATGCTCGGGTTCTTTCCCAGAACTTCCGCTTCGGCGTAGCCGGTGATTTTCAAAAAGGCACGGTTGACCGCCAGCATGCGTCCGTTCAGGTCGGTGATCGTCACCCCGTCGTGGCTGCTCTCGAACACGGTGGCGGCCTGGCGCAACGCATCTTCGGTTTGCCTGCGTTCGGTGATGTCCTGGATCGTTCCGGTCAATTGCAACGGCATTCCATCGGAATCGTAAGTCGCTTTACCCAAGCCATGGACCCAGCGTTCAATCCCGTCGTTCTGGCGGATGATGCGATATTCTTTATCGAAGGCTTGATGCTGCTCGATGATGTCGCGCAGATAAGCGAGCATATCCTGGCGTAGTAAGGGATGGATGATCTCGCCCCAACCGGTCGCAGTACGCGTGTAGTTTTCATCTATCCCGAATATCCTGTTCATTACCGGCGAGCTTGACCAGCTATCGTTTACGATGTCGTAATCGTAATTTCCGAAGCCGCTGATCTCCTGCGCTTCCAGCAAGGCCTGTTCGCTCTTCTTTAAAACTGCCTCAGATTGTTTACGTTCGGTGATATCGTCGGTTAAGACAACGAATTCGCCGGGAGCTGGACTATAGATGGAGAACGTGAACCACTTGCCTAACGCTGCAAGATGATGCTCCCACCGTGCAGGCTTTCCGGTTTGGGCTACCTTGCCAAATATCTCAAGCGATTCCGGGTTGTCTTCGCAATAACCGGGAATTACCTCACTGATTTTTCTGCCTATGACATCTTTTAGTCCGGTTAGATTCTCAAAGCCGTGATTGACTGCGATGTATTCATAATCCGCTGGAACGCCATCCCGGAAGATCATACGGCAGTGCGCAACGCCATTCAGCATGTTGTCGAACAAGGAGCGGTAGGTTGCTTCGCTTGCGCGCAAAGCCAGTTCAGCCTGCTTGCGTTCGGTGATGTTGTCAGTGATGGTGACGAACTCTCCAGGAGCAGGGCTGTAGATCGAAAAAGAGAACCATTTTCCCACTGCAGCCAGATAGTGTTCCCAACGGGTGGACATACCAGTTCTGGCTACTCTGCCAAAGACCTCAAGCGATTCCGGGTTGTCTCCGCAATATCCTGGAATTACCCCGCTGATTTTTTTACCCACGACCTTCTTTAATCCGGTTGTCTGTTCGAAGGCAGGATTGACGGCGATGAATTCGTAATCCACCGGAATACCGTCCCGGAAAATCATGCGGCAATGAGAAACGCCATTCAGCATGTTGTCGAACAAGGAGCGGTAGGTTGCTTCGCTTGCGCGCAAAGCGAGCTCAGTGCTTTTGCGCTTGGTAATATCCTCGATCAACGCGACGATATAGTTTGCCTTTCCGTTAGCGTCGCGCGTGCATTTCACACTGAGGTTGGCGATCAGCGGTGTTCCATCTTTTCTCATGTAGCGCTTTTCCAGCTCGTAGCCCTCGATCTCGCCGGCTTTCATGAGCTCGAGTTTTTTCACATTGGAGTCAAGATCGTCCTGCAGAGTCAATTCTGTCCAAGTGGTTTGCAGCAACTCTTCTCTGGAATAGCCCAGCATGTTGCACAAGTAATCGTTCACATATAGCCATGCTTTGCTGTCGGGCGAAGTGATAGACATGCCGATAAAAGGCAGCTCGTAGAAAAGTTTGAGTTGTTTATCCTTGTCTGCTGCTTGGACAGCCAGTTTTCGCACCATCAGGTACAGCAAAGACGAGGTAACGACGACGAAAGCCAAGCCTTTGTATGTGCTGATCCGCAATATCAATTCCGGGTCAGCGACTGCGAATGCTAGCAACTTGTCGGAGGCAAAAATCCATAACGCGGCAAATGCGGCGTAAATCAGGGCAATTCTGGCAGGGGTGAGATGCTTGTCCATTGGATGGATTTCTTTTCATCAGGGGATGAATGTATTCCCAGCGAGCTCAGGATGCAACTGGCAGATAGCATTGCACCACGTCAGAGCAATTGATCGCGGGATCAATTTTAG
>JANXXX010000020.1 GCA_025350405.1 Gallionella sp.
GCAATCGCCACGCCGCAGGGGTTGGCGTGCTTCACAATCACGCAGGCAGTTTGATCGAAGGTCTTCACGCATTCCCAAGCCGCGTCCGCGTCGCCGATGTTGTTGTAGCTGAGTTCCTTGCCCTGCACTTGCATGTAGCCGGCGATACCGCCGGGCACCGGAGTCAGGTCGCGGTAGAACGCTGCTTGCTGATGCGGGTTTTCGCCGTAGCGCATGTCCTGCACCTTGGCGAAGTTGAAATTGATCTGCGCCGGGAAGTCCTGCCTCGTGCCGTCACCGTTGATCGCGGTGAGGTCGTTGCTGATCGCGGAATCGTAAGCAGCGGTGTGCGAGAACGCTTTCTTTGCCAGATCAAAACGGGTGGCATCTGAAACCGCGCCGCTGTTGGTCTGCATCTCGGCCAGCACGTCGGCGTAGTCGGCCGGGTTGGTGACGATGGCGACATGCGCGTGGTTCTTCGCCGCCGCGCGCACCATGGTCGGCCCGCCGATGTCGATGTTCTCGATGGCGTCTTCGAGCGTGCAGCCGGGTTTGGCGACGGTGGCTGCGAATGGATACAGATTCACCACCACCAGGTCGATGGTTGGGATGTCATGCTTTTTCAATGTGGCGACGTGCTCGGGCAGGTCGCGACGCGCGAGGATGCCCGCGTGGACTTTCGGCTGCAATGTTTTAACGCGGCCATCCAGCATCTCGGGGAAGCCGGTGTAGTCCGCCACTTCGGTGACCGGGATGCCGTTGTCGGCGAGCAGCTTGGCTGTGCCGCCGGTGGAGAGGATTTTTACGCCGAGCTGGTTCAAACCCTGCGCAAATTCGAGTACGCCGGATTTATCCGACACGCTTATGAGTGCTTGTTTGATTGCTGCCATGATGATCCCAATTTAAAATCCAAGAAACTTTGGAACCTTAAAAAGCCGCAGCAATTTGAATGCGCAGAAGGTTTTTAGAATGTTCCATTATGCGATGTCGAGCTGCTGCATCTTCTTGCGCAAAGTATTGCGATTGATGCCCAGCATTTCCGCAGCGCGCGTTTGATTGCCGCCCACGTGCTCCAGAACCATTTCGAGCAACGGCTTTTCGACGCAGTTGATGACCATGTCGTACATGCCGCAACATGGATCCTCGCCGTCGAGATCCTTGAAATATTCCTTGAGTGCCTTGCGCACATGGCGCGCCATATCATTTTCGTCGATCACACATTCGCTCATGCTGCCATTTCCTCCCAGTAATGTAGCTGCGCTCCCCGTTGCGCCTGCTCAGCAAAAAATTCGTCTACTGCCGACAACTGTTCTGCAATACTTTCCAATTGATTCATCCTGTGACGGAAATGCGACGAGCCGGCCAGCCCCTTGGTGTACCAGGAGATGTGTTTGCGCGCCACACGCAAACCGGTGTGTTCACCGTAGAAGCCGTACAGCTCATGCACATGCGCTACCAGCACGCGATGGATCTCGCCGACTTGCGGCGCGGGCAGATGTGTACCGGTTTTCAGGAAGTATTCGATCTCACGGAACAGCCACGGGCGGCCTTGCGCCGCGCGGCCTATCATCACGGCGTCTGCGCGGGTTTGTTCCAGCACGTATTTGACTTTTTCCGGCGTGGTGATGTCGCCGTTGGCGATGATGGGGATATTCACGCTGGCCTTGACCGCCGCGATTGTGTCGTACTCGGCATCGCCGTTGTAGGCGCAGGCGCGGGTTCGGCCATGAATCGCCAGCGCCTGGATGCCGCTGGATTCGGCGATCCTGGCGATGCGGATCGCATTGCGATTGGCCTTGTCCCAGCCGGTGCGTATCTTGAGCGTGACCGGCACATTCACCGCGTTGACCACGGCTTCCAGCAGGGTCGCCACCAGCGGTTCATTTTGCAACAGCGCAGACCCGGCCATCACGTTGCAGATCTTCTTGGCTGGGCAGCCCATGTTGATGTCGATGATCTGCGCGCCGTTGTCCACGTTGTATTGCGCGGCTTGCGCCAGCATATCTGGGTCGGCACCGACGATCTGCACCGAGATCGGATCGACTTCACCCTCGTGGTTGGCGCGGCGTTTGGTCTTTTCCGAACCGTACAACAGCGAATTGGAAGATACCATCTCGCTCACCGCCATGCCTGCGCCCATGCGTTTGCACAACATGCGGAAAGGTCGATCGGTCACGCCAGCCATGGGGGCAACGATGAGGTTATTTTTTAGTTGATATGGACCGATGCGCATCTTTTCTTGTCTGGGA
>JANXXX010000058.1 GCA_025350405.1 Gallionella sp.
CTTTCTCCAGCCGCTTGGAAAGTGTCTTGGGTAATTTCAGTTCGTCCAGCATGGCAACTCCCGTAAAGTGCATGGCTTAATTCTACACTCAAAAGTCGTAGCGCAAGCTGGTTTAGGATAACATGAAGGCTGTAAATCACATCGTCTCCATCGTGTCCCTCGAAGTCGAACGATTCTTTTCCGAACAAAGCCCGCTTGCCGCTGAAGTCGCATCGTTCCGTCCGCGCGCGCAGCAGCGCGAGATGGCGCTGGCAGTCGCCGAGGCGATACGCAACAACGCGATATTGATAAATGCCGACGGAAATATCCGCTAAAATAGCCGCGCTGCCACACCCAAGTTAGGAGTCTCGCCATGAAGCAACTGAATCGCATCACCGCCGATCCCGCCGTCATGGGCGGCAAGCCGTGTGTCCGTGGGCAACGCGTCACGGTAGGCATGATCACCGGACTGGTCGCCAGCGGTAAAAGCACTCCGCAGATTCTTGCCCTGTATCCTTATCTCGAAGCGGAAGACATCACGCAGGCATTGCGTTACGCCGCATGGCGTGCGGAAGAAATCGAGCTGCCGATAACTGCTGCATGACGTTGCGTTTGCTCATCGACATGAACCTCTCGCCTTCCTGGGTGGAGGTTTTGCGCAAGGCCGGTTTTGAAGCGGCACATTGGTACCATATCGGTGCGCCCAGCGCGCCGGACAGTGAACTCTTTCCATGGGCAAGAGAAAACAAATATATCGTTTTCACCCACGATCTCGATTTCGGCGCTTTGCTGGCTGCAACTGGCGCTGAATCACCCAGCGTTTTCCAGATACGCACCGATGATGTCAGCCCCGATGCGCTCTCACCGCGCGCCATTGAATTATTGCGCCGCTTTACTCCGCAACTCTCGGCGGGTGCACTGGTCGTGGTGGATGAGATGCGTGAGCGCATCAGGATATTGCCGCTGGGAAGCAGTCAGCCATAATAATCAATCTCACCTGAAGACCTGAAAACTCCCCCTGTGTCCGCCGAAGTCGAACGTTTCTTTTCCGAACAAAGCCCGCTTGCCGCTGAAGTCGCGTCGTTTCGTCCGCGCGCGCAGCAGCGCGAGATGGCGCTGAAAGTCGCCGAGGCGATACGCGACAACGCGATCCTGGTGGTCGAGGCGGGCACCGGCACCGGCAAGACTTTCGCCTATCTGGTTCCCGCGCTGCTGGCGGGTGGCAAGGTGATCATCTCGACCGGCACGAAGAACCTGCAAGACCAGTTGTTCCAGAAAGATTTGCCTATGGTGCGCGATGCCTTGAAGGCGCCGGTGTCGGTGGCGTTGCTCAAGGGGCGCTCGAACTATGTGTGCCACTACCATCTGGCGCGCACGGAATCGGACGGCATGTTCAAGACGCGCGAGGACATCAAGCATCTGGGCAAGATCAAGAGCTACGCCAAGGTCAGCGACTCGGGCGACAAGGGCGGGCTGGCGGATGTGCCGGAGAACGCACCGATCTGGATGCAGGTGACTTCGACGCGCGACAACTGTCTCGGCCAGGAATGCCCCAACCACAAGGAATGCTTCGTGCTCAAGGCACGCAGCGAGGCGATGAAGGCGGACATCGTGGTGGTGAACCATCATCTGTTCTTCGCCGACGTGATGCTGCGCGACGAGGGCGTGGCCGAGCTGCTGCCGGCCTGCAACACGGTGATCTTCGACGAGGCACATCAGTTGCCGGAGACCGCCAGCCTTTTCTTCGGCGAGACACTGTCCACCACGCTGTTGCTTGATCTGGCGCGCGACACGCGCATCGAAGCAGCGGCTGGAGCCAAGGATTTTGCGCCGTTGCCCAAAGCTTGCGACGAGCTGGACAAGGCCGCGCGCGATCTGCGGCTGGTGTTCAAGAAGGAAGGTCGGATGCCTGCGATTGCGACTGAGGATTTCAAGGAGTTCCCGCCTGCGCTGAAAACCTTGGGCGAGAAACTGGCGCAGCTTTCTGGATTGCTGGAGAAGCAGGCGGAGCGCAGCGAGGGGTTGGAAAATTGCTGGCAGCGCACTCAAGCTCTGGTGCAGCAATTGGCCAAATGGCAAAAAGGAGACGAGCCGGATCAAGTCAGGTGGCTGGAGGTATTCCACCACTCGCTGCAACTCAACACTACGCCGCTATCCATTGCGGAGATCTTCGAGAAGCAGATAGTCGGCAGTGCGCGCGCCTGGATCTTCACGTCCGCGACGCTGGCGGTGAAGCAGAATTTTTCGCTCTATCAAACCGAGATGGGCTTGCTCAACGCGAAGACCGCGTGCTGGGACAGCCCTTTCAACTACGCCGAGCAGGCGTTGCTGTATGTACCGACCGGCCTGCCGGAGCCGAACAGCGAGGGCTACACCGAGGCGGTGGTGCAGGCAGCGCTGCCCTTGGTCGAGGCCAGCAAAGGCCGCGCATTTTTTCTGTTCACCAGCCTGCGCGCGATGCAGCGCGCCTACGACATACTGGTCGCCGAGTTCGACCGCAAGGGCCTCACTTACCCATTGATGCTGCAAGGCGAAGGCTCGCGCAGCGAGTTGTTGACGCGCTTTCGCGACCACGGCAACGCGGTGCTGCTCGGCAGCCAGTCGTTCTGGGAAGGTGTGGACGTGCGCGGCGAGGCGCTGTCGCTGGTGATCATCGACAAGCTGCCGTTCGCCCCGCCCGACGATCCGGTACTCGCGGCACGCATCGCGCAACTCAACAAACAGGGGCGTAACGCGTTCATGGAATACCAGTTGCCACGCGCGATCATCACGCTGAAACAAGGCGCGGGCAGATTGATACGCGATGAAACCGACCGGGGCGTGCTGATGATCTGCGACCCGCGCCTCATCACCAAACCTTATGGCAAGCGCATCTGGCAGAGCCTGCCGCCGTTCAAACGAACACAGGTGGAGGCGGAGGCGGTGGAATTTTTTCAGGGGACGGCGAAAATTGAGGCTCAAAACCTGACTGCGCTTTCCAGCCCAGATTCAAGCAACCCAGATACAAATAACCCAGCGACAAACATCCAGGACACAAACAATCTGGTAGCATGACAGCGCAATTCAAACGGGGTAGTCCTTCCGCGCCGCACAACCGCTTTTGTCGTCAACCTTTAAAGGAGAAAAGTCTTGAACGCTATTTTGAAAACCTTATTCGCCGCCAGCATCGTTGCCGCTTACAGTTTGAATGCTATGGCCGAAGATGCCGCAAGTAAAGAAACGCAAGATTCAACTGCGGCAAAAACTTCGGAAAGCCGTAAAGTGATGCGCGAACATGTCAAAAACAGGACGACGCCGGAAGAACGTAAGGAGATGCATCAAAAAGTCACCGAGAACATGGCAAACAAGTCTGCCAAGGAACATGACGACATGACATCCAAGCAAACCTCGGAACGCCGCAAAGAGATGCGTGAACATGTCAAGAACAGGACAACGCCGGAAGAACGTAAAGAGATGCACCAAAAAGTCACAGAGCACATGGCAAACAAACCTGCCAAGCAACATGGCGACGCGACTCCCGAGCAAACCTCGGAAAGCCGCAAGGTGATGCGCGAGCATGTCAAGAACAGGACAACGCCGGAAGAGCGTAAAGAGATGCACGAAAAAGTCAAAGAGAACATGGAAAACAGGTCTGCCGATCACGGCAACAACAAACCTGATACCAAACCCGCTAACTAACTACCGCCTTTGACCTATGGAGCAGCAGAGACGCGGCCCTAATTATTTTCGGGGTTATATTTCCCGGCTTTGCCGCCCTGCTGCCCCGGTCGTTCACTCTGCTGCTTCCACTTCGCGTAACACTCCATACCGCAAAAATGTGCGACATAATCTGCCGCCTCGGGGAACACCGCCTCGGATAGCGGAATCTCTTTGCGGCAAACATCGCAGGGGACTTTTTCAACTTCGAACGGATCTGATGGCTTGACCATGATGCGACTCCTTTACCGTGATTGAGGTACATACAGCCTAGCGAGATTTCATTGATCAGGCAAGCTGCATCCACCTACAAATCACGCGCATCGGAATCTGTAACCATTCCATCAAAAATGCCAGCGATCAACTGCTGGTCATTTTCGATGTATGCAAGCTGCTACTGCGATTTCCCGCCACTCACCAAACGAACATTGAGCGCTTCTCCCCTGTTCTTATACTTGGCACCTTCATCACCGAAGCTAAGCACATAGGCATTGCCAGGATCAGCGGGCACCGTGGCTGTCCAGAAATAATTTGCCGGAGTCGCCGGGAACAACGCAATATTAGTCCGCGGATTGGAGCACTGGCGCTCCACGATCATCGCCAACTCAGGTATCTGCGGCACACGCCAATCTTTGCGGCCAGCATAGCCGCCCTGCTGATCGAGCTTGGCCGCCGCATCTTGTGCAGACTGCCAGGTGTGGGTACTCGGCACGCCGGTACAAGTCTCACCTGACCAGACCTGCCCCAGCGAGCAACGCATCCACGTCAGCTTCGATAGATTGTCTGTCAGCGTACCATCGCCATTGTCCTTATATTGCTCGGCATGAATCGATAAGGAATAAGCGTGGGTATCGCATTTTTGTTCCGCCCATGCAGTTGACCAGGCAGGTATATTTCCTATCAATATAAAAAAGAAAAAGTTTCTTGCTTTCATCATTCATCTCCCATGAAAAAAACAAGCGGGGTTAGCCGCTTGAAAGTCTATTATCCTTCCATAAAACAAACGGGTGACCGCAATCGTGACCACCCGCTGATTTATTTACTTGTCGAAACCGACACCCGATCCCTTCTTGGGAAAGCCGGGGCCAGATTTCACCACCACAGGCGGAGTCTGCACAGAAGCCAGACCGGGTTCAATCTTGATGCCGCGATACATGTACATCGCATAGGCCTCCATCGCAACCATGTCCGCGCTATTAACATCCAGTGCTGTCCCCACTTGCGGAACCATGATGCACCAGTTGATCATATCGCGCAGCGGGATGACCTTGCCCAGATTCGCCTGAAACTTGGGGAATGTTTGCGGGTTCGACGCTGCCGCATCAGGATGACAGTTGCCACAAGCCAGCCCGTTGGTGGACATTGTCGGGCTGCTGCCGTGCCATAGATCGCGGCCACGGTCCACCAGGGCAAGCAATGCTTTTTCCTGATCCGCCAGTTCAGCCGCAGTGAATGATCCTCTGGCTGCTGCAGGGTTGGACACAAGCAATCCGAGCAAGGCGACTGGAGCGATCAAACTTGCGGCAAGGTTAAAACGGTTTTTAGTAGTCAGTTTCATCTCTATGTCCCTCCTTAGATCTCGAAGCCGTTTTTCATGGTATTAGGCAACAAGTCTGCCCACGTTTTGTAATGCATCGTGCCTTTGAAGTTGCTCTCCAAGTCGATGAACTGGCTGCCGTTACCATCCGTAAAGTCGGCCGGATCGACACGGTTCATGCGCATACCGGGATATGCATTCTTGACGTCGGGATAAGGCCACGGCCAGGAAGTGGACAGGGTTCCCACAGAACCCATGTTGCCAATCTTGTTATAAACCGTTTGATGCACGTGGCCGTGGAATGCCATCACGCGTTCAAACTTCTTCAGGATATCGCGGATCTCCGGGGCATCCTCGGTCTGGAAATTCCAGCGGGGGTAGTAGTCCCACAGCGGCGAGTGGGTAAAGACCACGACTGGCGTATCCGGCTTGAGGTTCTTCACGTCTTTCTTCAGCCAATCGAGTTGCTCCGCACGAACGCCCCACGGGCCGGCGATAGGGCTCTCCAACATTTCCATGACGCCCATTCTTTCCTTGGCCGACATCCCGGCAGCAGTCCAGAAATCGCGCACCAGGATGGAGTTCATCCCGATGAAATGCACACCCTTGTGATCGAATGACCAGGTTGGGTTGCCGAAACGGCCTTTCCATGCCGCACCCATGTCGAGATACCAATCATGTTCACCGGGAATAAAGTGGATCGGCATGGTGAGCTTGGAAAGAATCTTCTTGCCCTTATCCAACTGGTCTGGCGTGCCATTCTGCGCAATGTCGCCGCAATAAACGACAAAGTCAGGCAGCGGCTTCATGCTCATGACCTCATCCACCGCCTTCGCGAGAATGCCGTCAAACTTGTGATCGGGAAAACTAAAAAGATGCGCATCGGTCAGTATCGCGAAACGGAAGGGCGATACTTTATCTTTACCCACTGCCGCCTCGGCTACTTGCACCAACCCGAAGTTGACACCCACCGCGCTCGCCACCAAGGTCGACAACCCTGCTTTGCCTGTAATACTGAGAAAATCTCTCCTGTCCATCTTATTAAAGTCGGTCATTATTTTTTCTCCTCTTCACATGAAATAGAACCTGCTGATCTGCAGGGCTCCGAAAACACCTCGCCTTCGTCGGAGTTCTGCAATATTTTATTTTTGTTGATGACTAGAATGCTTTGTCAGTCCATCAACGGCGGTGATTTAAGTCTGATTACATAAACTAATCTAACGAATTGTATGAATCGGAACCATTGACGAAATCAATCATGCACCAATAACGAATAAAATCGTAGGCTTCAAGCGCAAACGGGCAGTGGCGGAATTTCTAATGGATTCTATAAATTGATGCCATTGACAAAATCAATCACGCCTTCATGCTCAAGTATTGATAATATGAATTATCTTTTGGGAATTGTTTACTGATATGAATACACGCACGAGTGAAGTTTGACTGGCTATCTTGTGCGCATCGATAACGTTCATCAAGACTTTACCCGTTTCATGTATCAGGGGATTGAATGGAATCTTCTAATCCATTTTATATAAGGCAAACCATGACGCTGCAAGAATTGCGCTATGTAGTGGCACTGGCAGATGCCGGGCACTTCGGCCACGCGGCCGAGGTCTGCTTCGTCAGCCAATCCACGCTTTCTACCCAGATCAAAAAACTGGAAGATTATCTCGGCATCGCCTTGTTCGATCGCAGCCTGAAATGCGTGACGCTCACGCCAGCCGGCCGAGAAATCGTGGACTCGGCGCGGCGCATCATTGAAGAAGCCAATCGCATTTGCGAACTGTCCCGGCAAGTCAAAGATCCTATGGTTCGCGCCATTCATCTCGGCGTCATCCCCACACTGGGTCCGTATTATCTGCCCCATGTCCTGGCCCCGGTACATGAGCGCTTCCCCAAATTACGCCTGCTGCTGCGCGAAGAAATGACGCCACATGTGCTTGCCCACTTGACCGAAGGAAAACTGGATGCGGGTCTGCTGGCTCTGCCTTTGCCAGTCGACGATCCTGCGATGGAAATCGTGCCGCTATTCTGCGAGCCATTTTTGGCTGCCGTGCCCGCCGACCATCCCTTGGCCGCAGCAGCAGAGATACACATCGATGAATTGGTTCATGCCGGCCTATTCTTGCTGGAGGAAGGTCACTGCCTGCGCAATCAGGCTCTGGAAGCTTGCCGTCTGGCGGGACTAGACAATGAGGAAATTCGTGCGACCAGCCTGGAAACACTGCGCCAGATGGTCGGTATGGGGCTGGGGGTCACGTTGATTCCGGCACTGGCCGGCATGCAATCTCATGACCTCGGCACCCGTGTTGCACTGCGTCCGCTCGCCTCGCCTGGCGCATCGCGCACCATCGGGCTGGTTTGGCGGCGCCGCTCACCGATAGCACCCACGATGGAAAGTCTGGCGAAGTTCCTGAAAGATTTGTTACCACCGCAGACGCTGGCGGTGAATTGAATAAAGGAGCTCTTAACTCCAATTACACTACGCCTAAAGGCGACACTAACGTGTCCCTACGTTATCTCCGCCCACAGATCATGCTCATCCGAATCGGTGACTGTCACTTCAACAAAATCGCCGACATTGAGCTGCGCTCCGTTTTCGATGTACACCAAGCCGTCGATCTCCGGCGCGTCTGCCGAACTGCGCGCGATTGCGCCTTCCTCATCCACCTCATCGACCAGCACGGTGATGGTCTTGCCGATCTTGCGCTTGAGGCGCTCTTCGCTGATCTCTTCTTGCAACAGCATCAGGCGCGCGAGACGTTCCTGTTGCTCTTCGGGCGGGATGTGGTCGGGCAACTCATTGGCCTTCGCGCCTTCCACCGGCGAGTAGGCGAACGCGCCGACGCGATCCAGTTGCGCCTCCTCGATGAAGTCGAGCAACTCTTCGAATTCCTCTTCGGTCTCGCCGGGGAAGCCGACGATGAAGGTGCTGCGCAGCGTCAGTTCGGGACATATCTCGCGCCACTGCTTGATGCGCGCCAGTACGTTCTCGCTGCTGCCCGGACGCTTCATTAATTTCAGGATGCGCTGGTTGGCGTGTTGAAACGGTATATCCAGATAGGGCAATATCTTGCCCTGCGCCATCAGCGGGATCACCTCATCCACGTGCGGATACGGGTACACGTAATGCAGGCGCACCCAGACGCCGAGTTCGCCCAGCGCTGCGGCCAACTCGGTCATCCTGGTCTTGAGCGGCCTGCCGCCCCAGAAGCCGGTGCGGTATTTCACGTCCACGCCGTAAGCAGAAGTGTCCTGCGAGATCACCAGCAATTCCTTCACGCCCGCACTGACCAGATTTTGCGCTTCCTGCATCACGTCGCCGACCGGACGGCTGACCAGATCGCCGCGCATGCTGGGAATGATGCAGAAGGTGCAGCGGTGATTGCAGCCTTCGGAAATCTTCACATAGGCGTAATGCTTCGGTGTGAGACGGATGCCCTGCGGCGGGACCAAATCTAAATAGGGGTCATGCGGCTTAGGCAGATGCTGATGCACCGCCGCCATCACCTCATCGGTCGCGTGCGGCCCGGTTACAGCGAGCACGCTAGGATGCGCCAGCTTCACCACATCGCCTTTCGCGCCGAGGCATCCGGTCACGATGACCTTGCCGTTCTCGGCCAGTGCCTCGCCGATCGCATCCAGCGATTCGGCCACCGCGCTGTCGATAAACCCGCAGGTGTTGACCACCACCAGATCGGCATCCTGATAGCTGGCAGAAATCAGATAACCCTCGGCGCGCAAGCGCGTCAGGATGTGTTCGGAATCCACGGTCGCCTTCGGACAACCGAGCGAAACGAAGCCGACTTTGTGCGGGGAAGTTTTACTCATTACAGACTTTCATAAGTTTATTCGGACACCAGAAGTTGAACCAGCACGATCGAGGATATGCCCAACGCGATCAGCACGACTTGCTCCAGCGTGTCGCGCAGGGTAGTGCGTTTATGCAATCCGGGAATCAGGTCGGCAACCGCCACGTAGATCATGCTGGATGCGGCCAGCGCCAACAGGATAGGCACTGCGCCTTGCATCGACCGCAATGCGTAATAAGCCAGCACACCACCCAACAATGTAGCCAGGCTGGACATCAGGTTGAGCAGCAAAGCCTGCGCCTTGGTGTAACCGGAATGCAGCAGGATCATGAAATCGCCGACTTCCTGGGGGATCTCATGCGCGATGATCGCCAGCGCGGTGACAATCCCCAGATGCACATCGGCCAGAAATGCGGCAGCGATAATGATGCCATCGACGAAGTTATGAAACGTATTGCCCACCATGATCATCGTGCCGCTGCGCCCGTGATCTCCCTGCTTTGTCGACTCGGCGGGGTCGTGCGCTTCGCAATGGTCGTGATGGCAATGCCGCCACAACAGCAATTTTTCCAGCGTAAAAAACAACAGAATGCCGCCCAGCACCGCGCCGCTGACCACCGTCACGCTGGCGCCCGATTTGAGAGCCTCGGGCAATATCTCGAGAAATGCCGCGCCCAGCAAAGCGCCTATCGCGTAACTGACCAGCGAGTTCACCCAATGCACGCGCGCATTCAAGGCAAACAGCGCGGCACAGGACACGCTCAATACGCCGCCAAACATGCTGACGACGACGATCCACAGCAAGACGGTCATGGGGCTTATTCAGGAAATTACGGGCGCGGATTATATCACCCACAGAGTGCGATAACCGGGGAGCAAAGGTTGATGATCCGCCCCAGGTTAATCCAGCCAGATGAACGTACCCATCCGCCCAGTCACACCGTCGCGACGGTAGGAAAAGAAACGTTCGCGCTCGAGATAAGTGCAGTAGTCGCCACCATAGATTTTTGTGATGCCCAATGCGTTCAGGCGCAGGCGCGCCAATGCATAGATGTCGGCCAACCATTTACCGTTCTGCCCAGGAACCAATGCCGTTGCGGCTTGCGGGTCGGCATCCACAAAAAGAGCGCGCACTTCTGCCCCCACTTCGAACGCTTGCTGGCTGATGGCCGGACCCAACCATGCCATCAGGTTTTGCGGCGCGACATCCATCGCCTGCACGGTGGCTTCGATCACTCCCGCTGCCAAACCTTTCCAGCCGGCATGCGCCGCACCAACCACGCTGCCTTGCGTATCGCACAACAACACCGGCAGGCAATCGGCGGTCATCACCACGCACACGGCATCGCAATGCCGCGCGATACAGGCATCGGCTTGCGGCAGGCAACTTGCCCTATCGGCATTCGCCACCACAGTGCCATGCACTTGTTGCAACCATACCGGTTCGCTGGGCAGCAGCGTGTTGAGCATCATGCGGTTGCGCGCCACTGCCAACTGTGCATCGCCGACATGGTCGCCGAGGTTGAAGCTGTCGTAAGGCGCGGCACTACTTCCACCCATGCGAGTGGTCTGCAAAGTCTTGACATTGGCGGGAGCGGCCCAATCGGGGATGATCAAATGTTCAAGCAGGCTCATTCACAATCGCCTTGATCTGTTGCAGCAGTTGCACCATGTCTTGCGGCAGCGGCGCATGCCACTCCATCACTTCACCGGTGACTGGATGTTCCAACGCGAGACGCGTGGCGTGCAGCGCCTGACGCGGAAAACTGTTTAACAAGGCGCGCAGTTGCGGAACACATTTTTGCGGGCCTTTGAGATACACGCTATCGCCGACCAGTGGATGGCCGATCTGTGCCAGATGCACGCGGATCTGGTGGGTGCGTCCGGTTTCCAGACGGCAGCGCAGCAAGGTGCAGCTCGGGAATTTTCTTTCAATTAAATAATGCGTGACCGCAGGTTTGCCGTTTTCCACCACGGCCATCTTGACGCGCTGGCTTGGGTGACGGCCTATCGGCGCGTCCACCTTGCCGGGACGCGTCAGTTCTCCATGCACCAGCGCCAGGTATTCGCGCTGCACGCTGCGTGCCTCAAGCTGGCGCACCAGCGCGGTCTGCGCGGTAAGGGTTTTGGCGACCACCAGCAAGCCGCTGGTGTCTTTGTCCAACCGGTGCACGATGCCGGCGCGCGGCACTTCCGCCAATTGCGGTGCATGATGCAACAAGGCGTTAAGCAACGTGCCCTCCCAATTGCCGCTGCCGGGATGCACCACCAGCCCGACCGGCTTGTTGATCACCAGCAACGCATCGTCTTCATACAGGATGTCGAGCGCGATGTCCTCGGCGAGATAAGGTTGTTCGGCGGGATGGATTTGCGGCAGCACTTCCAGTTTTTCGCCACCCCAGACTTTTTGCTTGGACGTGGCAAATTCGCCATCCACTTTGACTTGCTGCTGGGTGATCCATTCCTGCAGGCGGCTGCGCGAATACTCGGGAAAAAATTTGACCAATGCCTGATCGAGGCGCAGTCCGGCGTATTCATCTGGAACGGTGAAAAGCTCCGGTTCGGAGAGGTTGGGGTTTGCGTTATAATCCTCTAAATTATTATCTGGATTTGTCATGCGCCCGTCTTTTGGTTTTATCATACGCCATAGTTTAGCCGTATTCCTGTTAGTTACGTTAACCGCTTGCAGTTCTTCTTCGTCACCGGATGGAACGGCAAAAAACATTCCCGTCGAGGAAATGTATAACGATGCCAAAAAAAGCCTTGCTGAGAACAGTTATGATGAGGCCATCAAAAAGTTCGAATCCCTGCAGTCGCATTACCCGTATGGACGTTACGCTCAGCAGGCGCAACTGGAAATCGCATACACTTATTACAAACAGAATGAGGCAGAATCCGCCATCTCCGCCGCTGATCGATTCATCAAGCAGTACCCGAACAATCCGCACGTGGATTATGCCTATTATGTAAAAGGCTTGGCCAACTTCAATGCCGATATTGGCATCTTTGGCTTGGCGAGCGGGCAGGATCCCACCGAGCGCGACCCGAAAGCGGCGCAAGATTCGTTTGCCTCCTTCAAGGATCTGGTAACACGCTTCCCCTCCAGCAGGTACGCACCCGACTCCAAATTGCGCATGCACTATCTGCTCAATGCGCTGGCAAAATATGAGATCCATGTCGCCAAATATTACCTGCGCCGTGGCGCGAACATCGCTGCGGTAAACCGCGCCAAGGAGGTGTTGACGCAATATCCGAATACACCCGCGATACACGATGCGCTGACGATACTGGTGCAAGGCTATAATGCCTTGGGCTTGAAAGAACTGCGCGATGATGCACAGCGCGTGCTGGACAAGAACTTCCCCCGCGCTGCCTCACCGGCCAACAGGATCAGCGAGAAATCTCAATAGATCACCCGATACTTATGTTGTTTTGCGCCAACTTTCCGAGATGAAATTTTCATGAAGTATTGCAGCTTGTGCGGCGCCCCGGTCGAACTGCGCATCCCTGCGGATGACAACCGCGAGCGCCATGTGTGCACCAGCTGCGGAGAGATCCATTACCAGAATCCCAAGCTGATTGTCGGCGCCATTCCTGAATGGCAGGACAAAATCCTGCTGTGCCGCCGCGCCATCGAACCCCGGCACGGACTATGGACACTGCCCGCCGGCTTCATGGAAAACGGCGAAACCACCGCCGAGGCGGCGATCCGCGAAACGCTGGAAGAAGCCAATGCGCGCATTGCGATCGGTGATTTGTATTCGATGTACAGCCTGCCCTATATCAACCAAGTGCATCTGTTGTTCCGCGCCAAACTGCTTGATCTGGATTTCGGCCCGGGGCAGGAAAGCCTGGAGGTCAAACTGTTCAGCGAGGCTGAGATACCCTGGGATGAAATCGCGTTCCGCCCGGTGCGTTTCAGCATCGAACATTACTTTGCCGAACGCAACAGCGGAAAATTCAGTTTCCATATTGGCGAATTGGCCCCACCCGCTCAACGTTTCTAGCATGCTTTGCGCAAACCAGCCCGTCACCTATAATTAAAACATACGCCGCGCAAACACCATGAACGTCCTACGCCTTATTATCGTACTCGCTGCCGTCGCATTGACTGGTTGCGCCTCGACCCGCGCAAACAATCCGGCCGATCCGCTGGAACCTATCAATCGCACCATATACAAATTCAACGATACCGTTGATAAAGCCGTAATCAAGCCCGTCGCACAGGGATACAAAGCAGTCATGCCGACTGCGGGTCAGATCATGGTATCGAACTTCTTTTCCAATCTGGATGATGTCGTCGTGACTGCCAACGATTTATTGCAATTCAAACTGGAGCAAGGCTTTTCTGATGGGATGCGTTTTTTTGTGAATTCCACAATCGGTGTTTTCGGCTTGATTGACGTCGCCTCGCCCGGTGGGCTGAAAAAGCATAATGAGGATTTTGGTCAGACCCTGGGCAAGTGGGGGGTGGGCAATGGCCCCTACCTCGTTCTGCCTATCCTGGGCCCCAGCACGCTACGCGACAGCGCCGGGCTTTATACCGACAGCTATATAAGCCCGACTTATCAGATCAAAGATGTGCCCACGCGCAACCAGACCTACATGGCTTACGGAATCAACCGGCGCGCAGAGCTGCTCGATCAGGAAGAGATTTTGACCGAGGCGATGGTAGACCCCTACGAATTCAGACGGGACACCTATTTGCTATATCGCAAAAATCTGGTGTATGACGGCAACCCTCCGCGTAGACGGTACGATGATGAAGAGAACAATGATGCCGCTCCGCCGGAAACATCAACACCCTCTCCTCGACCATAGATCGTTCAACTCCGCCCGCACCTCAGTAATTACTATTGGCACAGCCAGCAATTGGGCTGTCGTTAGCCTATGATCTGGCCCGTTACTTTCATCTTGGTCTAATTCGGCTTGGGTCAATTTGTCAAAGCCAGCCCTTGTGTAAAGAGCAACTCATTGCAGCAAGCTGTCATTTCACTTATGATAGTTCCGTCGTCTACCTGTATCTTCCCGTCGCAATAACTTTCAAATTTTTTTCGCATATTGTTTTCCCTAACCATTAGGCCATCAGGAGAAAATCATGAAAAACTTTCATCTCGTTATAAAGCTGTTATCCATGGTTCTGCTTGCGCTTGCCATCTCTGCCTGCTCCAGCAAGACCAAAGTAGAAAGCGACCTCGGACTCAAGGGCGCACCGGATTGGGTCAACGAAGGAACCAATATCCTCAATGAAAAAGATGGCCGCCTGTTTCACGGCGTGGGTTCAGCTTCCCCGACCGGCGATATGGCGCTGCAAAAATCCGTCGCCGATGACCGTGCGCGCGCTGAAGTGGCGAAGGTCTTGTCGTCCTACCTGGACGTAGTGTCCAGCGACTACATGTCTGCCGCCAAGGCTGGCGGCGCCAATGTCACCGAAGAGGCGGTCTCGCGCCAGATCAAGGCGCTGACCAAGGTCAACCTGACTGGCGCCAAGATCATCGGCAGCTGGCGTGACCCCAAAACCAACATCATCTATTCCATTGCCGAACTGGATATGAACCATGTAAAGAACACGCTGGCCGGAGCGCAAGAGATGAACGATGATTTGAGACGTTACATCGAAACCCGCGCCGACAACATTTTTGACCGCGTCGCTAAGGAGAAGAAATAATGCACTCAACACCACACAAAAACAGGCTGGCTGTATTGATGGTTCTGGCGCTCGGCTTGGCCACCGCAGGTTGTTCCCCTTCGGTCACGCGCATGGACGTGGGTGAAGTGAAGGATTTAAGCGGTGCCTGGAACGATACCGACTCGCAACAGGTATCGGAAGAAATGATCAAGGACGTGATGAGCCGTTCCTGGCTGGGCGAGTTTACCCGCACCCAGAGCCGGCAGCCTGCGGTGATCGTGGGTGAGGTGAACAACCTGAGCCACGAGCACATCAACGTCAACACCTTTGTCTCCGACATGGAGCGGGCATTGATCAATTCCGACAAGGTGCAATTCGTTGCTTCCTCCACAGAACGCCAGGAAGTCCGCGGCGAGCGCAAGGATCAGGATCTCAACGCCAGCGAGGCTACCCGCAAGGCCATGGGACAGGAGAAAGGCGCCGACTTCATGTTGAAAGGCACCATCAACACCATCATTGATGCCGAAGGTAAAACGCAATTGCGCTACTATCAGGTGGATCTCACCTTGATCAGCCTGGTGGATAACCGCAAGGTCTGGGTCGGCCAGAAAAAGATCAAGAAACTGGTGGAGCGCAGCAACCTGGGGTTCTAGTTGAAGGCGGGGCATTGGTTGGCAGCGTGCCGCGTTGCGCGGTTACTCAGCACGTTTGCTTTGTTGGGCGTTTTAGCGGGATGCGCGACCTACAGCGAATCGTTCGGGGTCATTGAGCGCGACCTGTCAGCCCGGCAATACGATGCCGCCCTGCAGAACATTGAGAAACAGTCCGGCGCCAAAAAAGACCGGGTGCTGTATCTGCTCAACAAGGGCATGGTGCTGCGCATGAAACGCGATTTCAGCGGCTCCAATCAGTCACTGGAAGCGGCCAAGGCGGAGATGGAACGGCTCTATACCGCCAGTGTCAGTGAAAATGCGCTGACCTTTGTCGTCAACGATGCGACGGTCAGTTATGCCGGGGATGACTATGAACAGGTTTTGGTGCATCTTTACATGGCGCTCAATTACCTGGAACTCGGGCAGCCCAAAGAAGCGCGAGTTGAAGCACTGCAGGTGGACCTCAAGCTGCGCGAGATCGGGGAAAAAATCCCCGGGAACAAGTTCACCGAAGATGCCCTGTCCCGCTATCTCACCGCACTGATCTACGAGGAACTGGGTGAATGGAGTGATGCCATGATCGACTACCGCAAGGCCTATGAAGCCTACAAAAAGTATCAGGTCAATTATGGCGTGCCCGTGCCGGACATGCTCAAGCACGACCTGCTGCGGCTGGCGCAACGGCAGGGGCTGAGGGATGAACTGGCGCTATACAAAAAGGAATTCGGCATCACGCCTGCGCAGGAAGAAAACCGCGCATCCGAACAAGAGGGCGAACTGGTCTTCGTCCTGAATAACGGACTGGCTCCGATCAAGCGCGAAAAAGTCATTGGCGCCTTGGCGCCGCCGCCCTCGGTTGTGATCGACAGCACCAGGCCACATAAGCAGGTCACACCTGGCCCGCCCGTCACCGTGAACATTGCGCTGCCTTATTACGAATCCCGCCCCAACAAAGTGTTGAGCGCCCGCGTCAGCGTATCTGGCAAATTATCTGGCAAACAGGCTTCCACCCAGATGATGGAAGACATTGATGCCATCGCCAGGGCCAGCCTGGACTCGCGCATGACAGCCATTACGGCGCGCTCCATCGCCCGCGCAGTGTCCAAGGGAGCAATACAGGAGTCCGTGGATCGCGCCGGAAATAAAAATGACAAAGACCCTGCCGCTGCATTGATCGGTTCATTCATCGTACGCGTGGCGGCAATCGCCACCGAACGGGCTGATACCCGCAGCTGGCTGACGCTACCCGCAAATGTCCAGCTGGCGAGGCTTCCCTTGCCTCCCGGAAGTTACTCCGTCACAATCGAACTGATGGGAGCAAATAATCAGGTCATCGCAACACAGGAATATCCGGGCATCATCATC
>JANXXX010000062.1 GCA_025350405.1 Gallionella sp.
TAGAAGATTCTGTGTTGGCTGCTTCAAAAACGGACGCGATGTGGTGGACAGGCTGCGTCATTATGTCTTGGGTTACTGTCGTATTGTGGTTGCGATTTGGCACGCAACTGCTGGAAGTGCTCATAAAGAACATTACACGCACTTCCCGTCTTGAACGGAACAAGAAAACCGATATTCGGTACATTGATAAATTCCTACCCGATGATAAGCAACGTTTCGATCCGTTGAAATTTATTGACTACAACAAAGGTTATTTTGTTGGATTGTCCGAGGAAGACCGGCCTATCTATATCAAGCAAAGCGATTGGGAAACTTCTCACATTCTGCTAACCGGACGCACCAGAAGCGGGAAAGGTGTGGCGGCACAAATCATCGGTACACAGTCTATCCAACGGAAGGAACTGTTCGTGGTGCTCGATCCGAAATGTGATAACTGGATGCCACACATATTCAAAAAAGCTTGTGAGGAGGCGGGGCAACCGTATGTGTTTCTTGACCTGCGCCAGACTGCCCATCCCCAGATCAATATGTTCGAAGGATGCACCGAAGAAGTAATTGAAAATATGCTGATTGCTGCATTCGGTATTGCACCGAAAGGCGATAAAGCAGATGCCTATCGGACGATTGATCGCAAAGCGGCACGACAGGCTGCACGTTATATTGCTAGTCACCCTGGTGCTACAGCCAGAGAGGTGTTAGATGCATTAGGTTCGACCTGGCGTGAACCCGATGAGGGCTCCAAGCTGTCGGCGTTGATCTTTGCAGAATTGATGTCGGAAATGGCAGAGCTGCGTTCGGTAAATCGCAAGAGTGGCGGTATTAATTTTGATGATCTTGTACGTACTGGAGGATGCCTTTACGTCGTCGGTGACATGATCAACACGCGCATCATCACGATGCAACGGATGATCCTAATCCGCTTAATGATGATGGCTAAGAACCGCGAACAAACCGATGACATGCGCATCATTCGTGTATTTGCTGATGAGTTTCGTGTCCACATTTCACGTCCCTTCATCGTGGGGCTGGGTGCTTCAGCAGGATGGAAATTGCTTTGTCTTTTGGCCTTTCAGTCGTTCGAAGATTTGCGCGATTGCCCGGCTGATTTGGATGCCGATATGGTTAAAGGTTCAGTTATTGAAAACTGTGCTTTGCAACTTTCTAACCGCATTAAAGATGCCGCAACCGCAGAAGTTCTAGCCGCTGCAACTGGGACCATCCAAGTTGACGACGAAACCCGTCCGGTTGATAAAAATATTGCAATGAGTGAGACGGTTGGGAATGATCGTCGCATTAGTCAGGCCGAAAGGTACTACATGGATGTGAACATGATCACTAGTTTGCCAGTGCCCGACATCAAGAGAAATATCATCGGGTGTGGCGTGCTGGTTGGTGCATCAAAGCTGGCCCAGTTCTGCTTCACAAGTCCAATCATAGTAAAGCGTGGCAAGTCTGCTATCACGCCGACCACACTGCCGCCAGTACCCGATGCCTCCGATAAAACACTGCAAGACAAACTGGCTGATCTGGAAGTGTTAGACGAACCATCGGCAGTCGGGACTGGTTTGCCAAAAGCTAATTAGGAAATTTACTAGCCATACGGATAGAAACGGTCGATGCTTCGGCGTCACCGGCTTTCGACCAAACTGAAATTTTCTAGGAAGCAGACCTACAACGTTGAGTTATGCGTCTGGGGTAGCGGCCAATAGTGCATGTTCTAGATCGCCGTTGTTTTCGATGACCTTTGCCCGAACGTATTGGCAATACTCAGCAGGGAGGTTGTGCTCCAGAAGGCCATTGAAGATATGGCGGACGTAAGCCAGTGAAGTCTTTAAGTCGGCTTTCCGATCCTTCACGAGGTAGGTGGTAGCACGGACTGTCGACCCGTCATTGGTAATGAGGTCAATCATGGCGCGGACGTAGTTCGTGCCTTCACCTTCAATCGCGTCCAGGGATCTTCTGTTCCGTTGTTTTGCCGTGTCTCGACCGAGCAGGAAGTCAGGAACGTCATACACGACGCCGTAAATGTTTCTGCCTGATTTGCCAGGGACAAGATCAGCTGCCGCGCAGTTGTTGGACTTGCTCCACACCGTAAACATCAGATCAAATGGTTCAACAGTTTTGGCGACCCAAATTGGTTTGGCGTCGCCACGAAGGCGATCTTCGCCGTTGAGTCGCGCAACCGACATATTGGAACCGTATTGGAACACTAGGGCCATGGTGGTGGTAGCGGTCAGTTAAGGCGCATAACGTGCTAGGTGAGAGGCCGCCGGAGTTGCTAAGCTGCGCCGGGGGTCGAGAAGCGCAGCTTCTCGGCGCCCCACTCGACTGGCGGGTTAGCTGTCACAGCGCATAGACCATGCTGTGGTTTCCAGGAATAAGCGACCTAGCCTCAAGCGCTGTGAGCGGAGATGTATGAGGCAGATGTTGATGAAGGACGAAAGCGTGGTGGATTGGTAAATTAATACTAACTGGAGGCTGCAACCTCAGCTCAGCGATGAGCGCATCGAAGGTCGGTCCGTTCACAGTTGGCACCAACAGGATGGGAGCGGAGGGCGGGAAAAGAATTTGGAACTGGGTTGAAAAGGCGGTGGTCAAGTTGCTGGCCTGCCGTTGGGCACTAGGCTGATTTGGCGCTTGAATATAGAGCGGGACGCGCAGGGAGACAACATTGGGGGTGAGCGCGTGGATCATGAAGAAGTAGAGTGGCATGGTGCGTCCTCGTGAAAACTAACAGTAAAAATAAAGAAGCACGCATATTTCATTAAAGTTTCCAGCAGAATTTGGAGTGGTAAGTTCCGCAACTGGGACACTCCAGTCCACTGCGCATCGTACAACACCTCACCAAATCCGTCATTCATCCGTGTACCAATAACATAGTCAATACTCATTGTTCATAATGCCTGCCGCAAACGTCTTGCCTGCGACACCACGTCTAAACGCGGCCAAAGCGCCGTCATGCCCTCGTTCCACTTCCTCCGTCTTCATCCATTTCGCCTACCGCACATTCGCAACGCCCCGCTCCGCTAGGCTCCACTCTGCGACCGCTCAAAGCATTCAGCGATGGTCGTGAGGCTTCGTCGTGGCTCTTCAAACAACACGGCCACATACGCCGAAGCGGCGCAAACGTCGTGTAGTCACACCACGTTAAAGCGCGCCTAACCCCACCGTCCTGCTGCGCAGCACGGCCAACACCTAAAGCCCTGAACTACTGACTTCATCGTTTTTTAATTCGTTTCTAAAACCGTTCGCTGTTCACCATTTCAAATCTGGTCCGTGGCCATTCCGTCATATCGCCTGGCCGTGAGGAGATCGCTGGCTCGTAGGCGCACCACTCATGCCAGCCATCGAGGGCACAGTAAGGCTGTGCCACTGCGTGCGCTCCATCATCCGGTTCCTCCTCCGTCGGACTGCGGCCTCGGTTGGGCCTCTCGTCTGTCATGCCTGCTGCAACTCGCCAACCCATGCTCACCCCATCCCGGTTTAGGGCGAGCGATACGACGGCATGACCACTACAAAGGAGAAGCAAATGCGCGAACAACCAACCAACGAAACGACAAACAAAACCGCTTGCAGCAGCGAGCTCCACAACAGCATCACTCAAACCAAACCACGAGGGCAAACCATGAACACAATTGAATTTCCATACACCCGCAAAGACGCAGGTATTGCACTGCACAAATTGCATGGTTTTATTGGCACTGCACAACTCAGCGTTATTGGCGAGTTGGGTTACAGCGAGGAACGGCGATACATATTCAGTAAGCTTGTAGTGCTGGCAAAGATCGTAGAAAACATGCCAACCACCTACCAGACCGAGGGACAAGGGGAACAAGCGGTGGCGTACCTGCACTACTTTACGCAAGGCTGTGACTGGTACATCTCCGAGCGTGACTGTGAGATCGAACAACTACAAGCGTTTGGCAAGGCTGACTTGGGCATGGGATACCCAGAGCTTGGCTATATCTCCATCGTGGAATTGCTGGAATGCGGCGCCGAGTTAGACCTGCACTGGCAGCCACGCATGCTGTCTGAAATCTGATTTCGCGCACCCCTCCCTGTTATCAGGTGGTGTGAATCATCTGATAACAGCAGTACCAAGTACCGGCGGACTTGTCCGGTGGAATTTATAGAGGGGAAACGAAATGCAACAGATATACGCAAAAATCAAAAAAAGCAGCAAATACTATTATCAAAACAAAACCGCAATAGAAAACGGTATGGGCTTCCCGTTCAAAGTGCATATCCATATCTCGACTGATTATCCTGTATGGGGAGGGCCGGGCAGCTATTACAGGTTGAGTGACGTGAACCTGTACGTTATCGACAAAAAAGGTAATGAACTGAAAATCTCTTAGTGCATCGATACAAAACGGGGCGGCTCCGCCCCGTTGCTTACAAATAAATGGAGTGTTGTCTACTCTTTGATTGGCCGAGCAAATGGCAGCGGGAATGATGTAAGGAAAATAAGTATTGTTGAAGCATTATGGGTTCAGCTAACAATCAAAACTATTGCGCAATAACAATGTACAGTGGCATTATCTTTCCTAATCAGCTTAAAAAAATTGCCAAACGCTATGTACAAATGGATACAGCTCAACACTAGTGCCGATTTGAAACAACTTGAACAGTGCATTTCTGTCGAATATTCCCCGAAGCTTGTTAGTCAGCGCCTTGTCGGAGGTATCTCCGACGCTGTTAAATCGGTACTCATTGAAGATAATTACGTCGATAAGGATTATCGCAGTACTTATTACAATTTCTATACAAAAAAGGGACAGAAATATCGTGCTGATTGCGTACGCCTTCATTTTTTCGATCAGACTGTTTCATTCGAAGAGAAAGGTCTGAAATTAAGTTGGGAGGGCGAGCGGCTTGATGATCATTATTTTGGATACATGATTCTTCGGCCAACAGGGATTGCGACAATTGGGCGTAGTATCTTGTCACCAGATGTAAGAAGTGGAGCTAAAGGATACATTATCGCTGCAGAACACAAGGTGCATCTGCTTGGCTATAAGTTATTAGTACGGGGTTTTCCGTCAATGGATCAACATATCGATATTTCGGTGTGTGCACATGCAGCGTGTTGGTCGATCCTTCGCCACTACAGCGAAAAATTCAACATTTATCGCGAATTTCATACACACGATATTACTTTGATGGCACAGCAGTTCAACCCTGGTGGGCTTGTGCCGTCAAAGGGGCTAGAGGTTTCCCACGCCGAGCGTGTTTTTCTGGAAGCGGGTACCTTTCCATTGCATGTTGCCAGAAATGGCCCCAAGGATGATTCATTTTACCGGCAACTAAACGCATATGTGGAGTCTGGTTTTCCATTGTTTGCAGCAATGCATCACAGACGCCATGCAATTGCTGTTATGGGGTACGAGTGGCGCCCGCCAGTTAATACTGGGACTCTAGGAATGCGATACTCATGGAATGAGGTGAAATCACTCGTAGTTGTTGATGACAGTGACCTCCCATACCGTTCAATTCCAGTCAGCGGAGGGCCGTCATATTCGGCGGCGGACATTGATGCGTTTATTGTTCCACTTCCTGAAAAAGTATATTATCCTGCTGATGCTATAGATCTAATGGTGCCAAAGCTGTTTATTCTTAATGCGCTCATTGAGTTGCCGCATCAAGACGAAACGATTGTTCGGTATTTCATTGTGACAGGTTCTGGATTTCGAAGTTTCGTTCGTGGTAGGGAATCTGAATTTGATCCAAAACTAGTTGAAGAAATAATGCAACTTCCACTTGCACAATTCGTGTGGATTGTGGAATTGGCGACAGAAAATCAATGGAGTAAAGGTTACGTCGCGGCACGTGCAGTAATAGACGCTACCGCAAGCTTGCGTGAAGAAACACCTTTTTGGCTGATTCATAACCGTAAACGCGCCCTTATTTTTAAACGCCGCGTGGTTGGAGACGGTATAGCTGAACTTGATGTGATCCAGCTTTCGGGAATGGAAAATACAGCATTAACACGTATGGATCAAAATTTGCGGCCTATTCAAGTCAAGTAATTTTCGAACTGGTAATGCAGTGTTGTAGCAATCAATTTATATAAGCGGGGGACGGATGACTAAAAAGGAAAAGGTTGCTGTCAAGCCAATTGATAGCCAGCCGCCAGTTGACTTAAAGGCGCTCGAGGATTTTAGGAATGCAATGACAAATGAAGTTATCCCTGAGATTGTTCGCGTCGTCGAAGAACGGCGATTAGGAGCAGCCCAGAGTCGACATTGGCAATTGAAGTGTTAGAAGGCATGCGCCATGGCGGCGCATGATGGTTTTATTTGTTTGCCCCTTTGCGTAATTGCTCATAGGCGGCACGGACTATTGCTTCCATTGCCTCTGCCGCTTGTGTGCCAAGATTAGGGTCAGATCTGAGTAACGTTGATAATTGTGCCATTGGCTCAGGCCGCAGAGCCTTATATGGGGCATTCACAAAATCAGAGGGATTTAATCCTGCCCACGCTGAAAGAGCTGCTAAGCTGGCGGCATCGGGCTTGCGGCCTTGTGCCATTCTAGTAAGTGTTGATGTGCTCACTCTTGTTTCGGCTGCAACTTGCTTCCAGTTTTTTGAGCGACCTACGACCGTGGCTTCTAAGGCACGATAAAAAGCGGCACCATCAAAACCTTTGTCTTCCTTCAAAATTGCATCATTTCTAATTGCCATTTGCCTACCTTATAAAATTGCTAAATAGGGATTGACAACCTAACTAGGTATTTCTATACTATCCCATAAATTGCAGTTTAGCAATTTCTAACCTAAATAGGAAGGAAATATTATGGAATCGCAAAAAAATGAAGAGACTCTTCTAAAGGAGCAGGCTGCCAAAGGGCACGAGCACATAGTTACTGTGTTTGTTAACGAACAGCCAGTTAAATTGGACAAAGGTATTGCTACTGGCGCAGTCATCAAGAGTGCAGCAATTGCTCAGGGTGTACTTATTCAGCAGAGTTTTGTTTTGCAAGAAGAGCTCCCGAATGGAACTAGTAAAATTATTGGAGATAACGATCCAGTAAATTTACATGAGCATTTGCGCTTTACAGCTATTGCACCTGACGACAATTCTTAATAGGCATGTGCCATGAAAATCGAGGTTTCAGCCGCCATTGAAGAATTGAAGCGTCAATTCAACAGTTCATTTTTCATCGTGAGCGAAGACGGTCAGGGTGGTGCAAGAATTGTGATTGAGAATGTATCTATTGGAACAAAATTTAAGCCTGAAACAACATGGGTTGGCTTTCAGATTCCAGCTCTATATCCCTATGCTGACATATACCCTGTTTTTATTAGCGCCGATATTGCGCGTGCAGACGGTGTACCTTTTACAGCACCAATAACACCTGGCCACCAATTTGAGGGGCGGTCAGCTTTACAAGTTTCGCGACGGAATGGTTCTGCCCAATCAGGGCTGCAAAAAGCGACAGCCAAGATATTAAAGATATTGGATTTTCTGGAAAAACTGCCATGACAAAGAAGTGCAATATTCGCTTTTCTCGTGAACTATACGACAAAATAATGAATCATCTGTTTCCTGGGGACAAAGATGAGCATGGTGCGGTCCTTCTCGCGGGATTATCTGAGACCAATGACCTGACTACCCTGTTAGTACGGGAGGTACACTTAGCGCAAGAGGGCACCGACTATGCCAAGGGAAAGGTCGGGTATCGAGCACTTACACCAAAATTTATTCATCAGCTCATTACCCGCGCACGAGATGAACGACTTGTATATCTTGCGGTGCATAACCACGGCAGTGATTTGGAAGTGGAATTCAGTAAGGTCGATTTCGAATCTCATCAGCGTGGATATCCAGCTTTGTTGCAAATAGCTCGAGGAATGCCTGTCGGTGCACTTGTTTTTGGTCGGCGGTCAATTCAGGCAGATATATGGTTTCCAAACGGTACACGATTAGATCTAGATAGTGCTGTGATTGTAGGAAATACTATTCAGCGTTTAACTCCTTCTCCTAAAAAAAAACATCTTGGTACGCCTGAAACATATGATCGTCAAATAAAAATGTTTGGAAAAATCGGACAAGCAGATATTGCGGGTTGTCGTGTTGGAATTATCGGACTCGGAGGCATTGGTAGCCTTGTTGCAGAATATCTCGCGCGACTTGGAGTGGGAAAATTTTGTCTTGTGGATGATGACTGTGTTGAAATTTCCAATCTATCACGCATTGTCGGGGCGACCATGACAGATGCTATTGGAGAAATAACCAAGGTGGAAGTAGCGCGACGTACAATTCTGCAGGCTAATAACAATGCAGAGATTGAGATCGTCGTCGACGATTTTGCTAAAGAATCTGTAGCAAAAAGAATTATTGATTGTGATTATTTATTTCTTGCTGCAGATTCAATGCGAGCTAGATTAGTTTTTAATGCTGTTGTCCACCAGTACCTCATTCCTGGAGTTCAGCTTGGCTCAAAAATTCGCTCGGACACTGCTTCAGGAGTAATTTTAGACGTGATGAGCGCAAATCGACCTGTACGCCCTGGAAAAGGTTGCCTGTGGTGTAATCAACTCATTGACCCGACCCTGCTTGCGAAAGAGGCAAAAACTGATGAGGAACGAAAAACCCAGGCTTATGGTGTAGAAGAGGCAAACCCTAGTGTCATTAGTTTGAACGCTATTTCCGCAGCACATGCGGTTAATGATTTCCTACTGGACTACCTTGGGCTTCGTTCAGATGATGGGTTGCTTTACTATGAACATTTCCATCATTTAAAGAGCGTACCGAACGCGCGTAACATTGTCCAGCCACGTCAGGACGCAGAGTGCCCTGAGTGTTCAAATACAAGCCATCGATATGGACGCGGTGATTTGGCGAGACTACCCTGCATTGAAGGTTAGTTTAATTGTGAACGACCTATACAGAACACTCTGAATGCACAAATTAGGATGGTACAGTCAGTCCGAGCGGACATACTTGCACCTTGATATAATGCTACGCAAACAGAGAAAAATTCTTGAGCGGCTAAAGCAGGACAACCAAAAGCGTTTGTTGGTATATATGTTGGTATATTTATAAGCTAGTTATACGAAAAGTAAGATATGGTGCGGCATACAGCCAATGATTCAATTGCACCTATCCCACCAAACAATCGGTGCCATAGCGTGCTCCCAAGTTTGCCAAAGAAATTCCATATCAAAACTTTCGGCTGCCAGATGAACGAGTATGACTCGGACAAGATGGCGGATGTGTTGCGCGCCTGCGCGGGCATGGAGCAGACTGGCAAACCTGAAGATGCAGATATCATTCTGTTTAACACCTGCTCGATACGCGAGAAGGCGGAAGAGAAAGTGTTCTCCGACCTGGGGCGGGTGCGTCCGCTCAAACTGGCCAATCCCGATCTGCTGATAGCGGTAGGAGGTTGCGTGGCGAGTCAGGAGGGCGCGGCCATCTTGAAGCGCGCGCCGTATGTCGATATCGTGTTCGGCCCGCAGACGCTGCATCGCTTGCCGCAATTGCTGGAGGCGCGCCGTGCAACGGGACGCCCGCAAGTGGACATCAGTTTTCCCGAGATCGAAAAATTCGATCATCTGCCCGCACCCCAAACAGTTTCCGGCACAGCCTACGTGTCCATCATGGAAGGCTGCAGCAAATATTGTACGTTCTGCGTTGTGCCCTATACGCGCGGCGAAGAAGTCTCGCGTCCGCTGGCGGATGTGCTGCATGATGTGCAGCAGTTGGTCGCGCAGGGTGTGAAAGAAGTCACGCTGCTCGGGCAGAATGTGAATGCATATCGCGGCGCGGGCGATGATGGCGACACGGTGGATTTCGCTTACTTGCTGCAAGCTATCGCGGCGCTGGAGGGCATCGCCCGCGTGCGTTATACGACTTCGCACCCCAAGGATATGACGCAACGGCTGATCGATGTGTATGCGACCACCCCCAAGCTGGTCAGCCATTTGCATCTGCCGGTGCAATCCGGCTCGGATCGTATATTGGCGGCGATGAAGCGCGGCCATACCGTGCTGGAATACAAATCCATCATCCGCCGGGTGCGCGCGGCGCGCCCCACTATTTGCATCACCTCTGATTTTATCGTCGGCTTTCCCGGCGAGACCGAGCAGGATTTTGAAGCGACCATGAAGTTGATCGAAGAGGTGGGCTTCGATAATAGCTTCAGTTACCTGTACAGCCCGCGCCCCGGCACGCCCGCTGCCGAGATGCGAGACGATACGCCACATGAAGTGAAGGCTGCGCGCCTGAAGCGTTTGCAGGATCGCATTGCCGAGCAGGAGGATGCGGTAGCACAGGCGATGCTAGGCACGACGCAACGCGCGTTGGTCGAGGGCGTGTCGAAAAAAGATGTTCTGGAATTGGCCGCGCGCACCGACAACAATCGCGTGGTGAATTTTCGCGGCGCAGCGAGCCTGATCGGCAGCTTCGTCGAGGTGAAGATCACCGAGGTGGTGCGCCACACATTACGCGGCGAACTGGCGATGGTTGCACATGAAGGGTAAGCTTTCGCAGCATAAGCTTTCCTTGGTGGTGCAGTATGCCAGTGTCAGGCGGGATTTGCCGACCCGCGCACAATTCCGTCGCTGGATAAAAGCGGCACTGCAACGAGAGCTAAGCATTACTTTGCGCATTGTCGATGAAGCGGATGGACGCGAGTTGAACAAAAATTATCGCGGCAAAGATTACGCTACCAACGTGCTGACTTTTGTTTACGACGATGTTGAGCCATTAACGGGTGATGTGGTGATCTGTGCGCCGGTGGTGGTGCATGAGGCAGCCGCACAACACAAGAATTCGTTGGCGCATTATGCGCACCTCACTTTGCATGCGGCATTGCATTTGCAAGGGTATCAGCACGAGAATGCCGCCGATGCCGCCGCGATGGAAGCATTGGAAACCGCACTAATGCTAAAATTGCGCTACCCCGATCCCTATCGAACATGACACACTTACGCAATGGACTCACCCGGAAACAATAAACCCAGTCTGTTGGAACGTCTTTCCACGATGTTGCTGCGTGAGCCGGAAGACCGCGAGCAACTGGTCGGTTTGTTGCATTCCGCATACGAACGCAACCTGCTGGATGCCGATGCGCTGTCCATGATGGAAGGCGTGATGCAGGTGTCCGAGCGGCAGGTGCGCGAAATCATGATTCCGCGTGCGCAAATGGATGTCATCGACATCAGCGAGCTGCCGGAAAAGTTCATACCTTTCGTCATCGAAACCGCACACTCGCGTTTCCCGGTGGTGGACGGCGACAAGGACAACATCATCGGCATTCTGCTGGCGAAAGATTTGTTGCGCTATTACGCCGGGGAGGAATTCAATGTGCGCGACATGTTGCGTCCTGCCGTATTTGTGCCGGAAGCCAAACGCCTTAACGTGTTGCTGCGCGACTTTCGCAGCAATCGCAACCATATTGCGCTGGTGGTGAACGAGTATGGCGGGGTGTCCGGCATGGTGACCATTGAAGATGTGCTGGAACAAATCGTTGGTGACATCGAAGATGAATACGACTTTGACGATGACGAAGACAACATCATCGCCGAAGCTGCGGGGCGGTATCGCGTCAAAGCCGACACCGAGATCGCCGATTTTAATGCCGCGCTCGGCACGGAATTCAGCGACGAAGAATGCGACACGGTAGGGGGGCTGGTGCTTAAAGCTGCCGGCCAGCTGCCAAAGCGCGGCGATCACTTTCACATCGGCGATTTGATGTTCACCGTGCTGCGGGCGGATAGCCGCAGGCTATATTCGATGCTGGTCGAATGGAAAAAATCTGCGAAAATTTTATAGCGGACCTCTGTTTATTAAGGTGGTCAGAGTAGGGAGATTGGTATATTGTTCTTCATACAGGGGTGGAATTAGCTGAAGCCGGAGAAATTGGGCGGCGGCAAACCAAATGTCTCAAAGCAGGATAAAAGCACATCAGAATCCAGGCCAATCCAGCAAGGGGAAAGCATGTTTGATGAGTTTGATCGTGAGGTTTTTGCCAGCGGCCAGCAGATCTTCAAGTTGGGAGACATAGGCGATTGCGCTTATCTTATTGAAGAGGGTGTGGTCGAGATTTTGGATATACAGCTGGGCGGCGAACACCGGATTGGATTGGTGGGCAAAGGTGAATTGTTTGGCGAGGTGTCCTTAATCGATTACCAGCCTCGCACGGCAACGGTAAGGGCAATTGAGAGAACAGTGCTGGTGCCTATTCCGCGCAAGCTGATAGAAGGACTGCTGGAAAAAAGTGACCCGGTTTTGCGCCATTTGTTGCTGGTCATTCTGGAGCGATTCCGGAATAGGAGCGATGGATCTGCGTTAGCAGAGACAAGTTCAATAGTTCCGCTGGAACAATCCCAGCGCCGCAGTATTGTGAAGGGCGAGGCGACGCAAAAATTATCGCTTGCGCATGGAATGAAGCGCGCTCTAGCGCGCGAAGAATTCCAGCTATATTATCAACCGATTTGCAGTCTTGCAGATGGGCGTGTGGCCGGATTTGAAGCGCTGATCCGGTGGCACCATCCGACTGATGGAGTAATGCCGCCCAAAGATTTTCTGTGGATCGCAGAGCAGACGGGCTTTATACATGAAATTTGCCTTTGGACGCTGGGGCGCGCATGTAGAGATTGGGCGACACTAAGGAAATTCACGGATTATGGGGCGCCATTCATCAGTGTAAATTTGTCGGCAGCTCAGTTAAGCAACGAGAGGTTGGTGGAAGATGTGCAATCCATTATCGTGAGCCAGAATATGAATGCCGCAGAGCTCAAGCTGGAATTGACAGAAACGGTCATGGTCGAGCACCCGGAAGCTGCGCTGAAGGTCATGCAAAGGTTGATTGGATTGGGATGCAGTCTTGCGCTAGATGATTATGGCGCGGGCCATTCCGGACTGAGGCATTTGCAGCGTTATCCGCTCAGCACTCTCAAGATCGACGGTGCTTTCGTTGAGCCAATTCTGCAATCCGCACAGAGCATGGAAATCGTGCGCTCTACAGTCGCATTGGCGCACTCGCTGGGCATGAGTGTGGTCGCCGAAAATGTCGAGGCCGAAGGTGTGAGCGCAAAGCTTCAGGAGATGAGATGCGACTTTGGCCAGGGCTGGTATTTTGGCAGCGCCGCCACGTTGCAGGAGTTGGCACTGCGTTACGCAAAGCCCAATGGCTAGCCGGTTTAAAACTGTTCGGCTTTAGAATTGCTCTTCTGGACCCAGATACCGCCACTGCCCCACCGGCAAATTACCCAGTTTCACCTTGCCAATGCGGATTCGTTTCAGCCCCGTCACGCTCAGCCCGACCAGTTCGCACATGCGGCGGATCTGCCGCTTCTTCCCTTCGCGTAGTATGAAACGCAACTGGTCTTCGTTCTGCCAAGTCACCTTGGCAGGCTTGAGATACTCGCCGTCCAGCTTCAGGCCCTGGTTGAGCAGCGCCAGTCCGCTGTCCCCCAGTTTTCCTTGCACGCGTACCAGATATTCCTTTTCCACTTGGGAGTCATCGCCTATCAGTTGCTTGGCGATGCGGCCATCTTGGGTGAGTACCAGCAGCCCCTGCGAGTCAATATCCAGGCGGCCTGCCGGGGCGAGCCCTAGCAACTGGCTGCGATGGAAACGCAGCGGAGATTGATCTTCCGCCCAGCGCGTTGTGCTATCCAGCAGCGTGACCGCCGGTTTGTGATTGTGTTCAGCCTGCCCGGACACGTAACCGATGGGCTTGTTGAGCAGAATGGTCACACGCTGCTGCTGGGTGTTTTGCGCGGTGGCGCGCAATTTCACTTGCTGGGTGGGATAGACCTTGCTGCCCAGCTCACTGACGATTTCGCCATCGACTTCCACCCAGCCTTTTTCGATATAGCTATCCGCCTCGCGGCGGGAACACAGGCCGAGCTCTGACATGCGTTTGGACAGGCGGATTTTTTCCATGAGAATCTTGTGCTGGCAATTGTGCAGGTTGAGATTTAAGCACAAAGCGGCGTGCTAAGAGAAAGAAAATCGGTGATGGAAAGTTCGGGCTCAAGCAATGCTACAAGACATCTGAAAGGTTGTGATCAGTTGGCTGTATAAGTTTGTAGTTTATCGGTGAAAAAAATCATGTTGGAAGAAGAAAGCATAACCTCAACCGCGGTTCCGGTGGTGGGGGATAAATAGTATGTAAGGGTTTGTGTAGGCATTGTATTTGGAATAGCTACATTTACCTGAAGACAATCAGTAAAAATTCCGGCCGGTACGGTTCGCGTGACATTAAAAGCGGCGACGGTTGCATTTAATGCGCTTTGGCCTGTCATCGCAGGTAGCCAAACAAAGGGAGTTCCCACTGAGAAAGTTTCAGGTAGCTCCGTAGTTATTGTGCCAGTACTGTCGTTTTTAGATACCCACGCTTTTGTTGTTGCATCAATTTGATCATGGATTGTTGTTGTGACGGTATTCCAGCTAAATATTTCGGAAGAAGCTGCTACACCATTAGTGTAGTCAGTAATGGTGCGCGTATAGGTCTGTGTCGAAGATAGCCCTGATGTTGTTCTGAGCCATGTCCATACATTGCCTGCCACTTTTTTGGTGAAGTACTGGGCAGCTAAGCCAACTGGAACAGTAAAACCTATAGCTGATGTGGCCGTCTGGCCCCCTACTGCCACCGTGATCGTACCGGTGGTTGCCGCAGGTGGAACTGTTACGACAAGTTGTGTGGGTGTGGCGCTGGTCACGTTGGCTGGAACGCCATTGAAGTTGACGGTGTTGTTGGCTGCGCTTGAATTGAAATTAGTCCCTGTAATGACCACGGCAGTACCTGCCGCGCCAGAGGTTGGGGTAAATTGCGCTACAGTTAAAATGCTGCTGCCACTTGGCGTGCCAGCATATGCTGCGGGTAGGGCGGCGTTAAGGCTAATGGCTGCGGTAGATGAAAAGCCTGAGGATGCAGAGTTCAGCAATGTTGGGTAACTGACGCCAGTGTTTGCCATGGCTGTTTGCAATGCAGCCAGCATATCGTCACTGGGGTTGCCGGGGGATGCTGCAAATGTAGCGGTGATAGGATTAATATTGCTGAGCGGCGGAAGCCCGTTCAGCGCTGTGCGCAGATTAATGAGCGCCTTGTTGACCGCATCGTTGCTGGCGATAGACGAGAGCGCTGCACTTGTCAGTCCGGCGAACCATGTATCGGGAGTCGCTGTGCTAGCCAGATTGGCCACTGTTAGATCGGTCAGCGGAGTGATGTTCGCGGTGTCCAGGCTTGGGGCGATGGAATGATAGGGCGTGGTGTTTTGTGCGCCGTTGATTGTGCCGCCGCTTATTTCAACCGCACAAGGCGGAGTTGCTCCAGAAAGGGTGGCTTTCCATGTGCCATCGCCGATCGTTGTGCTTTGGAACGGGCCACCCCCTGCACACTTGACTTGGACAATACCGTTGACGATCGGGTGGCCCACCGCGGCTACGCCACCCAAGGTGCTGGGTGCTGCAGTCGAACTCACGCTGCCTCCGCCGCAGCCGGGCAAAACGCTAACCGCTGATAGCGATAGCGCTAACATGTAAAACTTGGTTTTAATTATATTCTCCCTAGTGAAACTTGAGATTAATTGCGTGGCACCGGCGAGAAAGTTGCGACTTCTTCTAAGGGCTGTACGATATTAACCAAGCCCATAATATTACATATTGGCGAGGGGAATCAATTTTAGCGTTGCAGCATGCGAAAGCGGATGTGGTAGACCATCAGCAGGCGGCAACAGGTGCTGGTGATGGCTGCATTAGTAGCTGTGGCTGATCCCCACGGCGAACGACCATGGTGCAGTCAATTGGCCGGTCGTGCCAGATGGTGCCGCCGGATCGGAGTTGGCATATTGCAGCAGAGCGATTTGCACAAAGCTATATAAGTTGGTTTTCGGTGCAACTATGAAGCTCAGGCCGGGGCTGATGTTCAGGCTATGCCCACCGGAGGCGGGGTTTGCATTCAGCCCGGTGTCGCGGTTTTTGAATTGTGTATTCAGTTGCAGCAAACCGGTGAGTGTGGGTGCAAATGCGTAGTGCGCGCCCAGATCCAGATTCAGCGAATTGCCTGGACGAAAATCGTCGCGCGTGCTCATGGCAGATTGTAGCTGCCCACTGATGAACCAGCCCCAGGGAGAATCTTCAATATCACTATGGTAGTACGTGCCCAGCAACACATCGGTGCTGCCCGTGCCAGGTTGGCTGGAACGTTCCAGCGCATAGGGCGTGCTTGGGCTGGCCGGATCAGGTGGTGTCATGGTCTTGTCGATTGCGCCGGTGGGCAGCTTGATACCGATACTCATGCCGCTGCCGGCATGATGTTCGGCAGAATCGAATTTATATTTTGCAAGCACGCGCACATCGCCCAGCCCGGTAAATTTTGCCTGTTGAACGAATGGGCTCGGAACTGAGGAATCAAAAGTATGCGTATGGTCACGCATTATCAGGGGTAGGTCCAACGCAACATTCCATTGCTGGTCGACAGCGTAATCCAAATCCAGATTCAACAATTGATTGATGGTGCGCAGGTTTTCAATCTCGGTATTCGATCCGGTGGGCTGGGCGGAGGCAATTTTTGAGGAGCCGCTGCGCAGGGTGTTCGCGTTGGCATACGAATAGCGCAGATCGACACGCAAGCTATCATCATTCACCAGTCCTTGCGTATCCCAATGGGTATTCACGGAGCAGAACGACGAGCCGCAAGAAGCATACGCGTTGGCAGTACCGAGTAGTGCAATGAGTAGCAGTTTTGTTTTCATTTGGATAGTCGCTGATTAAAACTCCGAGTGACCATCATATCAAAATTAGGCTGGCTGGACATGCGGCATATTGTCGCACTGTGCCGGCGTAACACGATTTCGTGTGGTTGGCGGCATAGGCAACGAATCGGTTATGCTGGGCGTGTTTTGCATCGCATTGGGTAGTGGATTTCCGTATGGGTTTATTGAAGAACGATTATGGCTGGGCATTGCTTGCCGGATTGAGCTGCGTGTTCGGCTTTGCACCTTTTGGAATTTTTCCGATTCCGTTGTTGGCGCTCGCTGTTTTGTTTACGCTTTGGCAGCGTGCAGTCACCCCACGCAAAGCAGCGGGGTTGGGCTTCGCTTTCGGTTTGGGTTTGTTCAGCGCGGGCATCGGCGGGATTTATATCGCCATGCATGTGTACGGCGACATGCCGTTGCTGCTTGCGCTGCTGGCGACGCTGCTGTTTTCGGCCTTTTGGGCACTTATCCCTGCCCTGGCTGGCTATGCGCAAGCGCTCATCCCTGTGGCAGGTGCGCTACAAATTACGTTGGCGATGCCCGCCATATGGGCGCTGCTCGAGTGGTTTCGCGGCCTGCTGGTGACGGGCTTCCCCTGGCTGGTTTTGGGTTATGCGCATAGCGATAGTCCGTTGGCGGGTTACGCGCCGCTACTGGGGGTGTATGGCGTATCGTTGGCTGCGGCAATCAGCACGGGCCTGCTTGTGTTTTTGTGGCAGGCACGCTGGAGCAAGCAGGGTAAGCTGGCGCTGGTGACGCTGCTGATAATATGGGGTGCAGGCGCACTGTTACGTTCGATTGCATGGACCCAGCCGTATGGCGAGCCATTCACCGTGGCATTAATACAGGGCAACATCGCGCAGAATTTAAAATTCAATGAAGATGCCTTGGTGGGTACGCTGGAAACCTATCGCCGTTTGGTTTTGCAAAATGAGGCGCGCCTCACGGTGCTGCCAGAAACCGCTCTGCCCTTGCTGCGGCATGAGGTGCCGCCAGCTCTGGTTGAGCAATTGCGCAATCATGTGCGACAAAGCGGCGGCGACGTGCTGATTGGCTCTTTTGAGCGTGATCATGGCAGCTACTACAACAGCGTATTCACGCTGGGTGTGGCTGATGAGCAGCATTATCGCAAGCAACATCTGGTGCCGTTCGGAGAATTCATTCCACTGCGTCCATTGTTGGGCTGGTTCATCAACGGGGTGCTCAACATCCCGATGGGTGATCTGGCGCGCGGCGATGCACAGCAGGCACCGCTTGACGTCGCCGGTCAGCGTGTGGCGGTGAACATTTGCTACGAAGATGTGTTTGGTGAAGAAATCATCCGCGCTTTGCCGCAAGCCACGCTGTTGCTAAATGTAACCAACGATGCCTGGTACGGCGACTCACCTATAGCCGCGCAGCACAACCAGATCGCCCAACTACGTGCCCTGGAAAGTGGACGCATGATGTTGCGCGCCACCAATACCGGCGTCACTTCCATCATCGGCGCGGATGGCAAGGTATTGCAGCAATTGCCGCAATATGTCGAGGCGGTGCTGCTCGGTATGGCGCAAGGCTATGCGGGCTCCACGCCCTATGTGCGCTGGGGCAATGCGGCGGTGTTGCTGTTGATTGCGCTGCTGCTGGCGGGAGTATGGTCATATGGAAAGCGGGTTGCGGGTCAAAAAGTTTTGAATAAAATACCAAAGTCATGAAAAGCCGGGCTATGCCGGGATACCAGAGAACGAACAAAACGGATCGTGGCGTCATGGCCAGCGGCTTGCAAGCTTGGCTGAATGGCTGGAACCAAACTTTTACGCCACGTTGATTTCGTGTTACGCTTTGATAATATAGCCGTGGCAGCTGCGTTACGGATAGGGTCGTTGTGCTGTTGGCTGGTGACCCTGATTTTGAAACCACGGCGCACCATGGTCAAAAAACCGTTGCTGGCAAAAGAGCAGCCAGCGGCAATACGTAAATTTAAAGGGGTGTAAACAAGTGAATACTTTTTGGTTGATGGGCGCAGGCTTGATTGTCGTGATTGCCGTTGCATTGTTGTTCGGATTGTTGCCATGGCTGCGAAAAAAGCAAAGAGGAACACTGCATGAGCCACAAGGTGTGATGGCAGTACTTACCGGGAGTCAGGCATCGCTGATCGTGGGCGGCATAGCCATTTCCTTGGTTGCGGTTGCCCTGTATTTGGCTTGGACCAAACCGGTCACGCCTACTGCTTCCTCGATCGCGCAAAATGTCCCTATGTCGCCTGAGCATGTCGAAATGATCAAGGCGCTGTCCGCGCGCCTGGCGCAGGATCCGAATGACGGCAAAGGTTGGGCGATGCTGGCAAGATCCTATGCTGTGTTGGGCCGTTATAACGAGGCATTGCCGGCCTATGAAAAGGCGGCCAATTTGATACAAAACGACCCGGTCTTGCTGGTCGATTATGCCGACGTATTGGCGGCAGTGAATGGTAAAAACTTGCAAGGCAAGCCGTTGGAGTTAATTCAGCGCGCTCTCATGATCGATCCCGCCAACATCAAGGGGCTGAATTTGATCGGTACGGCTTCCTTTCAGGCCGGGAATTACACCCACGCGGTGAGTTATTGGGAAAAGCTGTTGAAGTTGTTGCCTCCAGATTCGCCTAACGCGAAACAAATAAGTGCCAACATTGCCAATGCGCGCGCTCGTGAATCAGGCCAGCCGCAGCCATTGCCAACCCAAGGCGGCGCGCAATCGACAACAAGCGGTGCGCAGATTGCAGGGATGGTGAGCCTGAGTCCGGCGTTGGCAGGAAAAGTGGCGCCGACCGACACGGTGTTTGTGTTTGCCAAGGCAGCGTCCGGGCCGCCCATGCCTATCGTTGTGATTCGCGCTCAAGTGAAAGATTTGCCGCAAAAATTTGTGCTTAACGATTCGATGGCGATGATGCCGACAATGAAGTTGTCGAACTTTCAAGAAGTAGTGGTTGGCGCGAAGATTTCCAAGTCAGGCAATGCTACGCCACAAAGCGGCGACTTAAAGGGCGAAGTCCCATCGGTAAAAGTAGGCACTGACAATGTGCAACTGGTGATCGACAAAATCGTTCCATAGCTTGAGTTAATGAACCCGTGCTGTGAACCGGGTCGTTTCCACCACGGCGCTTAAGCTGAAAGGCTCAGCTTGGGGCGGTTCAGCAAGAGCGTGGATGGTGGTCACTTGGTGTTTTTGCACGGTTATCGACAAGGATGCGAATGCGACACAGGAATCTTTGACCCGAAACAGCGTCATATATCCCAACTCATGTGGCTGCCCTGACATTATTGAAGTGCAGAATGTGTGGGTCTTCCGGGATGCTTCTGTTTACAACCGATGGCAATAGCGCGCAGGACTATGGCGAAATGGGGCTGGAGCAAGGCCGCCAGGCTTCAGCTGTTACGGGGTGTTTATCAGGGCGGGCACGGCAGCAGCATACAACCCGCCGCCAAGGGCGGAATAATCATGATTTGGAGACAGATTGCGGCGTACAATTAAAACCATGAATATATTCTCTTTGGAGAGGTGGTAATGAACCTCGCGATGCCAAAGGTCGCCGTGCAGCCGCGCATTGATAAAGTGGTTGCTCCATCGCAGGCGGTGGGCTCGACTATCTCGGAAGTGCCTCTGAGGGTCAAGGGATTTCTGGCGTTCGCCGCCGTCGTAATCTATGCGGTGCTTCTTACCACTTATACTTTTAACAAAAAGGCAGAGTTGGTAGACGAGTTCGAGCACCTGCAGAATCTCTATAAAGTTGAAGATGGTCTCAGGCAAGTGGATGCGACCGCATTTCACATTGTCATGGCCGTTTTCATGAACTCGAAGGCAGATGACCAGAACGTGGTGATACAGCGCTTCCTGGAGAATCTTGAATTACTCAAGAGAAAAAATGCCGAGTTGACGATGCACTACCCAGTTGCCGGCGTGAATCTTTCCGGAGTTGAGCAAGCCGTTGCGCGAGCCGTTGCACATCCATCTGCAGAGGGATTGGCCGCGATGAATTCTGAATTGCTTAAGGTCAAGATCGAGATTACCCAACATATCGAAGAATCTGTGCGGGAACAACAAGCGACGGCAGAGAGTTTCCACATGCTATGGGATTCGGCGGCACTCGCCTCGCTGCTGTTCGGATTGATCGGCCTGTTATTATTGGGTGCAATCATCGGGTTGTTTTTCACGCGGCTCACTAACGATTTACACACCCTGAAAGCCAGGGCGCTGGGCATTATCAAAGGGGAGCGCAACGCACAAGCTCCGGTGACCCGCAACGACGAGGTGGGTGAGTTGATGCAGGCGGTGAACCAAATGGCCAGCGCCCTGGACGAACGGGAAAAAGAACTGGTAATTGCACGCCAGAAATTTTTCCATCACGAGAAAATGGCGGCGGTGGGCGCACTGGCTGCCGGTGTGGCGCATGAAATCGGCAATCCCATCGCGGCCATGTCTGGTGTGTTGCAAGAAATGGTTGCCGAACAAAAGGCGGGGCGGCGTCAAATGAAGGCGGGCAGCAAGCTGGATGTGCTGCAAACTCAAATCCAACGTCTTTCTGCGATTACCCGGGAAATATCCGGGTTTGCCGCTCCCCAGCCGATGGAACGGCAACTGCTGGATCTGAATGGGCTGGTGCGGACGACTGCCGGCCTGATGGGCTATGACAAGAGGATGAACCGGGTGAGCCTGCGCCTCGATTTGGACAGCCAGTTGCCGGCAATTTTCGGCGTGGCCGACCAGCTCACACAGGTGATCATGAACTTGCTGATCAACGCGGCCGACGCGTTGAGCTCAAGAGATGAGAGCACAAGGGAAATCGTTCTGCGTAGCGAGTTATCTGGCGACAATGTGTGCTTTACCGTAATAGACAATGGTGGCGGCATGGACCAGGAAACGCTCAACCGCGCATTCGAAGCCTTTTTTACCACCAAAAAAGGCAAAGGTACCGGCTTGGGCTTGTCACTTTGCTATTCCATCATAACCGGACACGGCGGCACGATAGAGATCGAATCGACTCCCAGTGAAGGAACGCGGGTGCAGGTAATCCTTCCGCTGCCCGCTGATAACGAGGGTGACGCATAATGACAGCGCTGCAACTACTGGTCGTAGACGACGAGCCGGCCATTCGCCAGGTGGTGTCGGCCACATTACGCAAGGCGGGCCATTCCGTGGAGCAGGCCGCTGACGGAGAAGCGGCCATGGCCAGACTTGCACAGGGGGATATAGATATCGTCCTGTGCGACATCAAGATGCCCGGTTTGAGCGGCATTGAGCTGTTGCGTCAAGTGCGTGCCAGCGGCATCGATACGGCTTTTATTATGATGACTGCTTTCGCCTCGGTGGATACAGCGATCGAAGCCATCAAGGCAGGTGCGGCCGATTACATGATCAAGCCGCTTAACAACGATGAGCTTTTGCACCGCTTGACCAAGGTCGGTGACCTGCGCGGGCTGCGTGCGGAAAATCGGGTGCTGCGCAGGCTGGTATTGGCCGTCAACTCGGAGGTGTTCGGTTTTAACTCTCCTGCCATGCGCGAAATGGAACATATGGCGGCCAAGGTGGCGCGCACCAATAGTACGGTACTTATCACCGGCGAGAGCGGCACCGGCAAGGGAGTGGTTGCGCGCCTGATCCATCAACAAAGCCCGCGCGCCGACGGCCCTTTCATCCCTGTTAATTGCGGCGCCATTCCTGAAAATCTGGTGGAAAGCGAGTTCTTCGGCCACACCAAGGGTGCATTCACCGGCGCGGATAAGGTCAGGAAAGGCCTGTTTCTGGAAGCGGACGGGGGGACCATTTTCTTGGACGAAATAGGTGAGCTACCTCTTGGACTACAGGTGAAGCTACTGCACGTGATCGAGCAACGGGAGGTGCGCGCAGTGGGCAGCGAACAATCGCGCCCGGTGGATGTACGTATCGTGGCCGCCACCAACCGCGACTTGAGCGAAATGGTCTCGCAGGGAAAGTTTCGCGAAGACCTCTTCTTTCGCCTGACGGTCTTTCATATTCACGTGCCGCCGTTGCGAGATCGACGCCAAGATCTCTCCGCCCTCATCAGGTTTCTGCTGCAGCGCAACACGCGGCGCATGGGCAGCAACGGACCCAAAGTCACGCTGGATCCGGGCGTAGAGGAGATTTTGGTGAACTATGATTGGCCGGGAAATGTGCGTGAGCTGGAGAATGTCATCGACCGCGCACTTATTTTGGCAGACAGCGGCCGTATCACAATTGCCGATCTGCCGCCGCAAATCACCAAGGTCAGTAATCAATCATCACCCGCGGTTCATGATCTGCAACTTTCGGGCACCTTGCGCGAGCAAGTTAGAAAATTTGAAGCAGCGCTTATTTATAAAACGATAGAAGAGAGTGACGGGGATCGCCGCATCGCTGCGCAGAAACTTAACATCGGTTTGTCCAGCCTGTACCGGAAATTGGAGGAACTCGATGAGCAAGCGCCGCAACCTGAAGACAGCCATTCACGCGACGAAGTCCGGCAGGAATGACGACGTTACACCAGGCCGTCAATACGTGTGCGACTTGTGTACTAACTTGTGTCCGGGTTCGAGCGAATTGAACTCGGCATAGCTGCGGCTTAACGGCAGGTCATTATCCCTGCTCTTTTGCCCAGTGGTCTTTAAGCGTGACGGTGCGATTGAAGACAGGCTTTCCGGGGCGGTGGTCGCGACGGTCGGTACAGAAATAGCCAAGCCGCTCGAACTGGTAGCGGGTTTCCGGTATGGCATCCTTCACGCAGGCTTCCACCCAGCCTCGTGTTGTGACAAGAGAATCGGGATTGAGGTAAGTGCAAAAGTCGATGGTTTTATCCGCGTCCGGTTCCGGCACGGTGAACAGCCGGTCATACAAACGGATCTCGGCAGGCAGTGCGTGTGTGCAGGACAACCAGTGGATCACGCCCTTAACCTTGCGCCCTACCGGATTCTTTCCCAGTGTTTCAGCGTCTATTGAACAGCGCAACTCGATCACGTTGCCAGCTGCATCCTTGATAACCTCATCGCAGCGCATGATGTAGGAATAACGCAACCGCACTTCGCCCCCTACGGTAAGACGTTGCCAACCCGCTGGCGGGGACTCGCTGAAGTCATCCGCCTCGATCCAGATATCCTTGTTGAACGGCACGAGCCGTGCTCCGAATTCCGGGTGCTGCGGATGAAAGCCTGCTTCGCGCGACTCGGTTTGACCTGCCACAAAATTTGTTATCACTACTTTTAACGGATTGACGATCGCCATCACGCGCGGCGCACGAGCTTCGAGATCCTCGCGAATAGCGGATTCCAGCACGGCCATGTCCACGGTGTTGTCGCTCTTGGAAATACCGATACGTTTGGCGAATTCTCGTATGCCTTCCGGCGTGTAGCCGCGTCGCCTCATGCCCTGAATCGTCGGCATACGCGGATCATCCCAGCCGCTCACATGCTTCTCATTGACCAATTGCAACAACTTGCGCTTGCTGGTGATGGTGTAATGCAACTCCAGCCGCGAAAACTCATATTGGCGCGGATGACAGGGGATGGTGATATTGTCCAGCACCCAGTCGTACAGCGGGCGATGATCCTCAAATTCCAGCGTGCACAGCGAATGCGTGATGCCTTCCAGCGCGTCGGAAATGCAATGGGTGTAATCGTACATCGGATAGATGCACCACTTGTCGCCGGTGCGAATATGATGCACGCGACGGATGCGGTAAATCGCCGGATCGCGCATATTGATGTTGCCACTGGCCATGTCAATCTTCGCACGCAACACGCGGCTGCCGTCGGCAAATTCTCCGCCACGCATGCGTGCGAACAGACCCAGATTCTCCGCCACGCTGCGTTCGCGATACGGGCTGTTCTTGCCCGCGCGCGTCAACGTGCCACGATACTCGCGCATCTGTTCGGGCGTGAGATCGTCCACATACGCCAATCCCTTCTGGATCAACTCGACCGCGTATTGATACAGCTGCTCGAAATAATCCGAGGCCCAGCGCACCTCGCCGTCCCACTGAAAACCCAGCCAGCGCACATCGTCCTGGATGGATTGCGCATATTCCTCGCTTTCCTTTTCCGGGTTGGTGTCATCAAAGCGCAGGTTGCACTTGCCTTGATAATCCTGCGCCAAACCGAAATTCAGGCAAATGGATTTGGCGTGGCCGACATGCAAGTAACCATTGGGTTCGGGCGGAAAGCGCGTGACGATGCTGCGGTGTTTGCCACTGGCCAGATCAGCATCGATAATTGTACGGATGAAGTTGGAGATGACGGGTAGTGGCGCGCTGCTCATGTTGGGTTATTCCCGATGCTATGTAAGGTTAACGATTCAGGGCGGGGATTTTACCCGAAAACCGAGTCGCCTCTGATAGACGTAAATTGGGCAGACATAAACTGTGAAAATGTGCGGGTTATTTGGTAGAATCCGTCGCGATTCAAATAATTCCGCGCGTCCGAAACGACTCGTGCGCGCTTGCAACACGTCATTCTGGAACTGAAACAACGATGAATATACTTTTCTGTTTTAACCGCCATGCACTGCTGTTCGCCGGGGCCTTGCTGATGTGTGCCAGCCTCGGTGCGCATGCCGACGACATTGAAGATGCCAATAAGCTGTTTAAACAAGGCCAGCACGGCCAGGCGTTGGACAAGGTAAATGGCTATCTCGCCAACAAGCCGAAAGACGCGCAAGCGCGATTTCTTAAGGGGCTGATTCTCACCGAACAAGGCAAGACCGCAGATGCCACCAAAATATTTTCGGCTTTGACCGATGACTATCCGGAATTGCCCGAGCCGTATAACAATCTTGCCGTGCTATATGCCAGCCAGGGTCAATACGACAAAGCCAAGCAGTTGCTGGAACGAGCGATAAGTACCCACCCCAGTTATGCTACCGCGCACGAGAACCTTGGTGACATCTACGCCAAGATGGCCAGCCAGGCATATGATCGCGCTTTGCAACTGGATCATGGCAACACGACGACACAGACCAAGCTGGCAATGATACAAAATCTGTTTGCAGACGGCTCGCGCAATAATGAGTCCACTGCACGCAACACCCCGGCACCGTTCAAAGCCGAAGAACCTGCACCAACAATTATTGCCAGCGCGAAGCATGCGCAGACAGTGCCTGCTGTAATGGCAAGCAAAACGGACTCTAACACTCCCCTCAAAAAAGACGGCAACAAGGAGGCTTTGGCCGCAGTCAAGGCTTGGGCCGCCGCGTGGTCGGCCAAGAATGCCGATAAGTACCTGTCATTTTATGCGGATGATTTTAAAACCCCGGGCGGTGAAACTCGCGCAACTTGGGAAGCCGCGCGAAGAGAGCGCATCAGCAAGCCAAAAAGCATCCAGATCAGCCTCGGCAATATGACTATGCAATCAATCGACGGGGATCATGCTGCGGTGAAGTTCCGCCAGACGTATCGTGCCAGCCACCTGAAAACTTCCGGCAATAAAACCTTGCTGATGGTGAGATCCGGTGACAAATGGCTGATTCAGGAAGAGCGCTCCAAGTAACCATGCTGAAACCGGCACTGATTTTCTCGTTGCTATGCAACTTGTCGCCAAGCATAGTGCATGCTGAACCGGATTCGTCCGGTACCGAAGCGCGGTTGGTGAAGAGCCTGCAAGCCATCAATAACAATCGCCTCGACATCGCGCTCAACGAGGTGGACGATTTGCTGCGCGTCAACCCAAATTTCAAACTGGCACAATTAGTCAAAGGCGATTTGCTGATGGCGCATGCCGGCGTGATCGATAATTTCGGCAGCGCGGCAAAAGCCCCAAAAGACAAGATTGAAGACCTGCGCGACGAGGCGCGAGTGCGTCTGCAGCGCGTATTATCACAATCGGATACCAGGCTCAGGCCGCGCTTCTTATGGCAAATGGATGCCCAGCAGAAGTACGCTTTGGTAGTCGATACCAGTCGCTCCACACTATTCGTTTATGAAAACGTGGATGGCGAACCGCGCTATGTCACGGACTTCTACGTCACGATAGGCAAGCTCGGCACCGAAAAATTTTCCTCAGGTGATCAGCGCACCCCGATAGGCGTGTATTTCGTAAAAACAGAAGTACCCAAAAAACAGCTTGCCGATATGTATGGCGACGGTGCTTACCCGCTCAGCTATCCGAACGAATGGGATCGCAGAAACAACCGTGCCGGCAGCGGGATCTGGCTGCACGGCACACCCAGCGGCACTTATAGCCGTCCACCGCGCGCCAGCAACGGCTGCGTGGTATTGGCAAATGACGACCTGAACAGGCTCGCTCCCTATCTGCACGTCGGTGTCACTCCAGTCATCATCGCCAACCAGATGGACTGGGGCAACGAGCAAGATCAGCTCGAGCGTGCAAGCCTGCTGCAAGAAATCGAGCAATGGCGCCAAGATTGGGCCAGCCTCGACACCGATGCTTACCTCAAACATTACGCGCGCAATTTCTCCAGCAACAACATGGATTACTCAACATGGGCGAAACAAAAGCAGGAGGTGAATGGATCGAAGACGTGGATCAAGGTCAGCCTGTCGAATGTCAGCCTCTTCACCTACCCGGAACAGCCCAATATGGTGGTGGTCAATTTCGAACAGGATTACGGCAGCAGCAACCTGTCCAACCGCATGAAGAAGCGTCAATACTGGATCAAGCAAAACAATCACTGGCAAATTATTTACGAAGGAGCCGCATAACATGAAACATCTATCTTCCGCACTGTTTGCACTGCTGCTGTGCTGCACGATGCAATCTTCCCATTCTGCAACCCAGGATAACAAAACAACCCCGGACAACAAATCAATACAGGACAACAAAACCATGGTCAAACTGCACACCAACAAAGGCATTATCACCCTGCAACTGGACGCTGAAAAGGCTCCCAACACCGTCAAGAATTTCCTCGAGTACGTGAACAGCGGTTTTTACAGCAACACTATCTTTCATCGCGTGATCAGCAACTTCATGATCCAGGGCGGCGGTTTTGAACCCGGCATGAAACAAAAGAAAGCCAATGCTCCGATCAAGAACGAAGCGGCAAACGGATTGAAGAATGACAACTACACCATCGCGATGGCGCGTACCGGTGACCCGCATTCAGCTACCGGGCAGTTCTTTATCAACGTCAAGAATAATAATTTTCTCAACTATCCCGGACAGGATGGCTGGGGCTACTGCGTGTTCGGCAAAGTGGTGGAAGGCAAAGAAGTCGTTGATGCGATACGTGATGTGAAAACGGCCACCCGCTCCGGTTTTCAGGATGTGCCGCTGGAGGATGTCATCATCACCAGCGCAGAAGTTGTTAAGTAATCCAAACAACGGCGCATCCAGCGCCGTTTTTTATGCCCAACACCCTGTTCATCTCCGATCTGCATCTCAGTTTGGACCATCTGCACAGCATGGCGGCTTTCCAACGCTTCAGCGTCATGCTCGCACCGCAGGCCGAAGCGCTGTATATCCTCGGAGACCTGTTTGAATACTGGGCGGGTGACGATGATCGGCACGATCCGTTTCACGCTCGGGTAGTCAACGCTCTGCATGGCCTGGCAGCGCATGGCGTTAAAATCTATTTGATGCACGGCAACCGCGACCTGCTGATGGGCGATGCGCTTGCCCAAGCTGCCGGGGCAACCTTGCTGGACGACCCGACCCTGCTCGACCTATATGGCACGCCGACGCTAATTTCCCACGGCGACAAACTATGCACCGATGATGTCGAGTACCAGAAATTTCGCGCGCAGGTACATGACGCAACGTTCCAGAAAAACTTCCTTGCCCAGCCGCTCGTGGCACGCAAGGCCTACATAGAACAACTGCGCGAGCACAGCACTGCTGCCAAGCAGAGCAAAGACAGTGCAATCATGGACGTCAACAACGATGCAGTTGCTGCGCTGCTGCGCGAACATCGCTATCCGCGCCTGATCCACGGCCACACCCACCGCCCCAAACGCCATGAGCATGTGGTGGATGGGCATAGATGCGAACGCTGGGTGCTAAGCGACTGGGATCAACAAGTCTCTGCATTGCGCTGCGATGAGCAGGGATGCAGGACGATCAGTTTTTGATTTTTGTCTGCGGTGCGCACAAATTTTCGCACGGCGTGCCGTCGCCATCGCCGTCCAGCGCTTTAACGCCGCACCGTGCCAGGTAGAACCTGGCCTCTTCGCATGAGGACATCTCGGAACAATGCTTTTTGCTGCCGCAGCTAGGGTCATGCAAAGCCGTTTTGGCATGAGTGGCAGCAGATGAAGCGGTTGCATTGGTCTGGGCAGAAACAGTGCTGGGGTGTTGCTTGCGCCACTCCCAGGGCGGGGTTGGGTTGCTCTGCGCCCACAAGCCGCGCGGTACCTGCATAGCCTCGTGCTGCAAAGCGATCAAAGCCTTGTTGCTGTGGAAGTTGGAATATTCCCACGCCAAGCCGCGGCGGATCTGCTCGGCATTCACATCCAGCCCATCCAGGCTGAGGTGAGCGACCAGTCGCCCGTATTGATCGACTGCCTGGCTGACCACCTTCACTTGTTTGCCCAACACCATACCGGACAACGATAGTTTGGAAGTTTCACCGAAAGTCTGCGCTTTTTCCGGCGCGTCGATTTCGGCCAAACGGATTTTGACCAGTCCACTCGCGCGCTTGATTAATACCGTGTCGCCGTCCAGCACGGCAATCACCTTGGCGGTAAATTCCTGTCCTGAGCCTGGTCGAAGGGCCTCGCCGTGCGCCCATCCACTCGCACACAGCAGCGCTGCACAAACCAGTCGTGCGACAAGGTAGTTCATATCAGGACGCTCCTGACCAAGGCCATGCACAGCAAGGTATAACCGGCAGCCAGCAAATCGTCGAACATCACGCCGAGACCACCGTGCCAGTTACTGTCGAAGTATCGTATCGGTGGCGGTTTGTAGATATCGAAAAAACGGAACAGCACAAAGGCTAGCAAATACCAATACCAGCCGGGCGGGGTAAAAAATAATACCAGCAGGAAAGACACGATCTCGTCCCACACGATGCCGCCGTAATCGGCTACGCCCAAAGCCTTGCCGGTCATGTTGCACACCTGTACACCGAGAGCGAACGCCAGAATCAAAAACAGCATGAACATCTCGTTCGACAGCAGCGGCGCGATCAGACTATACAACGGGAACGCGGCCAAAGTGCCGAACGTGCCGGGCGCTTTGCGCGCCAGACCGCTGCCGAAACCGAAGGAAATAAAATGCGCGGGATGGCTGAGCAAAAATCGCCAGCCGGGTTGAACTAATAATTCCTGGGGCAATTCATCGGAAATGGTCATAGCCGCTGTTTTCCAGTTTGAGTGGTTTACCAGTCGCATCGTGCACGATACAGCCCTGCCCTGCAACTATTTCCCCGACACAGGTCAACGGCAGGTCGAGTTTTGCACTGATGCGCAACACCTCGGCATGGCGCGCGGCAGGTGCGGTAAAACATAATTCATAGTCGTCGCCACCGGCCAGTACACATTGAATGCCCAGCGGTTGACCGAGATTTTTACTGGCTGACAATGAGACCGGCAATCTCATCAGATCGATATGTGCGCCCACTTCAGAAGCATCGAGTATATGGCCGAGATCGGCAAGCAGGCCATCGGAAATATCGATCGCGCAATTGGCCAGCCCGCGCAGGGCCAAACCCAGCGCAACGCGCGGCTGCGGCTGAAGCAATGCCTGTGCGCAAAGCGCAAATTCAGCGTCGGACAACACAGTACGTCCTTGCAGATGTGCCAAGGCCAGCGCAGCATCGCCCAATCGACCTGACACCCAGAGTTCATCGCCCACTTGTGCGCCGCTGCGCAGCAAGGCCCCGCCTTGTGGAATCTCGCCCATGATCGTCACGCACATATTCAGCGGTCCGCGTGTCGTGTCCCCGCCGATGAGTTCCACGCCATGCTGATCGGCCAATGCAAAAAATCCCGCGCTGAATTTTTCTAGCCAGGCTTCATCTGCATTCGGCAGCGAGATCGCCAGTGTCGCCCAGCGTGGTACCGCGCCCATCGCCGCCATGTCGGACAGGTTCACAGCCAGCGTCTTGTGGCCCAACAGGAAAGGATCGGCGTCCGGCAAAAAATGCGTGCCGCTCACCAGCATGTCGGTGGATACCGCCAACTCCATGCCGGGTGATATGCGCAGCAATGCAGCATCATCGCCCACACCCAGCTCAGCGCCCGGTGTGGCGCGAGTAAAGTAGCGGCGAATCAGGTCGAATTCTGTCATGCGGAGCTATCCGCTCTAAGAGGCGTGCTTTGAGAATTCCGGCGCGCGCAATTGTGGCGCAAGTTTATCGAGCACGCCGTTGACGAATTTATGGCCGTCGGTTCCGCCAAAGGTCTTGGTGAGTTCAACAGCTTCGTTGATGACGACTTTGTAGGGCACTTCGATGTGCTGCGCCAATTCAAACGTACCCAGCAGCAGCACCGCAAATTCCACCGGGCTGAGTTCGGCTAGCGGCCGGTCGAGGTGCGGGGAAATCAATGCCTCGATGTCGGCATGCTGACTCAATGCACCGCGCAGCAATTTTGAAAACAATTCCTTGTCGTAACGGCCCAGGTTTTTTTCTGCATGTATCTGCTTTTCAATTTTGCTTTCATCACCTGCCGTGATGCGCCATTGATAGATGCCCTGCAGGGCAAGTTCGCGGGCGCGATGGCGCGGGCTTTTGTTCGGGGCTTTTTTAACTTCGCCGGTGCTATCGTCTTTACTCATACTCACGTCAAGCCTCGCAGCAAGTTGACCATCTCGATCGCCACCAGCGCGGCCTCGCCGCCTTTGACGTGCATGCGTTCTATCGCCTGCTCGTCGGTATCGGTGGTCAGTATCGCATTGGCGACGGGTATGCCGGTATGCAGTTGCACCTCACCTACGCAGCGTGCCGATTCGTTGGCCACCACCTCGAAATGATAAGTATCGCCGCGTATCACCGCGCCCAGCGCGATCAGCGCGTCGAACTTGCCGCTCTGCGCCATGCGTTGCAGCACCAGCGGGATTTCCAGTGCACCCGGCACGGTTGCAAGCATGATGTCATCGTCACGCACGCCCTGTTTAACCAATTGCGCCCGGCATGCGCCCAACAAACCTTCGCATACCTCGGTATTGAAGCGGCTTTGCACGATGCCGATACGCAGGTCGCGTCCATTAATGTTTTTTTCGATTTCTTTCATGTCAACCCCTGTAATTTTTACAATCCGGAAATTCCTATTATCTGGATTCGTGACTGGCGTAGCCGACCACTTCCAAACCAAAACCGGCCATGCTTGGCATCTTGTGCGGTGTGGCCAGCAAGCGCATCTTGCCGACATTCAGATCGCGCAATATCTGCGCGCCGGTACCGTAACTGCGCGGATCCCATTGTGCAGTCTGCTGGCTTGCCGCATCCAGTGCGGCACGCGCGCGCAAGTCCTGCGAGGATTCGCCGCGATGCAGCAACACCAGCACGCCCGTCGCTGACTGGCTGATTTTGCGCAGGGCCTCATGCACACTGGTGGAATGAGCGTGATCGGTCTGCTCCAGAAAATCCAGCACCGAGAGCGGCTCATGTACGCGCACCAGGGTTTCGGCAGCATGGCGTATCTCGCCTTTCACCAGAGCTAGATGGGTGCGCTGCGTGGTCTTGTCCACGTAGGTCACCAGATCGAATTCGCCATAAGCGGTCTGTACCTTGCGCTTCGCTACGCGCTCGACCAGCCTTTCGTGCTGGCTGCGGTGTTCGATAAGATCGGCGATCGTGCCGATCTTGAGTCCATGCTGTTTGGCATACACGATCAGATCGGGCAGGCGCGCCATCTCGCCGTCCTCCTTGAGGATTTCGCAGATCACCGAGGCCGGGGTCAGCCCCGCCAACTGTGCCAGATCGCAACCCGCCTCGGTGTGGCCTGCGCGCACCAGCACGCCGCCGTTCTGCGCGCGCAACGGGAAGATGTGGCCGGGCTGCACGATGTCGGACGGCTTGGCGTTTTTGTTGGCAGCGACCTGTATGGTGCGCGACCGGTCAGCCGCCGAGATGCCAGTGGTCACCCCGCTCGCCGCCTCAATCGACAATGTAAAGTTCGTCGCCAGCGGCAAGCCGTTTTCGCGCACCATCAGCGGCAGGTCAATCTGCTTGCAATGCGCCTCGGTCAGCGTCAGGCAAATCAAACCGCGGCCATGCTTGGCCATGAAGTTGATCTTTTCCGGCGTGACGAATTCGGCGGCGAATACCAGATCGCCCTCGTTCTCGCGGTCTTCTTCATCGACCAGCACCACCATGCGTCCGGCGCGTATCTCTGCGATGATTTCCTGTACGGGTGCTATTCCGGTCATTGGGTTCCTTGCATCATTCGTTCCACATAGCGCGCGATCAAATCCACTTCGAGATTGATGCGGCTGCCCGCGCGTAAATTTTTCAGGTTGGTCATCTGCAAGGTGTGCGGGATCAGGTTCACACTGAATTCGCTGCCACTTACTTGATTAACGGTCAGGCTGACGCCGTTGATCGTGATCGAACCTTTCACCGCGATGAACTTCGCCAACGCCTGCGGTGCGCGCACCACCAGCTTCCAGCTTTCGCCCAGATCGGTGAATGCGACAACCTCACCCACGCCGTCCACATGACCGCTGACCAGATGTCCGCCCAGCCGGTCGGCCAAGCGCAGCGCCTTTTCCAGATTCACCGGCGCATTGGTCGCATCCAGACCCACGGTGCAGTTCAGCGTTTCGCGTGACACATCGACGGAGAAACTTTTACCCTCGATCTGCACCGCAGTCAGGCACACGCCATTCACCGCGATGCTGTCGCCGAGCTGCACGTCGCTCAAATCCAGCGCGCTGGTCGCGATCGCCAGCCGCAACCCGCCGTCGCGGTCGTTCGCTTCAATAATGCGCCCGACATCTGCAATGATTCCGCTAAACATTTTCCATCTTCACCGTGATGCGCAGATCATTTCCGACCTGCCGCACATCTTGCCACTTGAGATTGATACGCTGATCCAGGCTCGTCAGCTCGCCCAGTTGCGCCATGCCGCGCGCCATATCGCCCAGCAGCTGCGGCGCGACATACAGCAGCAATTCATCCACCAGCCTGGCACGCAGCAATGCGCCGTTGAGGATGCTGCCCGCTTCAACCAATACTTCGTTGCAACCACGCCGCGCCAGATCGTGCAGCATCGCGTGCAAATCCACTTGCCCGTTGCCATCCTGCAGCACACTTACAGTTACACCTGCATTTTCCAGTGCAGCAATTTTTTGCTGATCGCGCGCTGCCGTATAAATCAGCACATTCTTGCCCGGCAATACCCGCGCCGTTAGCGGCATGCGCAGCTTGCTATCCAGCACCACACGCAGAGGCTGTCTCCCGGTTTCGATATCGCGCACATTCAACCGTGCGTCGTCCGCCAGCACGGTACCGATGCCGGTCAGCACCGCACAGGAACGCGCGCGCCAATGTTGCACATCCAACCGTGCCGCTTCGCCGGTGATCCATATGCTTTTGCCATTGCTCAGTGCGGTGCGCCCATCCAGGCTCATCGCGATCTTGCCGCGCAGCCAGGGGGTGCCGCGCGTCATGCGCGCAAAAAATCCGATGTTCAGTTCGCGCGCCGCCGCTTCCATCAATCCACATTCAACATCAATACCCGCAGCGCGCAATTTCGCGATGCCCTGTCCGGCAACTTGCAGATTCGGGTCTTGCACCGCAGTTACCACCCGCGCGACTCCGGCAGCGATCAGCGCATCCGCGCACGGCGGTGTTTTGCCGTGATGACTGCAGGGCTCCAGCGTCACATAAGCGGTTGCGCCGCGCGCCTTGTCTCCGGCATCGCGCAAAGCGAGAACCTCAGCATGCGGCTCACCGGCACGTTGATGCCAGCCTTCGCCAACCACGACGCCATCGTGCACCAGCACACAACCGACGCGCGGGTTTGGGCTGGTGGTGTACAAGCCGCGCTCCGCCAAGTGTAGTGCCTGGGCCATCCACACGCTGTCTTGAGGCGAGTACATGTCAGGCCTTTTTTTTGCCGCTGCGATCGATGACCCTGCGCGGAGGAGCCTTGCGCACCGCTTCGACTGCCTCGGTGAAATCGCCCACGTCCTGAAAACTTTTATACACCGAAGCAAAACGGATATAGGCGACCTTGTCGAGCCTGAGCAATTCTTTCATCACCATCTCGCCGACCTGGCGCGAGCCGATTTCGCGCTCGCCCAAGGCATGAAGTTTCTGCGTGACATTGTCTATCGCCGCTTCCACCAGCTCTGCCGGAACCGGACGTTTGTGCAATGCGCGCTTGAAGCTGGTGCGCAACTTTTCCTCGTCGAATTCGCTGCGCACCCCGTTTTGCTTGACCACCTGTGGCATGCGTAACTCAACCATTTCGTAAGTGGTGAAACGTTTGTCGCAGGCCAGGCAGCGACGGCGGCGGCGTATATTGTCGCCATCCTCGCTTTCGCGAGTGTCAACCACCTGGGTTTTTTCGCCTTTGCAGAATGGACATTTCATAATTGAGCTGTTAGTTGGAAGACGTGAGTTGGCAGTTAATACAAAACCAACTTCCGGCTTGCGTCTAATAACTTACGTCTATGCACCATACACTGGAAACTGCGTAGTCAACTTCTTCACTTCGCCCGTTACGCGCGCGATCACCGCATCGTCGTTCGGTGCGTCCAGCACGTCGGCGATCAGGTGCGCGAGTTTTTCCGCTTCCAGTTCCTTGAAGCCGCGCGTGGTCATCGCCGGGCTGCCGATGCGGATGCCCGAAGTGACGAATGGTTTCTGCGGATCATTGGGGATCGCATTCTTGTTCACGGTGATGTGCGCGCGGCCCAGCGCGGCTTCGGCATCCTTGCCGGTGATGTGCTTGGGTTGCAGGTCAACCAGAAACACATGACTGTCGGTGCGACCGGACACGATGCGCAGGCCACGTTCCTGCAACACGCGGGTCATCACGCGTGCGTTGTCCACAACCTGTCGCTGGTAGACCTTGAATTCGTGGCTAGCTGCCTCCTTGAACGCCACGGCCTTGGCCGCGATCACGTGCATCAGCGGGCCGCCTTGCAGCGCCGGGAAGATCGCCGAGTTCAGTGCCTTCTCGTGCTCGGCTTTGGCGAGAATCAAGCCGCCGCGCGGGCCGCGCAAGGTCTTGTGGGTGGTAGTGGTGACGAAGTCCGCGATGCCGACCGGATTGGGGTAGATACCCGCCGCGATCAAGCCCGCGTAGTGCGCCATGTCCACAAACAGATATGCGCCTACGCTGTCGGCGATAGTACGGAAGCGCTTCCAGTCGATCACCAGCGCGTAGGCGGAAGCGCCCGCGACGATCATCTTGGGCTTGTGTTGCGTTGCCAACGCCTGCACCTGGTCGTAGTCGATCTCTTCCTTCGCGTTCAGGCCGTACTGGATTGCGTTGTACAACTTGCCGCTGATATTCACCGACGCGCCATGCGTCAGGTGCCCGCCATGCGCCAGCGACATGCCTAGTATCGTGTCGCCGGGCTTGAGCACCGACACATACACTGCCTGGTTGGCCTGCGATCCGGAATGCGGCTGCACGTTGACATACTCCGCGCCGAACAGCGCGCGGGCGCGGTCGATCGCCAGTTGCTCGGCGACGTCCACATATTCGCAACCGCCGTAATAGCGCTTGCCCGGATAGCCTTCGGCATACTTATTGGTCAGCTTGCTGCCCTGCGCCTCCATCACGGCCGGACTGGTGTAGTTTTCCGACGCGATCAGTTCGATGTGATCTTCCTGACGGCGATTTTCATTCTGTATGGCCGCCCACAATTCCGGGTCGGTGATAGCGATAGTGTTTTTGCTGGAGAACATGACGGCAATTCCTAAAATAATCAATGCGGGAAATTCACGAATTCTACCATGTTGCCCAACATGCAGGGTTCGGCAAAAACGCGGATACTGCCGCATTGCCTAGGCGCGAGCCGTGTGGCAGGAATGCTTCCTCGATATTTACCGCAAAGGTGATTCCGCGGTTATTCAATTTAGCCATGACCTACCCGGAAGCCTGTTGTGTTAGCGACGCTCAGGCATAGCGCCTAATCCGCTCGAAGCTATGGCTGGAACTAGCAGCGACAAGATTGAGTTTTAGCCGCGCTAAAATTCTTTAGGCCGTGTAAACTGAGAAGAGAGCCATTGATTGAGGAACTCAGTCGTTGCAGCTTGGTTCTCCACCCACGGCTACTGCACTGAGAGCCTGTGCCATTGAGAGTTTAAGCGCACTAACATTTCACAAATGCTGAGTTTTTTCGGGTAATTTTTAGGGTGTTTGATGATCACGGACAATAAATTCGGTGTCGGACGAGATCGAGAATTTGTATTCACTGAGCAAGATTTCGAGCGGGTGTGCCGGCTGATTTATGAACATGCCGGTATTTCGCTTAAGCGCTCCAAGCAAGATATGGTGTATAGCCGCTTGGCGCGCCGTTTGCGGGCGAATGGAATCGATAATTTCCGGGATTATCTGGCGTTGCTGGAAAGTGGTAATGAGGATGAATGGGAGGCCTTCGTTAACTCGCTCACCACCAACCTGACTTCGTTCTTTCGGGAGCCCCATCATTTTCCGATTCTGGCGGAACACATTGCCAAACAAAAAGAAAATCATAACGTTGCCCTGTGGTGTTCGGCGGCCTCAACGGGTGAAGAGCCTTACTCGATGGCGATGACGATAGTGGACATGTTTGGCAGTTTTACGCCACCCGTTTCCATTGTCGCCACCGATGTGGATACCAATGTACTCGCCAAAGCAGAGGCGGGTGTTTATCCGATAGAGAGCATAGAAAAACTTTCCGATGGCGTTGTGAAGCGATTCTTTCTCAAGGGGACGGGGGTGAAATCAGGTTTTGTGCGGGTGAGACCGGAATTGCGCGCGATGATTTCTTTCCGGCAATTAAACTTGCTCAGTGAAAACTGGCAGATACGCAGTCCGCTGGATGCGATTTTTTGTCGCAATGTGATGATCTACTTCGATAAGGAAACGCAACTTAAAATCTTGCAGAAATTCGAGCCGTTATTGCAGCCGGATGGACTGCTTTTTGCCGGACATTCGGAAAGTTTCTATAATGCCTCACACTTGTTCAAGTTGCGCAGCAAAACGGTGTATGAACTGGTCAATCCCAAATCTTATGGACAGCGTCAAGCCCAATTTAATAATGCTATCAGTAAAACAGAAAGGGAGCGTTCGCCATGACTAAGCATGGGTACGAAGAGCACCTTTCGCCGCACTTGTATTTTGATCGTGAACATAAATCAGAAGCGGCCAAGATATTGCCCGGCGAGTATTACGCAACGGGGCGGAACATGGTTTTGGTCACCGTGCTGGGCTCTTGCGTTTGCGCCTGCATACGCGACCGGGTGAGCGGAATTGGCGGCATGAATCATTTCATGTTGCCCGAAAGCGGCCAGGATAGGGGTAACCCGCTGGGCGACTCGGCACGCTATGGCATTTACGCCATGGAAATATTGATCAACCAATTGCTTAAGATGGGCGCGAAGCGCGGTAATTTTGAGGCAAAAGTTTTTGGCGGCGGCGCGGTGTTGCGAGGATTTACCGTTGCCAACGTTGGCGAGCGGAACGCGCAGTTTGTGTTGCAGTTTCTCAAGACCGAAGGAATAGCCGTCGCGGCGCAGGATCTGCTCGATATTTACCCGCGAAAAGTGTATTACTTCCCCAATAGCGGCTTGGTCAGGGTGAAGAGGTTGAGGCAGGTGCAAAACGATACGATAGTCAGTCGCGAAGCAGAATACAACACACGTTTGCGTAATGCCAAGCTGGAAGGGGATGTGGAGTTGTTTGGTTGATGAAGCGTAAGGGGATGCGGTTGTGCGCAAGCAGATTGTCTAAATTAAATTAAAGAACATGAAAAGTCGAAAGATCAAAGTGCTGGTGATTGATGATTCCGCGTTGATTCGCGGAGTGCTGAAGGAAATTATCGATCGCGAAAAAGATATGGAGTGCGTGGGTGCGGCGCCTGATCCGCTGGTGGCACGCGAGATGATCAAGGCGCTCAATCCGGATGTGTTGACGCTGGATGTGGAAATGCCCAGGATGGACGGACTGGATTTTTTGGAGCGTTTGATGCGCTTGCGCCCGATGCCGGTGCTGATGGTTTCCACGCTGACGGAACGCGGTTCCGATATTACTTTCCGCGCGCTGGAATTGGGCGCGGTGGATTTTATTGCCAAGCCGAAATTGGATATTGCGCGGGGTATGGAGGAGTATGCCATTGAGATCACCGACAAGATCCGTGCAACCGCACAGGCGCGTGTGCGTAAATCAGTCGCTGGACTGCCGCTACATGAAAAATTTTCTGCGGATGCAATTCTGCCTAGTGTCGCGGGACGATTTTCTTCCACCGAGAAATTGATAGTCATGGGTGCTTCAACCGGGGGAACCGAGGCGATCAAGGAAATCCTGATGAAACTGCCTGCGGATGCGCCGGGTGTTCTGGTGACCCAGCACATGCCGGAGCATTTCACCAAGTCGTTTGCAGACCGGCTGGACAGCCTGTGCAAGATTTCGGTGAAGGAAGCGGAACATAACGAACGGATTCTGCCGGGCTATGCCTATATTGCGCCGGGGGATTCACACTTGCTGATCAAACGTAGTGGCGCGCGTTATATCGCTGAGCTGAATCAGGGGGAGTTGGTGAATCGCCATCGTCCGTCGGTTGACGTGCTATTTCGTTCGGCAGCCAATGTTGCCGGAGCCAACTCACTGGGAATCATTCTCACCGGCATGGGGAAAGACGGTGTGCAAGGCATGCTGGAAATGAAGCGGGCCGGTTCCCACACTATTGCACAGGATGAAGCGAGCTGTGTGGTTTTTGGCATGCCCAAAGAGGCGATTGCGGCGGGGGCCGCTTGTGAGGTGCTGCCGTTACAGAATATTGCGCGCCGTACTCTGGAATACCTTGCATTGCAAAGCGCCTAGCTTAAGCGGATTGTGGTAAGGCTAAAATTTTGGGTAATTAGGGCGTTTCGTAACCAGTGTATCCTTGGAGATACTTATGGTTACAAGCGTTCATACAGTATTTGGTTGTGCGACCAACTTTTTGAATGGTCGAAAGTGCATTTTTTGTGGCTCTTTTAAGACCGTAAAGACAG
>JANXXX010000063.1 GCA_025350405.1 Gallionella sp.
GTCCAGCGTGAGTAAGATGAAGAAGAAAACCCCGGCGAGAAGTCTGCTGGGGGTGAAAAAAGTGAAAACAGATCAGTTTTTTAACAATTCGGGCGCGCCTGAATAGTTTCCGCTTCATGCGGATACTTGTTCGGCGCTTCCCTATTTAAATCGGAGAAATTATGTTCTTGAAGCGTTCAGGAAGTGCGCTTGCGTTTGTTAATCTTCTGCTGGTAACGGGTTGCTCGTCAATGGGCGGTGCAAGCAACGGTGTGGGGAATATCTTTCCACCGGTTGCAGAAGACCTCATCAAGATCGAATCCGAGCCGTCCGAAGCGGCTGTTTACGTGATGGGCGAAAAGATCGGTGTGACTCCCCTCAAGATCAGCCATAAAGATGTGTTTCCGAACACCTACCCCAAGGAAAAGGAATCCGTGTACGGCAGGGTGACCCTCAAGAAAGCGGGATGTTCGGATTTTACCCGGACGGTTAACACGGAAATTAGCAGCGGAGGGCTACGCGCGCAGCTTGAATGCGGGGATATGAATCCTGCGTTGTCCAGGACATCCAGAGAGGCTTCCCGCAGCAGCGAAACCATAGAGCAGCGGCTGGACAAGATCAAGGATCTGCGGAGCAAAGGATTGATTAGCGAAGAAGAAGCGAACAAGGCGAGAGCGCGCGTCCTCGATGATCTTTGAGGGTAGCCCGCCAACGTAACTCGGGTTCATTAACTCCTTGGATACAGGAATCGAGGTTGAGTACAGGAAAATCTGGCACGCAAGTGATAAATTGATTGCGCAGTGTCGCCAGTCACAACCCGGAAATATAATTCGTCAATGCTTCGATTTCGGGATCAGTCAAAGACTTGGCGATGGTGTTCATTACGCCGCCCCGGCTGTTGGTTCGCTTGCCTTTCCGCCAATTGATGAGTTGCGCACGCAGGTATGCTTTGCGTTGGCCGCCAATCACCGGGTATGTCGCGATATCGGGTGCTTTGCCTTTGCCTTCCACACCGTGGCAAGCCATGCAGGGCCGAATATTGCGGGTTGCATCGCCCTTTATAAATAAATTTTTTGCGACCGGATTGTCACCCCAGCCGCTGCCGTGCATTTTTTCCTGGCTGGCGAAATATGCGGCAATATCGAACAGGTCATCATCATTAATGGTCATCGCCATGGCGTTCATGATCTGGTTCTTGCGTACCCCGGACTGATAATTGCGGATTTGTTTTGCAATATATTCGGCAGATTGTCCGCCCAGATGGGGAATCAAATCATCCAGGCTGAGGCCGAGATCGCCATGGCAGCCCTGGCATAAGGCGGATTTTGCTTTGCCGGCGAGCGGGTCGCCGTTGCCATTGCGTTGCTTTATGATATCGGCGGAGTTTGCGGCATAGGCTGTCGTTGTGGCAAGAAGGGCGATCGCAACCATACTAATGGCGATTTTGTTTTTAATGCGGACGATAATAATGCACTCCTTAAAAAAGGGCTGAATTAAACCACATCATCCGCAAGATTAGAAGCTGACTGATGGTGCGTTACCTTGGGCACGCTGTCCTGGTTGTTGGCATCCGTGCTTGGGTTATTGTTGATCCAGTCAACTTGAAAATCCTTGCCAGCAATCAGCGCGAACATACACAATACAACACATGCCGCTTGAAATCGGAGGAGGCGCAGGGTGAGTTCATCGAAAAACTACGAGTACCGCAAGGCGGCAACCCACGCCGGGCTTAGCTATGTCACGGATGGCTTTGCCGGTATCAGCCGGCGCCGTTCCGGCAAGGGGTGGAGTTATTACGATCCGGATGGCGTTCTCATCGGCGACGCGGCCACGCGCAAGCGGCTCAACGCGCTGGCGATTCCGCCGGCGTGGACCCACGTCTGGATTTGCACCGATCCGGACGGCCATATCCAGGTGACGGCGCGCGATGCGCGCGGCCGCAAACAGTATCGTTACCATTCTTCGTATCGCGATGCCCGCGACCAATCCAAATTTCGCCGCATGCTCGAATTCAGCGAAATACTGCCAGAGTTGCGGGAGCGCGTGGAACGCGATTTGCGCGCCGGAGAGCTGACCCGGCGTCAGCTACTCTCCACGGTGGTGCGGCTGCTGGACAGGACGCTGATCCGTGTCGGCAACGATGAATACGCGCGAGAGAATCACTCCTACGGCCTGACCACATTGCGCAGAAAGCATGTACAGGTTCAGGGTGCGCTGTTGCGCTTCAGCTTCCGCGGCAAGAGCGGAGTCGATCACTCGGTGGCGATCAATGACCTGCGCCTTGCCCGTATCGTGCAGCGCTGCCGGGATTTGCCCGGCCAGGTGCTATTCCAGTATCTTGATGCGTTCGGCAAGCGCAAGCCGATTTCATCCGATGATGTGAACGATTATCTGCGCGAAGTCAGCGGGCGTGACATCACGGCCAAGGATTTTCGTACCTGGGGCGGCACCATGGTGGCTGCCGTGGAGTTGCGGGCAATGGGGCCGGCGGCCAGCCGGCGCGAAGCCGACCGTAATATTTTGCAGGCGCTCGACGCGGTGGCGGAGCGGCTCGGCAATACGCGCGCCGTGTGCCGCAAATATTACGTGCATCCCGCGCTGCTGGAGGCCTATCACCTGGGTCTTACGGCTCCGCATTCCCAGCAAGCAGAGAAGCGTAGCGCCCGCCGCGAGCTGTCGCAAGCCGCACTGCGTCGCGACGAGCTGGTGGTGCTGCAATTTCTTCAGGAGACGGTGTCGGCCACTTAGTCTGGCAGGAGAAATCCGCTATCTCGACCTGAAGCGCCCTGGTTGTACTTTAGTACGATAGAAAATTTTGTTAAAAAATGCTCAAATGCAAATGTAAAGAATAAAGAAAAAAGTTCGAAAAACTTCGGGTCATTAGTCAAGAAATTGATGCCGAATGTGTGGGCATCTTTGTTGCGGGAGGCTATCATGCTTGAGTTCAGAGTCTATTACCACGATGTCTTGCGCTATACCATTATTTCGAATTGGGACAAGGTAAATGAATTGCGCAACCTCGGTTTTTATGTCCAGGTCAGGGAGGTTTCCGGTCATGGCTAGGATTGGGCCGGTAGTGATTGCCCAAGTCAGCAAAATCATACACCTTAAGATTTGTCCTGTTTTGACCTTTTGTTTTTGCTATCCCGCTTGCTGATACGCCAGACAAAAACGGCAATCGCCAGGGCAGTGATGAACGTTATAAATTCAGTGACCCAGACAAATGTTTGAACATTCTCTCTTTCCGGCATGGCTACCTTAGCGTCCGCATTACCGACCAGCACCGCTATTCCGCTAACAGCCAGCAATACCAAAAATAAACTGCCCATGGTTATTTTCATGTTGCACATCCCTTTCCATATCACTTTATAGTTGCTGAACACTGATTTTTCTAGTCACAGTATAGGCGACTCTTTGAGCGTATGGAATGCTGAGAGTCCGACGAGGGCTGCCCCGGGTTTGTTTGCAGGATCATCTTCCATGCTTTCAGCTTTTGCTCGTAGCGCATAGACGCATAGGCCGGGCTGGTCGACGGCAGGCGCAGAAAGTGCAGCGGTTTGTTTCTGGGCAGGGCTTCAAGCAAAGGTTGCACATGCTTGCGGAAGCATTGTTCTGCCATCGTGCCGTTGAAAAAGACCTGCGTGATGTGAGGATGAATCTGGAAGAATGACGCGAAGTCGTTAGGGCAGATCGAGTCCGCTTTGATATCGGCATCCATGCTGCTGTGCCGCGTGCATGAGGCCAGCACATCCCAGAGCGTGATACCGGCGGATTTCACTATTCGAGTCCGCGCTTCGTAAGGCAGTGTAGGCGCAGCGCCGATCAGATCGCCCATGATGGGCCAGAAGGCGTTGCGCGGATGCGCGTAATATTGTTTTGCCCGTAACGATTCTTTGCCCGGCATGCTGCCGAGAATCAGGATGTGCGCGCTTGGGTTTTCGATCGGTGGGAAGCTTTGGATGTGAGGCACGTTTTGAGGTGAGCTTACAAGTGCTGTGCAAACCAATCCGCCGCGCTGCGCGCCGCTTGTTGCAGCGTGCCGGGTTCTTCAAACAAATGAGTCGCGCCGGGTATCAGCATGAGTTTTTTCTCGCAGTTCAGCAGCGCATCGGCCTGCTGATTCAGCTCGATCACGCCGTAGTCCGCACCGCCGACGATCAGCAGCGTCGGCGCAGTCACGCGCCGCAGTGCAATTGCTCCGGCGAGGTCGGGACGACCGCCGCGCAAAACTACTGCGGCGATCTTGTGTTCCATTTTTGCGGCGGCCTGTAACGCCGCTGCCGCACCGGTGCTGGCGCCGAAATAGCCCAAGCTATGGTTTTGCGTGTCCGGGTTGCTTTGCAGCCATGCGGTCGCCGCGAGCAGGCGTTGCGTGAGCAGCGTAATGTCGAAGCGCGTCTCGTATGTCTGATCTTCCTCGCGTGTCAGCAGGTCGAACAGCAGCGTGGCTATGCCGCGCTGTTGCAACACTTCGGCGACATAGGTGTTGCGCGGACTGAAGCGGCTGCTGCCGCTGCCGTGGGCGAACAGCACCACGCCTTTTGCGGATGGCGGCAGCACCAGTTCGCCTTCCAGCGCGACGTGCCCGGCGGGAATCGTGACAGGTAGATGTGACATGTTTTCGCTCCTCACAAAATGCAAACCAGACCCGCCTGCTCGTCAGGCTCAGGCCGAGAGCGCACGGCGGTGTGCCATGCACTTCCAAATCTCATCAAATGCTTTGGTAATTAATGTCCGGGGAAAAAAATAAAACCCAGTACACCGAGAGCCAAAATAATCGCGATGAAAGTCAGGATGCTACGCCAGATACTGCTCATGATCTTCTCCTTTTTAAAATGGGCTGTGTGCCCTGCGTAATTATCTTCCCGCCATCACAATAGGAATGCGCTGCCTGCCGAATTGTCCGGCGAACTTTTCAAAGCGTCCGGCGATTTGGGTATGGCAGTCCGGGCAGTGGCTATCAGGCGTGAGGCGGTATTGTTCGATCTCGTACCAATCGCGCACGATCAGGGCGCAGTTGCATGATGGGCAATTCGTGGAGTCCCCTTCGCGGTTATGCACGTTGCCGGTATAGACGTACTGCATCCCCGCAGCACGGGCGATGTTGCGCGCCTTTACCAAGGTCGCAGGTGGAGTGGCAGGGATGCCGGTCATCTTGTAGTCGGGATGGAATGCGCTGAAGTGCAGCGGCACGTCCACACCGAGTTCCTTGACGAGCCAATCGCTCATCTTGGTTAGCTCCTCATCCGAATCATTGAGGCCGGGGATCAGCAATGTGGTGATCTCGAACCATACCTTGGTTTCATGTTTCAGATATTTCAGCGTGTCCAGCACCGGTTGCAGACGCGAGCCGGTCTGCTTCACATAGAACTCGTCGGTGAAGGCTTTCAGGTCGACGTTGGCGGCATCCATTTTGGCGTAAAAATCGCGGCGCGGCTGGTCGTGCATATAGCCCGCCGTCACCGCCACAGTCTGGATACCGCGCTCGTGGCAGGCATCGGCCACGTCCATCGCATATTCGGCGAAGATCACCGGGTCGTTGTAGGTGAAGGCGACGCTCTTGCAGCCGAGCTTTTCGGCCCTGCGCGCGATGGCTTCCGGCGTGGCCTGGTCGGCGAGCTTGTCGAAGCTGCGCGATTTGGAGATGTCCCAGTTCTGGCAGAATTTGCAGGCGAGGTTGCAGCCTGCCGTGCCGAACGACAACACGCTGCTGCCGGGATAAAAATGGTTGAGCGGCTTCTTCTCGATCGGGTCGACGCAGAAACCGGATGAGCGGCCGTAAGTGGTGAGCACCATCGCATCATCGACGCGTCCGCGCACGAAGCACGCGCCGCGCTGGCCTTCGTGCAGCTTGCAGTCGCGCGGGCACAGGTCGCACTGGACGCGACCGTCATCCAGCTTGTGCCAGTATTTGGCGGGATAGCGTTCGGCGATGCTGATCGGCTCATCCATGTTGGCGCTCCTTGGTGTGCCCGGCCAATAGATTTTCGGACTCGCTCCACTTGATCACGCTATAGCGCGACAGTTTCACACCTTCTGCCCAAAAATCTTCGGGCAGCCCGGCCTTGCGTCTGAGCATCGCAAGGAAATCCCGCGGCTGGGCGAGGTTCTCCCATACTTGCGGCAGAAAAGTGCTGCGGTATGAGCCATACTCGAACACGATGCCGTCCAAGTTGGGACGTAGCTGCGCCAGCGCATCGGCCTCATCGCGAACCACCATTTCAGAGGTGGTTGAGAGCAGTGAGATTTCGACGGTGGTGATGTCGAGTTCTTCCGCACTCAAGGGCGTAAAGCGCGGGTCGCGCAACGCGGCGGACACGGCGTTGCTTTTCACATCAGCCAGCAATGGCCGGTGCGCCTGCAGCGAACCGATGCAGCCGCGCAATTCGCCATCTTGCGTGAGCGTGACAAAACACGCGCCATGTTCGGCGAGCCATGGAGCGGTTTCATCCGCCTTATAAGACACCTTCAAGGCGCTGGAGATCGCGGCACGCGCAATCGGCAGTAACACTACACCTCGTTGATCTGACATATCTATGTCTCCTGTAATTTAAGTTGCAGGGGTAAATGCAAACGCAGCATAACCCACTACCTGCGTATGAGACCCGGCAGTGTCACCAGAGTTTCGCAAATCGAGCAAATGGGGTGCGAGGTAGTGTTTCTGCGCCGCGACGATCAGGCCGCTGATCGGTGTGCCGCCGCACGCCTGATCGTGCGCGATCGGCTGGCGCAGATCCAGAATGGACTGCGCGGTTTCATAGTCCACGCACTGCGCGGTGGCGTAGGGCAGGTAGTGCGAAAGGTCGGAGCTGATCACGATCAGTGTTTCTTCGCCGCCCCACACCGTCTCCAGCACCTCGGCGACTTCTTCGGCAGTAGCCATGCCGACCGCCAATGGCAGCAGCGTGAAATCAGCCAACACGCTTTGCAGGAACGGCAACTGCACTTCCAGCGAGTGCTCCAGCGCATGTGCCTGCGCGCTGACAGTGACCTGCGGCAGATGAGCGATAGCTTGAGTGCCGGCAGCGTCCAGCGTCACGCGCCCCAGCGGTGTGTCGAATGCATCCACGCCGGGCAGCGCCAAGCCGCGCACCGCGACACGGTGGGTAGGGCCGAGCAGCACCACACGACGAATGCGTGCGGCAACCGTGCGTAGCGTGGCATAAGCCGTCGCGGCGATCGCGCCGGAATACATATAACCGGCGTGCGGCACGATCAGCGCTTTCGGAGCCAGATCGAACGGGTGCGGAGCGTTGGTGCGTGCCTCGTCAAGGTATGCTTGCACGTCATGCGCAAGCTGCCCGGGTTCGGCGGGGTAGAACATTCCTGCCACGGCAGGCGGGCGGATATTGGACATGGCAACCTCTCTTCAAGCAATGCTGATAAGATGAGGGCTGGCCGGGCAGAATCAAGATGGCCGTGTCACTGTTTCTCCCTGCCTGAGGCATGGAGGAGGGGCATTAGTTAGCCGAGTAACTGTTTCACATGATCGCGTTCATCGGTCAACTCGCGATAGCTCTCTTCCATGTGCTTGCGCCCCAGTGCGCTGATCGGCAGTCCCTGCACGATGTGGTAATGGCCGTGTTTGCAGGTGACCGGGAAGCCGTAGATCACGCCTTCGGGGATGTCGTAGCTGCCGTCGGAGGGCACGCTCATCGTTACCCAGTCGTTGTGGTGCGAGCTGAGCATCCAGTCGTGCATGTGCGACACGGCGGCATTGGCGGCGCTCGCGGCACTGGAAAGGCCGCGTGCTTCGATGACCGCCGCACCGCGCTTTTGCACGGTGGGGATGAATTCGCGTTCCACCCAGTCCAGGTCCGGCCCGACCTGATTCAACAGGATGTCGCGCACCAGGCGGCCGCGTATCTCGGCATGGTCGAGGTCGGGATACTGGGTGCCGGAGTGGTTGCCCCAGATGACCATCTTCTTGATGTCGCGGATCGGCTGGAATAATTTGAGCGCGACCTGCGCGATGGCGCGGTTGTGGTCGAGGCGCATCATCGCGCTGAAGTTGCGCGGGTCGAGGTCGGGGGCATTCTTCATCGCGATCAGCGCGTTGGTGTTGGCGGGATTGCCCACCACCAGCACCTTGACGTGGCGCGCCGCATAGTCGTTGAGCAGCTTGCCCTGCACTGAGAAGATCGCGCCGTTGGCCTCGATCAGATCTTTGCGCTCCATGCCCTTGCTGCGCGGGCGCGCGCCAATCAGCATTGCGACTTCGGTATCCTTGAAAGCGACCTTGGGATCATCGGTGATGATGATCTGCTGCAACAGCGGAAAGGCGCAATCTTCCAGCTCCATCGCCACGCCGCGCAACATCTGCTGTGCCTGCGGCAGGTCCAGCAATTGCAGGATGATCGGCTGCTCGCGTCCCAGCATGTCGCCGTTGGCGATGCGGAACAGTGTGGCGTAGCCGATCTGTCCGGCGGCGCCGGTGATGGTGATGCGAATCGGTGCTTTCATAATGGCCTCATGGTGATCAACGGTATGTGCATAATAATTCTTTTGTAAGGCTTCTGCACAACGTATGTGCACCGATGCCATTAGTTGAAGCAATAGTTAAGGTGCGGCGCTATCCTGAGGGCATTCCGGCAAAACCAGCGGCTACGCAAAGTGCTTGGATTGAGGTCTCCGTATCAAGTAATATCGGGGGGTTACCATGCCAAGCTGCTCAGCTGTTGCACATTGGACTTGGTCCCTGAGGTCTCCCCTCAAAACCCCGTTGCATTTCAATAAAGTAGGGCGTACTGTCCGTTCCAAAACAGCACATGCATGGCAGGTTTATTGTCTCTTTCGTAGCGACCAAACTGCGAAGGAGAGTCCACCATGCATGCGAACA
>JANXXX010000119.1 GCA_025350405.1 Gallionella sp.
CTGTCGGCAGGTAACCGGCCAACTCATTAAGCGCCATCGTATAAACCTCGCGCTTGAATTCAATCACGGCGTTGATGTCCAGCCAATAATCATTCCAACGCCAAGCATCAAACTCAGGATGCGAACTGGCTCGCAAACAGACATCGCAATCACGTCCAACCAGCAGCAACAAAAACCATATCTGTTTCTGTCCGCGATAACCACCGCGCGTTTCACGCTTGATCCAACTCTGCGGAACCTCATAACGCATCCAGTCACGGGTACGTCCGAGTATTTTTACATGTTCCGGCATCAAGCCGACCTCTTCGTGCAACTCGCGGTACATCGCCTGCTCAGGGGTTTCGCCATGCTGGATACCACCTTGCGGAAACTGCCATGCATGTTGTCTCACCCGCTTGCCCCAAAGCACCTGATTCCTGCTGTTCGTGATGATAATGCCGACATTCGGGCGGTAGCCGTCTCGGTCTATCATTTTCAACTCTACTCAAAGTTAATTTTTAATGACTAGATTCTTTCACATTTCCCGTTCAATGAAAAGCGAATCGGAAGCTTAGATGCTCCTTAACATACCGAAATTCAAGCATTCCCTGTAAAATCGCAAACTCACAATCACAATCAGGTCGTAATTCAGTCATGCGCGTATCACGATTTTTCATCTCTACTCTTAAGGAGGCCCCCTCCGAAGCCGAACTCACCAGCCACAAACTGATGGTGCGCGCGGGTTATATCAGAAAACTGGCCAGTGGCCTTTATACCTGGATGCCGCTTGGGCTGCGCGTGTTGCGCAAGGTGGAAAACGTCGTGCGCGAGGAGATGAACCGCAGCGGCGGGATCGAATTGCTGATGCCCGCGATACAGCCTGCCGAGCTGTGGCAGGAAACCGGGCGCTGGGAAGTGTTCGGGCCGCAGATGCTCAAAATAAAAGACCGGCACGACAACCAATTCTGTTTCGGCCCCACCCACGAAGAAGTCATCACCGACATCGCGCGCCGCGAAATCCGCAGCTACCGCCAACTGCCGATCAACTTCTACCAGATTCAAACCAAGTTTCGCGACGAGGTGCGCCCGCGTTTCGGCGTGATGCGCGCGCGCGAATTCCTAATGAAGGATGCTTATTCATTCCACGCCGACTTAACCAGCTTGGAGAAAACCTATCAGGTCATGCATGACACCTACTCGCGTATCTTCACCCGCCTTGGCCTGAAATTTCGCGCCGTCGCGGCTGATACCGGCGCGATCGGCGGCAGCGGCTCGCACGAGTTTCACGTGCTGGCGGATTCAGGCGAGGACGCGCTGGCCTACTGCCCGACGTCGGATTATGCTGCGAACGTGGAACTGGCTGAGGCCATTGCGCCAAGTGTTGCGCGTACTGCCCCCACCGAGACTATGCGCGATGTGGAAACACCCAAACAGACTATCTGCGAACAAGTGGCAGAGCTGTTGGGAATTCCATTGAAACGTACAGTGAAGCTTATTGCTCTAATGGCAAGTAGCAAACTGCTCATCTTGCTGATACGCGGCGATCACAGCCTGAATGAAGTCAAGGCAAGCAAGCTGCCAGGCCTTGCCGACTTCCGCTTTGCAACAGAAGATGAGATACGTGCTTTTTTCAATTGCCCAGCGGGCTTCCTTGGGCCGGTCGGCATCGACAGGACGAAAGTTCGCGTCATTGCCGACCGAACCGTGGCCGCCATGAGCGATTTTGTTGTGGGTGCGAACAAACCCAAGTTCCATACTGCCGGCGTGAACTGGGGGCGCGACTTGCCTGAACCCGATCTTGTTGCGGACATTCGCAATGTAGTCACTGGCGACATTTCTCCAGACGGCAAAGGCACACTGGAAATCTGCCGCGGCATCGAGGTCGGCCATATCTTCCAGTTGCGCACCAAATATGCCGAAGCCCTGAAAGCCACTTTTCTGGACGCACAAGGCAAGGCGCAGATCATCGAGATGGGTTGCTACGGCATCGGCGTGTCGCGTATCGTTGCCGCAGCTATCGAGCAGAATTATGACGAGCGCGGCATCATGCTGCCAACGGCGATGGCGCCGTTCCAGATCGCCATCGTGCCGATCGGCATGGGCAAGAGCGAAGCGGTACGCAATGCCGTAGAACAACTGTATGCGTCGTTGCAAGCCGCTGGCATCGAGGTGTTGCTGGATGACCGCGACGAGCGTCCCGGCGTGATGTTTGCCGACATGGAGCTGATCGGCATTCCGCACCGCATCGTCATCGGCGAGCGCGGCTTGAAGGACGGCATGCTGGAATATCAGGGACGACGCGATCCTGCCGCACAACCCATCCCCTTGCAAACTGCGCTGGAGTTCGTAGAATCCAAGCTGTGAAACCAAACCAACAACCATTTTCACGCTATCTCGCCCTGCCACTGTGCGTGGCAGGGATGTTATTCTCATGCGCCGCACAATCCGGCGGGCAAATCTATACACCGCTTTCCGCCAGTGTGCGCGCCGTATTGCAGCGTAGCGTTTCGGATCAGGCCGCTCCCAAACTCGCCTTCGCTACACAGTATGAAGCCGATTTCTGGCTGAACGAGATGTCGCGTCGATTGCAGAATGACTTGCCGGATACGGCATTCCGCACAGGCTTTCTCAAGACCGTACATTATGAAGCTACCCGCGCCGGGCTCGATCCGGAATTGGTGCTGGGTTTGATCGAAGTGGAAAGCGGTTTCAAAAAGTATGCGGTATCCAGAGTGGGCGCACGCGGCTATATGCAAGTGATGCCGTTCTGGGTGAATGAAATCGGCACGAAGGAGCACAACCTGTTTCATCTGAAGACCAATCTGCGCTACGGTTGCACCATCTTGCGCCATTATCTGGATATGGAAAAAGGCAATTTGTATCGCGCTCTGGGACGCTACAACGGCACGTTGGGCAAGCCGGAATATCCGAATCTGGTACGCGTCGCCTGGCACAACCACTGGGCTTTGCCGCGTCACACAGTCAGCAGTAACTACATGCCTCCCGGTTGATCTATTGGCTATTTGATCGACTTATTTTTGATGTAAGCCTCGACGCTCGCGCGCGTCAGCTCTCCCGCCTGATAGCTCACCAATTCGCCTTGTGGATTGTACATATAGCTGACCGGCAGGACGTCCACGCTGCCGATTTGTGCCGCGATCTTGCGACTACCCATCACCACCGGATAATTCATACCGTGCGCTTCAGCGAAGTCCGCGACTTTTTTGCGCGACCCTGAATCCATGGCAATTCCAATCACAAACAGGTCTTTATCCTGGTGTGCGTTATGTAAGCCGATCAATTCCGGGATTTCGTCCAGGCACGGCGCACACCAGGTCGCCCAGAAATTCACCAGAACCCATTTGCCGCGGTAATCCGCCAGACGATGCTTGTTGCCTTGTATATCTTCCAGCGTGAACTCCTGCGCCACCGCGCCCAGCGCAAACAGCAGCAAACCAATAGCCAGTAGAGCGCGCATCGCCGGTATCAATGCGGCGTTTCTTTGTGTGCCGTAACCGCACCATCGGCTTGTTCGGATTCTTCCTCATGGTCATTCTTCGCGCCACGTTCTCCGCCATGGGTGAGATACAGCGCCAGGGCAACCAGGGCAATGCTGCCGCCCAGATAAAGCAGGTCTATGGGCGTAGTCATCTTCATGTTCAGTGCCTCTTCAAACAAGGTCACAATCATGATCATCAGGATCACCTTGGCCAGGCGCGCCTTCAAATCGTCCAGGCTGTTGATCACCAGTATCTTGCTGGAACCCTCGCTGTCATGCGCTTGATCTATATCGCTGATAAACAGTTCATACAGCCCGAATGAGAAAATCAGCATCACCGTCGCCAGCAAATAGCCATCCACCACTTCGACGATGTGCGATACCGTCTTGTCATGCAGCACCTTGCGCGCCTCTTCGGCCATATCGGAATCGGCGTAATGCAGCATATGCTGCACCAGGTAGACCACATCCACAGTGGCCATGTAGAAAATGGCAAAGCCCGCGAACAGGCTGCCCAGCACCGCCGCCAGTACGACAAAACGGCTGCTCCACAACGATCCTTCAAAAAGTGATTCTATAAACTTCATTCCATCTCTCCTCAAACATCAAACCAGCAACCGGCGCGCATTAAAGCGCAATTAATCGCATCGGGCAAGCATTCAAGCAGCGCTTCGCTCAAACAGTTCCTGCAGCGTGATATCCGTACTTTGCTCAAGTCGTTCGGCACAAGCTGCAAGCCATTGCCGCAATGGATCGTCATTCTGTTTGGGGGCTAACAAGCCGCGATCCAGCACGAACAAGCGCAACAATTCAGTTACGCAAATATGGTTCACATCGCGCATCAGAACCCAACCGCCCCCTTCCACTTGACGCACCATATCGGCACCGGCCAGATATTCAAAAATATATTCCAGCACGTCATAGCCCAGATACAAAGACTTGGAGAGTTCTGGCAGAGTACTCACCTTGCCCTGCTGAAAAGCATTTGCCATTATTTTCAACACGCGCAGAGCATCCAGCAATTGGGTAGTGCGCGAAAGGTGTTGTGACGCAGGAGCGCGCCAATGTGAAAGTGAGGCGGCGATCACGGCACCGAGCAAAATGGTCAACCATGACAAATAAATCCACATCAAGAAAATCGGCACACTGGCAAACGCGCCATAAACCAACGTATAGGTGGGAAAATGGCTGATGAAATAGCCAAATACCCGATTCATGGTTTCAAACACCACTGCCGCCACCAATGCGCCGATCAATGCGTGACCTCGGGGTACATGACGATTGGGCACCAGACGAAACAGCAATGTAAATGCCAGCGTGGTAAATAATATCGGCAATGTTTTAAGTACCACAATGCCGATTGGCGAAATAAATTTTTCGTGCCCCATGGATAACCCGACCAGCCATGATGTCAGCGATAGGCTTGCTCCAATCAGCAACGGCGCAAGGGTCAGCACGGCCCAGTAGGCTACCAGCCGTTTAATCAGGGGGCGTGGCCGCGTTACCTGCCAAATGACGTTAAACGCTTTGTCTATGGTCAACATCATCGACATGGCTGTGACCGCCAAAAATGCAATGCCCACTGCGGTGAGGCGTGTTGCACTATCGGCAAATTGCTGCATATACTGAGTGATAATTATGCCGGCATTTTCCGGCATCAAATTGTTAAGTAGAAATATTTTGATCTGGGCCGAAAAATCCTCAAACACCGGAAATGCCGAGAACACGGTCAATGCAATGGTTAGCATCGGAACCAGTGACAACAACGTGGTAAAAGTCAGGCTCGCAGCAGTTTGCGTGCAGCGATCCTGAACAAAGCGCGTTGCGATTAAACGAACCAAAACTTGAATATCGCGCAAATTATTTTGCATGTCCTTAGCGTTTCCCTATAATCGACGAATGATAACCGACAAAGAAATACTCATACTATATTACAGCCAGCACGGCGCGACACGGCAAATGGCCCAATTGATTGCGCGCGGTGCGGAACAAGTGGACGGCGTGCGCGCCCGATTGCGTACTGTACCTAAAATTTCCAGCGTATGTGAAACAACCGAACCGGGCATCCCTGACAGCGGTGCGCCTTACGCCGAATTGCGTGATCTCGAAGAATGTATTGGCTTGGCCTTAGGCAGCCCGACCCGCTTCGGCAACATGGCAGCCGCAATGAAATATTTTTGGGATAGTACCGGCGGAACCTGGATGGAACACACGCTGGTCGGCAAACCCGCCGCATTGTTCACTTCCACCGGTACCATGCACGGCGGTCAGGAAAGCACGCTGCTGTCGATGATGTTGCCGTTGCTGCACCATGGCATGGTCATCGTAGGGCTGCCCTATTCCGAACCGGAACTGACTGCCACACACAGCGGCGGCACACCTTATGGTGCAAGCCATGTGGCAGGCATCACCAACGACCAGCCCATTTCGGAAGCCGAAAAGAAACTGTGCTTGGCGTTGGGTCGGCGGCTGGCGGTGACCGCATTGAAACTCGCGGCATGATTGCCCACGCAGCCCGCCGAATGTTACGCGCCCATCGCTACGGTGCGCTAGGCACAATATCAAAAAAGTTGGACGGTTATCCGTTTGGCTCGATCACACCGTATTTGGTTGATCACGATGGCAGCCTGCTCATCCTTATCAGCACCCTTGCCGAACACACCAAAAACATAGTGCATGACCCGCGAATCAGCCTGATCACCCATGACCAGCGCGACCCGCATATCCAGACCCAAGGACGTGTGACGGTGGTTGGCAACGCCCAAATGGAGTCCAATCGTGAACAAGCCGGACTGCGCTATCTGCGCTATTTCCCGGAAGCGCAAACTTACTTTGCCATGCACGACTTTTCTTTCTACCGCATCCGCCCCGTTGCCATCCGCTACATCGGCGGCTTTGGGAAAATTTATTGGGTCAATATGGAAAATTATGCAGCCGAGCAGGCTGAAGCATACGCACAACAGGAATTAACATTACTCGCGAAAATAAATTCACAACAACAAGACGAGTTGCGACAACTGCTGCGACAACGACATGGCGTTGATGCGGCGAATGTACAAGCGATCGGACTGGATAGCGATGGGTTGGATGTGCGTTACGACGAACAAGTATGGCGGCTGGATTTTCCTGAAGTGTTCTCCAGTCCATCATTGGTCACTTTGACCAAGCCATAAAGCAAGCTAAGGTCGTCCTACGACCTTAGCCAACCCTCACTTTCATCTACCTGATTTAAATTTGTTAGAAACGGAAACCCAGTTTGGCGCTATAAGATGTAGCTGAACCGGTCTTGTCATATTCCAGAGCAAAATTTGTAAATCCGAAGTTGAAATTACCGCCCACAAACATTTTATTTTGCTTGAATGTTTCCTCCACCAGAGGCGAGCCGCTAATCACTGGGTTGCTATCAACCCATACTGTGCCCAGCCCCGCGTATGGAGTAAACATCGCAAAACCTTTGGAAATGGAAATATCCAGGCTTTTGGTACTAAATTCCAATTGATCCACTCCGGTCAATTTTGTCAACGCACCGCGAATACCGACTGCAGGTAGGGCCACGCCGCCTTCCAGTATGGCATAACGCAATTCCCCGCCATAAAGTTTGATATTGGTAGTTGGTATGGCAGAATAAAAAGCTCCAACATCAATGTTTAAAGGCAATCCTTTAAAGATATGCAATTTAGGCACAATCATGGAATTCATGGCGCTGCTGCCCCCCAAGGCCGCGGCCCAAGATGAGGAATTTACCATTTCGGTCGAAGTTATTTCCAACCCCAAATCAAAACCTGTCACGCCCAGCGGCGCAGCGGGAGTTACCGCTTTGTAGCTTAATGCCGAACCCAAGTCTTCAGAAAACAACCTGAAATTAGCCTGACTCAGCAAATTGATTGTAGAGATGTTAGCCGCCCAAACCGGTTGAGCAAAACAACCCAGAACACATAGCAACGATAAACTTTTTTTCATAATGGAAACCTTTCGTGTAGTTGGTGATAACTTAATACTGTAGCGATGCAAGCATAGCGCATTTATCATTTTCATGTCCACAGATTGAACGCTGCGCGAATATTAACACCACGAAATCTTTGCATAAAAAAATGGAAAAGGGTTGGCAATTTAGGCCAACCCTTTGAAATGCAGTTCACCAACCGGGCAAAACCGGATTAATCAAACATCGTTATATGTCGAGCAGACATTGTGCGGTTAACTTAAAGATTGTTGTATGATTTGGTGTACTTATATAGAGCCCGGCGCACCCCTTGAATACGGGGCTGGCGCCGAATCAATTATTTTTTCCTGTCCCACTTTCCATCATCGGCAACAATGGCGATACCGGTGATGATAAACAAGGCAATGAAAATTATCGCTGTAGTCATTTTATCTCTCCTTAGGTAGTTAAGAAATAACTCGGGGCCAGTGCCATTCCGACCCCACTATTCTAGAGAGAAATCCTTTAACAGTTCAAACCCACCGCTATGGATTCACACAGCAAGAAACCATGAAGACGACATAACTCAGGAAACCCGCGCTTATTATAGACCTTACTTTCAACAATGTTAATTGTTTTTAACTGGCTGCGTTTAACTGTCTGCCTGATAACAGGAAGTTTACTATAAGCACAGTTGACTCAAAAAAAGGCGCACATCAGTGCGCCGCCTATTTTGCAAACTGGCTCGATGAAAACTCACACCTGCGGATGCGCCCGCTCCAGTTTGCCGTGCAATTTATTCAGCGCGTTGAGATAGGCCTTGGCGGAGGCCACCACGATGTCGGTATCCGCGCCCTGCCCGTTCACGATGCGCCCGGCCTTGGACAGGCGCACGGTCACTTCGCCCTGCGCGTCGGTGCCGCTGGTGATGTTGTTCACCGAAAACAATTGCAGCTCGGTGCCGCTGTGCACGATTTGCTCGATCGCCTTGAAGGTGGCATCCACCGGCCCGCCGCCCTGCCCATCGGCCTGATGTTCCTTGCCGTCTATGCTCATCACCACACGCGCCACCGGCAACGCGCCGGTTTCGGAATGTGCGCCCATAGCCACCAGGCGATAATGTTCGCTGACTTGTGCCACCGCTTCGTCGCTGACCAAAGCCTGCAAATCTTCGTCGAAAATCTCGTTCTTGCGATCTGCCAATTCCTTAAAACGCTGGAACGCGGCATTGAAAGCTTCTTCCGAAGGGAACTCGATATTCAGCGCAGCGAATCGCTGGCGCAACGCATTGCGCCCGGAGAGCTTGCCCAAAGTCAACTTATTGGCATTCCAGCCCACATCCTCGGCACGCATAATTTCGTAGGTCTCGCGATGCTTGATCACACCGTCCTGATGTATGCCTGACTCGTGCGCAAACGCATTCGCACCGACGATTGCCTTGTTCGGCTGTACCGGATAGCCGGTGATGCTGGAAACCAGTTTGGAAGTCGGCACGATCTGAGTGGTGTCGATGCGCGTATCCAGATTGAATATATCGCGGCGAGTTTTCACCGCCATCACGACTTCTTCCAGCGAAGCATTGCCGGCACGTTCGCCCAAACCGTTGATGGTGCACTCGACCTGACGCGCGCCGTTCATCACGGCAGACAAGGAGTTGGCCACAGCAAGACCCAGATCATTATGGCAATGCGTGGACCAGATCACCTTGTGCGAATTCGGCACGCGCTCGATCAAGTGTTTGATGCGCTCGCCCCATGCGGCAGGAATGGAATAACCTACCGTGTCCGGTACATTCAATGTTTTGGCGCCTGCCTGTATCGCCGCATCGAACACCCGCACCAGAAAATCCATGTCCGAGCGCACCGCATCCTCGGCGGAAAATTCCACATCGTCGGTATATTCCAGCGCCCACTTTACCGCGCTCACCGCGCGCTCGACCACCTGATCTTCGCTCATGCGCAACTTGTGCTGCATATGGATCGGACTGGTGGCGATGAACGTATGGATGCGGCCGGATTTGGCCGGCTTGATTGCTTCGCCGGCACGGCGCACGTCATTCTCGGTCGCCCGCGCCAGCGAGCACACCGTCGAACCTTTGACGATCTCGGCAATGGCTTGCACAGACGCAAAATCTCCCGGGCTGGCTGCTGCAAAACCTGCCTCGATGATGTCCACGCCCAACTTTTCCAGTTGGCGCGCGATGCGGATTTTCATTTCCTTGGTCATCGCCGCGCCCGGACTCTGCTCACCATCGCGCAAGGTGGTATCGAAAATTATCAATTTGTCTTTTATTTTTCCTGGCATTTTATATGTCATGCTGAACTCCATTGCAAATAGGTTTAACCTGCGGAACCGTTACGGCTACCGCGCTTATTCAAAACTTGTGAGGGTATGATTAGCGCGCGCCGCGCAGCAGCAGCGCAGCCAGCAGGCTGAACGTGGATTGGAGTGTTGCGATGTAGGTGGAGAAGTGCATGAGCGCGAATATAACCAGTTTTATCGCTTCATGCAATGGGTGATGGTGGATGACGTTTCCGCCAAACCCACATCACATATCCGGACAAGGAATAGCACATGAATAATCCAAACAACACGCCGGGCGGGTAGCTGGAAACAAAGAGAAGGAATATGGCCACCAGGAAAATCACTAAAAATGGCACACTCTTGCGCATATTGAAGTCTTTGAAGCTATAGAACGGCAAATTGCTGACCATGCTCAATCCGGCAAACACGGCCAGCGCGGCCGCATACCAACTCACTGACTCGCCGCTGAATTCATAGTCGTGCATCACCCAGACAAATCCGGCGATGAGCGCCGCGGCGGCAGGGCTGGGGAGTCCTTGAAAGTAGCGTTTGTCGACCACATCGATGTTGGTGTTGAAGCGCGCCAGACGTAGTGCCGTGGCAGCACAATAAATGAATGCAGCGAACCACCCCCACTTGCCCAAGCCTTTCAGTGCCCACTCATACACCACCAGAGAGGGCGCAACGCCAAAAGAAACCATATCGGACAGGCTGTCGTATTCAGCACCGAATTCGCTTTGCGTATGCGTCAGACGCGCCACGCGGCCATCCAGTCCGTCCAGCACCATCGCGATAAATATCGCCACTGCCGCATATTCAAACTTATTGTTCATCGCCTGCACGATGGCATAGAAGCCCGCGAACAGCGCGCCGGTGGTGAACAGGTTGGGTAATAAGTAAATCCCGCGCCTGCGCAAGCTGAGCGGTTTACGGTGATTGAATTCGTCCATGCGCCTAGACTATCAGCTTTACTGCAACACTGCCAAGATAGTCGTGGTTGCCGATACCTTGTCGCCGATGCTGACTTTCACTTTGGCATCCAGCGGCAAATACACGTCCACACGCGAACCGAAGCGGATGAAACCATAGCGTTGGCCTCGCGTCAGGGTGTCTCCGGCTTTGACATAGCACAGGATGCGGCGCGCAATCAGCCCGGCCACCTGCACGAAGGTGATGATCTGTCCATCGGGGGTTTTTATCACTACGGCGTTGCGTTCGTTTTCCAAGGAAGCTTTATCCAAATCGGCATTGACGAACTTGCCGGGGAAGTACTGCACCTTCTCGATCTTGCCATCAACCGGACTGCGGTTGGAATGCACGTTGAACACATTCATGAACACGCTGACCATGATCGCCTCGCGTTGTGCGTAAGGATCCTGCCTGCGCTCAACCTTGACGATGCGGCCATCGGCAGGCGACAGCACCGCTCCGGCAAGTTGCGGGATTTCACGCGCCGGGTCGCGGAAGAATTGCAGCACGAACAGCGCGATGATCCACAGCGGGGTGGACCAGGCGGCACACCAAACGGTGGCGCCGATAGCCAGAGCCAGTGATATCGCCAGAAACGGCCAGCCTTCGCGGGCAATAATGGGGTGAGGATAATTGATCATAGATATGTGGGTAGACGTAAGTTGGAAGGCGATGAAGATAAGACAGCAGTATGGGACGCAAGTTGCCAGCCAGCCTTAACTAGCAACTTACGTCTCCGACTTACGACTAATTCTTCGACTGATCTACCAACTTGTTCTTGCTGATCCACGGCATCATGGCGCGCAGCTTGCCACCCACCACTTCGATTGGATGCTCGGCGTTCAAGCGGCGGCGCGCGGTCATCTCCGGATAGTTGGTGCGGCCTTCCAGAATGAATTGTTTTGCATAGGAACCGTTCTGGATGTTCTTCAGGCATTCCTTCATCGCGGCGCGAGCTTCATTGCCAATCACGCGATGACCGGTGACATATTCGCCGTATTCCGCGTTGTTGGAGATCGAGTAGTTCATGTTGGCGATGCCGCCTTCGTACATCAGGTCGACGATCAGTTTCAATTCATGCAGGCATTCGAAGTAAGCCATTTCCGGCGCATAACCGGCTTCAGTCAAGGTTTCAAAGCCGGCTTTGACCAGCTCCACCGCACCTCCGCACAACACGGCCTGTTCGCCGAACAGGTCAGTCTCGGTCTCTTCGCGGAAATTGGTTTCAATCACGCCACCCTTGGTGCCGCCATTGGCTGCCGCATAAGCCAGGGCGATGTCCTTGGCCTTGCCGGACTTGTCCTGATACACCGCGATCAGTGTCGGCACGCCACCGCCCTTGAGGTATTCGGAGCGCACCGTGTGGCCGGGGCCCTTGGGAGCGATCATGATGACATCCACATCATTGCGCGGTATCACCTGGTTGTAATGCACATTGAAGCCGTGGGCAAACGCCAGCGCGGCACCCACCTTCATGTTCGGTGCGACTTCTGCGTTGTAGACATCCGGGATATTCTCATCCGGCAACAGCATCATCACCACGTCGGCGTTCTTCACCGCAGCGGCGACCTCGGCTACCTTCAGTCCGGCGCCCTCGGCCTTCTTCCAGGAAGCGCCGTTCTTGCGCAAACCGACCGTCACACTAACGCCAGATTCCTTCAGGTTCAGCGCATGAGCATGGCCTTGCGAGCCATAGCCGATGATGGTTACTTGCCTGCCCTTGATCAAGGATAGGTCTGCGTCTTTATCGTAATAAACTTTCATGTTGCCCTCTTTCCCAAAAAATTAAAAATCCAAAATTAAAGTTTCAAAATTCGTTCACCGCACCCAATGCCGGAGGCACCGGTACGCACTGTTTCCAAAATCAGCTTCCGGTCGATCGCCTGCAAAAATTCATCCAGCTTGGCACAGGTATCGGTCAGCTCAATCGTGCAAGTCGAATTTGATTCGTCTATCACGCGCCCATGAAAACCTTTCGCCACACGCTTTATTTCGTCGCACATCGCCCCCTCGGCGCGCACTTTGACCAGCATCAACTCGCGTTCCAGATGTTCACCTTCGCTTAGATCCATCACCGCCGCCACGTCGATCAGCTTGTTGAGCTGTTTGTTGATTTGCTCTATGACCGCGTCCGAACCGCTGGTGACAATGGTCATGCGCGACAAGGTCGGATCTTCCGTCGGCGCAACCGCCAACGACTCGATGTTATAACCGCGAGCCGAAAACAATCCTGCCACACGCGACAAGGCGCCCGCTTCGTTTTCCATCAGCAGAGAAATGATATGCCGCATTACAAATCCTCCGCCAAAATGACTTCCGACAAACCCTTGCCACCGGGCACCATAGGGAACACGTTTTCGGTCGGATCAGTCTGGAAATCCATGAACACCAAATCTTTCTTACGTGCAAATGCCTCTTTCAACGCCGGTTCGACATCTGATGGTTTGTCGATGCGTATGCCGATATGCCCATAAGCCTCAGCCAACTTGACGAAGTCCGGTAACGCATCCATATACGACTCGGAATAACGGTTGCCGTGGAAAAACTCCTGCCATTGCCGCACCATGCCCAGATAACGATTGTTCAATGACACCACCTTGATCGGTAGGTGGAACTGCTTGCAGGTGGATAGCTCCTGAATGTTCATCTGGATACTGCCTTCGCCGGTCACACAGGCCACCGTCGCGCCCGGATTGATCAACTGCACACCCATCGCGGCTGGCAAACCAAATCCCATCGTGCCCAGCCCGCCGGAATTGATCCAGCGACGCGGTTTGTTGAACTTGTAATACTGCGCTGCCCACATCTGATGCTGGCCCACATCCGATGTGATAAAGGCATCGCCAGCGGTGATCTCGTAAAGCTTTTCGATCACATATTGCGGCTTGATGATTTCGGTGGAATTTTTATAGCGTAATCCGCCGCCCTTGACGCGCCACTCATCCACTTGCTTCCACCATGTTGCCATGTCTGACGCGTTGGGTTTTTGCTTGCTGCTGCGCAATTCGCCCAACAACTGCCCCAGCACCAGCTTCAGATCGCCGACCACCGGCACATCCACCTTGACGCGTTTGGCGATAGAGGAAGGATCGATATCGATGTGGATGATTTTGCGCGGCACCTGGGCGAAATGTTCTACATTGCCGATTACGCGATCATCGAAGCGTGCGCCGATGGCGATGAGCACATCGCAATATTGCATCGCCATGCAAGCTTCATACGTGCCATGCATTCCCGGCATACCGACGAACAGTTTGTCGGTAGCAGGGTAACCACCCAAACCCATCAACGTGTTGGTGCAGGGGGCGCCGAGCAGACGCACAAACTCGGTCAATTGCGCCGATGCCCCGGCCAGCACCACCCCGCCGCCCGCATAAACCATCGGGCGCTTGGCTTCCAGCAACATCTGCACGGCACGCTTGATCTGCGCGCTATCGCCCTTGCCGACCGGATTGTAAGAACGGATATTGACGCTGGCCGGATAGGCGTATGCGGTTTTTTGATTGGAAATATCTTTGGGGATATCCACCAACACCGGCCCCGGGCGGCCTGACTTGGCCAGGTAAAATGCCTTCTTGATGGTCAGCGCGATATCTTTTACGTCCTTGACCAGAAAGTTGTGCTTCACACAGGGACGAGTAATACCGACCGCATCGACTTCTTGGAAGGCATCTTCGCCGATCGCATAGCTGGGCACCTGGCCGCTGATGATCACCATCGGGATCGAGTCCATATAGGCCGTGGCAATCCCCGTCACCGCATTAGTGATTCCAGGTCCTGAGGTGACCAATGCCACACCCACATTCTCAGAGGAACGCGCGTAGCCATCGGCAGCGTGTACCGCAGCCTGTTCATGGCGCACCAAAATATGTTTGACCTTGTCTTGCTGAAACAGCGCGTCATAAATATGCAGCACTGCCCCACCAGGGTAGCCGAATATATATTCAACCCCCTCTTCCTGCAAACAGCGGATAGCAATTTCCGCACCGGTCAACTCCATCACAAACACCTTAAATATAATTGAAATAGAACCGCATAAGATAATGGTTAGCAGCGTTTTGGTCAACTTTTGCCGTGCTATCGATATGGTTTCAAGCGGTATGAGTAACAATTTGCTACCATGGGCACACTAGCAAAGGGTGATAAAACTGTGTACTTCCGCTGAATTAAGCCAATTTCTCAGCAGCATTGAGCGCCGCGCATATAAACATGCGGTTTTTGCCGTGCGCGACGATCACACTGCATTGGATATCGTTCAAGACGCTATGCTCAAGCTGGCGGAGAAATATGGCGATAAACCTGCCGAAGAACTGCCGATGTTGTTCCAGCGTATTCTGCAAAACACTATACGCGATTATTATCGCAGGCAAAAAGTCAGAACCGCATGGGTGACACTTTTTTCCGGCATGCAAACCAAACATGACGAGGAGGAATTCGACCCCTTGGATATGCTTGAAGATAAAGATAATCAATCCACTCCAGCACCACCCGATGAATCCTTGCAACAAAAACAACTCATCGCCTTTATTGAACAAGCCCTGAGCAATCTTCCGGCACGTCAACGCGAAGCCTTCCTGCTGCGTTACTGGGAAGGATTAGATACAAATGAAGCGGCTGCAGCAATGGGTTGCACCGAAGGCAGTGTCAAAACTCACTGTTCACGAGCGACTCATGCGCTCGCTGCGGCGTTGAAACTAAAAGGAGTCGAACTATCATGATTACCAAACTGAGCCCAAACCAGATTGCCCAACTGCTGACCCAAAGCACACGGCAATTGGATGCCAGCACTTTATCCTCACTAGTCGATGCGCGCCAGAACGCGCTGAAAAGACAGGTACGTATGCCTGTTTTCGCGTTCACTCCAGCTTCCGCACACACCTCGGCTCGCTGGACGGATAGAGTGACACCTCACTCGACCCAACAATGGATAGCGATTGGATTACTTGTTGCCGCACTCGTCGCCGCAACAAGTTTCTGGCGTCACTCCCAAGAACAGCAAATCAGCGAGCTTGATGTGGCGATCCTGACCGACGACTTGCCGATTGAAGTTTTCGTTGATTAATTCTAAACGTGCCTTGAATCAATGCGTGGCTCTGTAATTGTTGTATTTTTGCTGTTATGCTTGGCTAGCAACAGCGCAAGCGCACAGTCTTGGCGTGCGCTTACATCTGCGCAACGAGAAGCTCTTTCCCCCTTGGTGCAACAGTGGGACACCCTGCCGGAAAAGCAACGACACCGTTTGCTTGAAACAGCAAAACATTATCCACACCTGACAGCCGAAAAGAAGCAGCGTTTCCACGAACGATTGGAAAAATGGAGCAAGCTCACGCCGGAACAACGCGAAGCCGCCCGTAAAAAATATCGTGCCTTTAACCAAGTACCGGCAGAAAAACGCGAACAGGTAAAACAAAAATTCAAAGAAGAGCAAGCAAATAAAGCCCAGCAGACAGGCAGCGGAGTTTCTATTGCGCCAGTAATCAATCAGCAGTAATCAGCGTCGCTCGCTCCACCATAGCATCGCCATCCCAAGCAGCAAAAACAATCCGCTCATCGCCGTGGCACTCATGAAGGGCTGCCAGTCGTTAAGCGCACCCAGGCTGGCAAACAAACGTCCGGCAAAGTGAAACACCAAGCCAAGCACAATACCCATGAATACCATCGCCCCTACTCCCCCCGCACGCCGCTGGTAAGACGCAAAAGGCAGCGCCAACATCATCATCACCAATAACGCAAACGGATAGGCCAGTTTATTCCACATCGCTATTTCATAGCGCGCACTTTTTTGGCGGTTGCCGCGCAAGTGTTCGACGTATTGGTAAAGACCCCATGCCGACATTTGCTCCGGAACCACCAGTAGCACACTAAAAATGCCGGGGTTCAACGCCGAACGCCACTCCTTGAGTGGCTGAACATTGATGTTCGTGCCCTCTTTGCTGAAATTCGTCTCCAATACACCTTCAAGTTGCCAACGCCCTTCCTCGATAAAATTTGCCCGCTTGGCATTGGTAATCGACTGCAAGTGATAGGTGTCATCGAATTGGTATATATCGATATTCGACAAACTCGTGTCTGGCATTACGTTCTTTACATTCACGAAATTGCGCTCGTCCTTGACCCACACGCCGGAACGAAACTCCTTCAGCGAAACTTGCGCGTTTCGCGCCATCAGACGCAATTGCTGCGCCATCCGCTCGCTCGGCGGTGCCAGCAACTCACCGCAAACAAAACTCAACACCACCAGCGGCAAGGCAATCTTGAACAGCGCGCCTATCATCTGCCAAAGCGACGCGCCGGAAGACCGAAAAACCGTCAATTCCGAGCTGGCCGCCAATTGAACCAGCGCAATGATAGTACCGATCAATGCCGCCACCGGAAACAGTTCGTAGACATGGCCTGGAATGGTCAGTGTCACAAACAACAACACATAGCCCAAGTGATATTGCCCTTGTCCCATCACGCTCAGCTCGTGAATCAGATCCAAAAATGAAAACAACATGATGAGCGCAAGGAACACCAAACCGATGCTGAAATAAATTTCACGTCCAAGATAGCGCGTCAGCAGATTCATTTCTTGATCGCCCTGCGCAACGAAAACAATGTCATGCGGCGGTAAAACAGCAGCATCGTTAACGCCAGTATGGCCGCATGGATGCCCCACAAGCCGATGCCTGGCGACAGCTTGCCTTGACCCACCCAGGCATTGGTGACGCTGATCATATTGCTGTAAAGCATATACAGAACGATCGCCAAAATCAGATTAAGCGAACGACCCGCGCGTGGATTGACATAGCTCAAAGGGATCGCCAGCAAGGCAAGAATCGCTGCGCTGATCGGCAACCCCAATCGCCATTCCAACTCGGAGAGATTCCACGATGTGGGGTAACGCCATAACTCCAGCGTCGTCTTGGTATTCAGCTGTGGCTCGGCTTGTTTGACGGGGACTGTATCAATGCGCATCGCATAGCGCTCAAATTCCACGATGCGATAATCGCGTTGCCCCGGCGTGCCTTCATAACGCGTACCATTCAGCAACACCAAAAATCGATCCCCGTTAGCCAGGGTTTCCTGCAAACCTTGCCGAGCTACCATCGTGCCAAGTTTGCCGTTTTGCTCGGATTGCACAAAAATATTGCCGACACGATTTGATCCCGCATCAACATTGTCAATGAAATACACCCGGTCGGCCTGCTTGGACTCGCGAAACATACCCGGTGTCGCGGATGTGACATCATCACGACTTTCCAATTTACTCTTGAACTCATCGGCCTTGCCCAGCGCCCACGGCGACAACAACAAGCTAAGCAGTGCAATCAAACCCACGACCGGCACGGCATACCATAATACCGGACGTATCCAGCGTGTCAGCCCGATCCCGGAACTAAACCACACCACCATCTCACTGTCGCGATAACAGCGCGATAAGGTAAGCAAAATGGAGATGAACAAACTGATGGAAAGCAACACCGGCAGATAATTCATCGCGCTGAAGCCCAGTAGTGCCAACACCCCATCCACTGCAATCCGTCCGCTGACCGCTTCGCTTAACAGACGTACTAGCTGGCTGACCACCACAATGCCGAGCAACACCGCGAATACCAGCAATCCGCTGCTGGCGAATTCACTCACCAAAGCGCGATGAAAAATCCCAGTGCGCAATGGCTTTGACTTTATACGGTAAGTTTGCGGATAATCAGACATCTAAGCATAGCTTGTTAATTTAAGGAGCAACACGTGGAATTTAGCATAAAACAAGGTAGTCCGGAAAAACTGAAGAGTGGATGTGTTGTGGTTGGTGTATACGAAGGTGGCAAACTCTCACCGGCAGCGCAAGCGTTGGACAAGGCGGCAAAACATGCGCTCAGCGACCTGATCGCACGCGGCGACATGAGCGGAAAATCTGCCAGCACCCTGCTGCTGCACAAACTTCCCGGCATCGCCGCCGAGCGCGTTCTACTGGTTGGCTTGGGCAAAGCCAGCGAATTGACCAACAAGACCAGCGTGGAAATCCTGCGCGCGGCGTTCAACGCATTGAACGGCACTCCCGCCAAGGACGCCACGCTATATATCATTGATGAAGGAATCGGAAAGGATTCTGCCTGGGTCATCAGGCAGGCTGTGTTCTCCGCGGCCGAAAGCGTTTATCGCGCCGACAGCCTGAAGAGCAAGCCCGCCAAAGCCGCAACGCTGAAAAGCGTGACCTTCGCCACGCTGGATAAACCGGCTACCGCATTGAAGAGCGTGCTGGACCAAGCCGCTGCGACAGCGCATGGCATGGAACTCACCAAGACGCTGGGCAATCTGCCGGGCAACATCTGCACCCCGACCTATCTCGCCACTAAAGCGTTGGGATTGTCCAAAACGCACAAGTCGATCAAGACCACCGTGCTGGAAGAAAAGGACATGAAGAAGCTGGGCATGGGTTCTTTCCTCTCGGTCACGCAAGGCAGCGAGCAACCCGCCAAACTCATCACATTGGAATATCACGGCGCGGACAAAAAACTGAAACCCATCGTGCTGGTCGGCAAAGGCATCACCTTCGACAGCGGCGGCATATCGCTCAAGCCCGGCGCCGAGATGGACGAGATGAAATACGACATGTGCGGCGCGGCCAGCGTGCTCGGCACGATGCAGGCCATCGCCGAGATGGGACTGAAGCTTAACGTGGTCGGCGTCATCCCGACCTGCGAGAACCTGCCCTCTGGCAAAGCCATCAAGCCCGGCGACATCGTCACCTCGATGTCCGGCCAGACCATCGAGATCCTCAACACCGACGCCGAAGGCCGCCTGATTTTGTGCGATGCGCTTACCTACTCGAAGAAATTCGATCCCGACACCGTGATCGACATCGCCACGCTCACCGGCGCCTGCGTGATCGCATTGGGTCACGTTGCCAGCGGCATGTTCAGCAACGAGGACAAGCTCGCCAAGGAATTGCTGGTAGCAGGCGAACAAGCACATGACCGCATCTGGCAACTGCCTTTATGGGAAGACTACCAGCCGTTGCTGGACAGCAATTTCGCCGACATGCAGAACATCGGCGGACGCGCGGGTGGCACCATCACCGCCGCCTGCTTCCTGGCGCGCTTCACCAAGGAATATCGCTGGGCACACTTGGACATCGCGGGCACCGCGTGGAAATCCGGCAAGGAAAAAGGTGCAACCGGACGTCCAGTTCCCCTGCTCACCCAATACCTGATTAACCGCGCACAGAAGTCGTGACTAAGGTTGATTTCTACACCGGCTCCACCGACAAGCTGCGCACCGCATGCCAGTTGAGCCACAAGGCCATGCAGAATGGGGTACGCACAGTCATCAGCGTACCCGATACTGCGACCGCTGATGCGCTGGATAAACTGCTCTGGCATTACCCTGCCACCGCTTTTATCCCTCATTGTCGTAGCGATGCCGAAGAAGCTGAGCAAACACCGGTTGTGCTGAATCAGGGCAGCGACAAATTTCCACACCATGACCTGATGATCAGCATGCACAATGAGTGCATGCCATACTTCAGCCGCTTTGAGCGTGTCATCGAAATCATCAGCACCGATTCGGAAGATAGCCGCCAGGGACGCGAACGCTTCAAGTTCTACCGTGATCGCGGCTATGAGTTGAGCCATATTGATTTATCCCATGGCAATTCTTCCAGGACTCAAGATACATGACCCTATTCAAAAAACCAGGCAAACAATCCGGCAACAAGCCGCCCAGCAATACGCCTGCCAACATGTCCTCGACTGCACAAACGACAGACGAAATGGCACTGACTGACTTACCTACGCTCACCGAGGTTATTGCCATAGCTGACCCCCATCTGCCACATGAATTGAGCGCGGAGGAAATTCAGCAACTGCTGCGTCAACTCGAGAAACACATTGAAACCTTGTTCTCGCAAAAACTTGCCCTTCACCTCGAACAAGTGCAACGACTAGCCATCGACCAGGCCATGATCGAACTCAAGGCAGAGTTGCCGGAATTGCTGCGCAACGGGCTGAAAGCACACCTCAAGTCGCGCTAATCGACACATCCAGCCTGGTAGTTCGTGCAAGGGTAATTCATCAATTCCCCGGTATCGTATTTGATATAATCGCGCCCTTCCGCCTGGACTGTCCTCCGCATATAGCAAAGGATCGGGACGCGCGCTTAAATGCACAGTACTCAGAAAAACATGGAACTCGCAAAAAGTTTTGAACCAAAAGACATCGAGGCGCGCTGGTATCCCAAGTGGGAAGAATCCGGTTACTTCAAGGCCGGACTAGATACCTCCAAGAAAGAAAATTTCTGCATCCAGTTGCCGCCGCCCAACGTCACCGGCACGCTGCACATGGGACACGGCTTCAACCAAACGCTGATGGA
>JANXXX010000116.1 GCA_025350405.1 Gallionella sp.
GATACGCGCATGCATGATCGCTCCGGCACACATCAGGCACGGCTCCAGCGTAACGAACAGCTCGCAGCCCGCCAGCCGGTAATTGCCGACATGTTGTGCCGCATCGCGCAATGCCATCATCTCGGCATGCGCAGAAGGGTCATGGCGCGAGATCGGCGCGTTGAAGCCGCGCCCGATGATCTGGCCATCCTTCACCACCACCGCGCCGACCGGCACCTCGCCAGCGTCTTGCGCCGATCTGGCCAGCTCCAGCGCGAGGCGCATGTAGTCTGCATCCGCCATAACAGGTAACTTTGAAAATATGGGTAACTTGGTCAAAGCAGGCAATTCTGCTAAATCGGGCCGCAACCGTAGCACAACCGCGCCAATTTGACGAGGGTGCGATGTCGCTTGCCTTTAGTGCGTTTTTTGACAAGAATGTCGTCCTATTAAGCAGGTTCATTCATGTCAGAAAACAAAGTTGCAGACTTTTCCCTGCCCGCTACGGGCAATCAGACCTTCACCCTATCCGGCGCGCGCGGCAAGCATCTGGTCATTTATTTTTACCCCAAGGACAATACGCCGGGCTGCACCACAGAGGCGCAGCAGTTTCGCGACCTGTATGCCAAATTCAAAAAGGCAAATTGCGCGGTGGTGGGCATTTCACGCGACAGCCTTAAATCGCACGAAAACTTCAAGGCCAAATTCACGCTGCCGTTCGAGTTGCTCTCGGATTCAGAAGAGACTGCATGCACTTTGTTCTGTGTGATCAAGCAAAAGAACATGTATGGCAAGCAGGTGCGCGGCATCGAGCGCAGCACCTTCGTGTTCGATAAAGATGGCATACTGCGCCATGAATGGCGTGGCCTTAAAGCCGATGGACATGCGCAGGAAGTGCTGGATTTCGTAACAACCCTCAACTAAAGGAACGTCATGCCTCAACGCATTAAAACCGATATCAAGCTGTTTGTGCTGGACACCAACGTGTTGTTGCACGACCCGACCAGCTTGTTCCGCTTTGAGGAGCACGACATTTGCCTGCCGATGTTCGTGTTGGAGGAACTGGACAACAAGAAAAAAGGCATGACCGAAGTCGCCAGAAATGCGCGTCAAGCCAGCCGCTTCCTGGACCAGATCGTCAGCGATGCCCCACACAAGATCGAGGAAGGCATCGCGCTCGAATCCGCCGCGCACAAGAACTGCACCGGGCGTTTGTATCTGCAAACCAGTTTCATCAAATACGAGTTGCCGCAAAACCTGGAACTGGGCAAGGCCGACAACGCGATTCTCGGCGTCGTCATCGGCCTGCAAAAAGAGCAGCCGCAACGTTCGGTGATCCTGGTCAGCAAGGACATCAACATGCGCATCAAGGCGCGCGCGCTGGGTCTGGAGGCACAGGACTATTTCAACGACAAGGTGCTGGAAGACAGCGACCTGCTTTACACCGGCGTGCTGCCCTTGCCGGAAGATTTCTGGGAGCGTCACGACAAGGACATGAAGTCGTGGCAGAAGGACGGCCACACTTATTACCAGATAACCGGCCCGCTGTGCGGGGCGTTTTTCATCAATCAATTCGTCTTTCTTGAAAATGGCGTCGATCCGTTTTATGCCGTGGTGCTGGAACAGAACGACCAGACCGCCCTGCTGCGCACGCTGACTGATTACACCCACAGCAAGAACAACGTGTGGGGCATCACCGCACGCAATCGCGAACAGAACTTCGTGCTCAATCTGCTGATGAACCCCGACATCGATTTCGTCACGCTGTTGGGACAAGCAGGCACCGGCAAAACCCTGCTGACCCTGGCCGCCGGCTTGTTGCAGACACTGGAAAACAAGCTGTATTCCGAGATCATCATCACCCGCGTGACGGTCCCGGTCGGCGAAGACATCGGCTTCCTGCCCGGAACCGAAGAAGAGAAGATGACCCCGTGGATGGGTGCGCTGGAAGACAACCTCGATGTGCTGAACAAATCCGACGATGAAGGCGGCGATTGGGGACGAGCCGCAACGCGCGATCTGATACGCTCGCGGATCAAGGTAAAATCGCTCAACTTCATGCGCGGACGCACCTTCCTCAACAAATATGTGATCATCGACGAGGCGCAAAACCTGACCCCCAAACAGATGAAGACGCTGGTCACCCGCGCCGGCCCCGGCACCAAGGTGGTGTGCATGGGTAACATCGCGCAGATCGACACGCCTTATCTGACCGAAGGCAGTTCCGGTTTGACTTATGTGGTGGATCGCTTCAAGGGCTGGCCGCACGGCGGCCATGTCACGCTGATGCGCGGCGAACGCTCAAGGTTGGCAGATTATGCGGGCGAGGTGCTATAGGGGCGCGGCGCGCCGTGCCTTTACGAATGGTATTAGCAAATGAACAAAATCGAAAAATCCGATGCCGAATGGCGCAACGAACTCACACCCGAACAATATCAGGTGTGTCGCCAGTGTGGCACCGAACCGCCGTTTACCGGCACGTATTGGGCTTGTCATGATGCCGGGATTTATCGTTGCGTGTGCTGTGGCAATGCCTTGTTTGATTCCGCAAGCAAATTCGATTCCGGCAGCGGATGGCCGAGTTTTTGGCAACCCTATCAACCCGAAAATATCACATCGCGCACCGACACCAGTCACGGCATGACACGCGTGGAAGTATGCTGCAAACAATGTGGGGCACACCTCGGGCATATCTTTCCCGACGGCCCGCAACCCACCGGCTTACGCTTTTGCATCAACTCCGCAGCACTGACACTGGACAAACACTCACCTCCCCAGCCAATACCATAAAACCGTTAACGCCATGAAACTGCTATTCGATTTATTTCCCGTCCTGCTGTTCTTTGTCGCCTT
>JANXXX010000175.1 GCA_025350405.1 Gallionella sp.
CTAACGCTCCAATGGGATGCATCAGATCTGAACCCGCACACACTGCGACCAGTCCCGCCAACGGTCCGTTATGCACGAAGCCGGGGTCGTTCCTGCCCGCCCACAAGGCGACCAATGTTCCCCCGACCATCGCCATCAGCGAGTTTACGGCGACCAGGCCGCTGATCTTGTCTATGGTCTGCGCAGACATGACATTAAAACCGAACCAGCCCACTGTCAGCACCCAAGCACCCAGCGCCAGGAAAGGAATGCTGGAAGGTGGATGTGCCGAGATACGTCCTTCTTTGTTGTAACGGCCGTGGCGTGCGCCTAACATCAGCACCGCAGCCAGCCCTATCCAGCCGCCCACGGCATGCACCACAACAGATCCGGCGAAATCGTGGAACTCTGCGCCATAGTTGACGTTTAGCCAATCTTGAACGCCGAAGCGATGGTTCCAGGCAATTCCCTCGAAGAAAGGGTAGACGAAGCCGACCAGCACAAAAGTAGCGGCGAGCATGGGGTTGAAACGTGCCCGCTCGGCCACACCTCCGGAAACGATGGCTGGAATGGCTGCAGCAAAAGTCAGCAGGAAGAAGAACTTGACCAGTTCATAGCCATTCTTCTGGGCCAATTCTTCCGCGCCTGTAAAAAAATTGACACCATAGGCAAGGCTGTAACCGACGAAGAAATACGCCAGCGTGGAAATGGCGAAATCGGACAATATCTTTACCAGTGCGTTGACCTGATTCTTCTTTCGCACCGTACCCAGTTCCAAAAATGCGAAACCGGCATGCATCGCGAGCACCATGATGGCGCCCAACAGAATGAATAATGCATCAGTTCCGACCTTCAAATTTTCCATATTATCTCCAAAAAAGTGCAATCCGGCGGAACGCATGCAAGGCCCATGCCACTCAAAACATGCTTTGATTTATAAAGTAAATTTATTTTTTGTAAGATATTTTAGAGTTAATAATTCACCATATTGGTGCTTAGTGATGTATTAGGCACCAATATGATGCCTTATTTCGGTGCAATCCAGCCCATGTTCAGCACCCTGTCCAGCCAGAACAGGCCGACGATGGTTTTGCTATCGGTGATCTTGCCTTGCCGTATCCACTCGATGGCATCACCCAGTGAAAGCTCGAACACTTCAAGGAATTCACCGTCGTCGAGATTGCTCCCCACATGCTTCAATCCTCTCGCGAGGAAGTACTCCATGCGTTCGTCGGAATAGCCGATGCACGGCCATGCTGTGGTGAGATGTATCCATTCGCTTGCCATGTAACCGGTTTCTTCCAGCAATTCGCGCTGCGCGGTGACAAGGATATCTTCACCGTCGTCGATCTTGCCTGCAGGCAACTCGATGAATTCGCGATGCAAGGGATAGCGAAACTGTCGCTCCATCACGAGATTGCCGTTATCCAGCAAGGCAAGCATCGCGACTGCGCCGGGATGGGTGATGTATTCGCGCGTGCTCGTGCTGCCATCCGGCAACTGCACATTGTCCTTGAGTACTTCGATGAAGCCGCCGTTGTACATCACTTGGCTATCGAGTTGTTTTTCAGTCAGATCCATATTCGTTCTCCTTAAACGAACACTCCCGCCGGAGCGGGAGTGTTCGTTCAAAACCTGGTTTTGATCAGTGCAACAGTGATTGCTGCACCGAGACGGCACACACGGACATCAGCGTGTTGGGCAAGATACCGAGTGCCAGCACAGCCAGACCGTTTATAGAGATCAGCAGACTGCTGTCAGGCTGAATGTAGAGCTTTTCGTGGCTTTCAGGCGCATCGAAGTACATCAGTTTGACGATACGCAGGTAATAGAAGGCGCCGATCAGCGAGAACAGCACGGCCATCACGACCAGCGGAAGATGACCGGCCTGAACCGCCGCGTTCAGTACCGAGAATTTGGCATAGAAACCCACGGTAGGCGGCACGCCCGCCATGGAAAACATCAGCAACAACATCATAAAGGCGAGCCACGGGCTGCGTTGGCTGAGACCTTTGAAGTCGTTGAGATTGTCCGCCTCGAAACCCTCGCGCGACAACAGCATGATCATGCCAAAACCGCCCAGGCTCATCAACACATAGACCACGGCATAGAACATCGAGGAACCGTACCCTTCCAGCGTACCGCTCAGGATACCGATGAGCAGGAAACCCATGTGGGCGATGGTCGAATAGGCGAACATGCGCTTGATGTTGGTCTGGGCGATCGCGGTGATGTTACCCACAGCCATCGACAACACGGCCAGGATCATCAACATGCCGGACCAGTCGATCATCAGCGGCTGCAACGCTTCAACCAGAAGACGCATGACGAAAGCGAATGCCGCCAACTTGGGAGCGGATCCGATGAACATGGTCATGGCGGTGGGCGCGCCCTGATACACGTCGGGTACCCACATATGGAAAGGCACGGCACCCAACTTGAACGCCAAACCCGCCACGATGAAAGCAAGACCGAACACCAGCAGCTGTTTGTTAGCCGTTCCCTGATGGATGACTTCAGCGATGCGATTCACGTCCAGCGAACCGGTCGCGCCATAGAGCATGGACATACCGTAGAGCAGAAAGCCGGACGCCATCGCTCCGAGGATGAAATATTTCATCGCGGATTCGGTGGCAGTGGCCGAATCGCGCTGCAACGCAACAGGGTATACAGGCTCAATGCGAGTAGTTCGAGGCCGAGATACAGGGAATTGAAGTTGCTGGCGGAGATCATCACCATCATGCCCAGCGTGGCAAACAGTATCAGCGAGAGGAACTCCCCGGT
>JANXXX010000027.1 GCA_025350405.1 Gallionella sp.
GTCAGCGCGTGAAGTTCGCGCAGAATCTCTATTGCCTGAGTGGATAAGGGAACAAGGTGCGGGCCGCGCATTTTCATCCGTTCGGCGGGGATGTTCCACTCGGCCTTGTCCAGATCAATTTCAGTCCATTCCGCTTTGCGCAATTCGCCGGGACGCACAAATACCAGCGGCGCAAGGCACAGGGCGCACTTGGTAACGAAAGAGCCTTGATAGCCGTCTATGGCGCGCAGCAATTCACCTATGGCCTTTGGGTCGGTAATGGCGGCGCGGTGTTGTGTAACTGAGGGTGGCAGTGCGCCACGCAGATCAGCAGATGCATCACGTTCAGCGCGTCCGGTTGCGATAGCGTAGCGAAATATCGAGCTGCAATAATTACGCAACCTGTGTGCGCTTTCCACTGCACCACGCTCTTCAATCCGGCGCAGCACTTTCAATAACTCAGGCGGGGTGATTTCGGTGATCGGCCTAGCGCCTAACCAAGGGAATGCATCATTTTCGAGCCGCTTGATAATCTTGTCTGCGTTGGATGCTGCCCAGCCCTGTGATTTTTTCGAGAACCACTCACGCGCTATAACTTCAAAGCTGTTCGCTGCCCGCTCGGTCTTGGCTGCTTTCACGGCCTTGCGGTTTACGCTGGGGTCAATGTCATTAACCAACAGTTTGCGCGCATCATCACGGCGCTGCCGGGCATCTTTCAAGCTCACTTCGGGGTAAGTCCCCAACGAAAGCAATTTCTCCTTACCCCCAAAACGATACTTGAGCCGCCACCACTTACCCCCAGCAGGGGTAACTAGCAGGAACAACCCTTTTTCATCCGCCAGCTTGATCGGCTTTGCGCCGGGCTTCGTGTTCTTTATTGCGGTATCAGATAGCGACATTGGGGGTAACTCCTTTCGTGGTAGGTCAGTTACCCCGTAAGTTACCCCCAGTTACCCCCGGATGTCAATAGATGGAATAGGACTTAACTGGACAAGAAAAAGCCATAAATGCGTGTATTCATGCGGGCTTTCTGGACTTTCTTGGACTGCCTTGTACTACAAAATGGTGGGTCGTGGTGGACTTGAACCACCGACCAAAGGATTATGAGTCCTCTGCTCTAACCAACTGAGCTAACGACCCGAAAAAGTTTAGTTCTTGCCAGCTTAATTGTTTTCGCTATCCAGGAAGCTTTTTAGCTTCTCGGAACGCGACGGATGGCGCAGCTTGCGCAGCGCCTTGGCTTCGATCTGACGAATGCGTTCGCGGGTGACATCAAATTGCTTGCCCACTTCTTCCAGCGTGTGGTCGGTGTTCATTTCAATGCCGAAGCGCATCCTCAATACTTTGGCTTCACGCTGAGTCAGGCTGTCAAGAATATCTGAAGTCGCACCGCGCAAGCTCTCGTAAATCGCCGCATCAATCGGCACAGCGGTATGCGAATCTTCGATGAAGTCACCCAGATGTGAATCATCGTCATCGCCCACCGGCGTTTCCATGGAGATCGGCTCTTTGGCGATCTTGAAGATCTTGCGGATTTTGTCTTCCGGCATTTCCATCTTCAAGACCAGCGTCGCTACATCCGGCTCTTGTCCGGTCTCTTGCATGATCTGGCGCGAGATGCGGTTCATCTTGTTGATAGTCTCGATCATGTGCACCGGGATGCGAATGGTGCGCGCCTGATCGGCGATGGAGCGGGTGATCGCCTGGCGTATCCACCAGGTGGCATAGGTCGAGAACTTGTAGCCGCGGCGGTATTCGAACTTGTCTACCGCTTTCATCAGTCCGATATTGCCTTCCTGAATCAGGTCGAGGAATTGCAAGCCGCGGTTGGTGTATTTCTTGGCGATGGAAATCACCAGGCGCAGATTGGCCTCGATCATGTCGCGCTTGGCGCGGCGCGCCTTGGCTTCGCCGTTGGTCATCTGGCGGTTGATTTCCTTCAAGTCGCGAATCGGAATGCCGACGCGCTGCTGCAGTTCAAGCAAATTCTTTTGCTGTTCCACGATTGCGTGCTGATAGCGCTCCAGCGTGTCGCTGTATGGTTTTTTTGTCTTCAGTTCCTGTGCGACCCATTTCAAATTATCTTCATTGCCGGGGAAGGTCTTGATGAAATGCGGGCGCGGCATCTTACCCTTGGTCACGCACATGTCCTGAATGCTGCGCTCACTGCGACGCACTTCTTCGACCAAGCCGCGCATGGTGTCGCACAAAGCATCCACTTGCTTTGCGGAGAAACGGAATTTCATCAACTCTTCAGAAATACCGTTCTGCAATTTGTCATACTGCTTGCTGCGATAGCCGTACTTTTCGTAAGCCTTGCCCAGCTTGGCGAACAAATCAGCGACCACGGCAAAACGTGCCAGGGCATCCTCCCTCAACTGCGCCAGATTGGCCGCAGCCGCAGCCGCAGCCGCTTCTTCGTCTTCCTCTTCGTCCGTATCGGCGCTGATTTCCTCTGCCTCTTCATCGCTCTCTGCCGCCATAATGGCTTCATCAGCCACGTCTACGAAGCCATCGATCAGTTCGTCGATGCGCATCTGGTTGCTTTCGATCTTTGCCGACAATGCCAGGATTTCGGCTATCGTCGCCGGGCATGCCGAAATCGCCTGAATCATGTGCTTCAGGCCTTCTTCAATACGCTTGGCGATCTCGATTTCTTTTTCGCGCGTCAGCAAGCCGACCGTGCCCATTTCGCGCATATACATACGCACCGGATCGGTAGTGCGGCCAAATTCCGAATCCACTGTAGACAGCGCGGCCTCAGCCTCTTCCACCGCGTCTTCATCCGCCACCGCAGGCGCAACATCCGCCATGATCAGCGTTTCAGCATCAGGGGCCACGTCGCACACCGAGACGCCCATCTCATTGATCATGCTGACCACGCCCTCGATCTGCTCGACTTCGAGCATATCCGGCAAATGGTCGTTGATTTCTGCGTAGGTCAGATAGCCGCGCTCTTTGCCCAGCACGATCAGGGCTTTCAGGCGCGTGCGCCTCGCCTCGATATCCTGCAACTGATCAATGACTGGCTGCTCGATTACGACAGCCGCTTTTTTGATCGGTTTTTTCTTGTCTTTAAGGTCTTTAAGTTTGGCCATGTTCTATTCCCAATTGCGTTAGGCTCGATCTGCGTTAAAGCCCCAATATTGCGTTAGGGCCGCAGAAAAGCGGAAGATTATACCTAATTCCAACAGTTTTTCCTACCATTATTAGATGCTTAGCCTCGTTGCAACAGCAACAGGAATTGCTCGCGTTCCGGCTCGGTCAGGTTGGACAAACCCTTAGCCTGTAGGGCTTGGAATTTTTGGCGGCGCAGGCCTTCGTTGAATTTTCCGATCAACCCGGTAAATTCTGCGCTTACATCAAAGTCGCTGCCCCAGTTAAGCATATCTGCTTCGGCCATTGCCAAGGTTTTCTCATGGGCCGTGCCTTGAAACAACTGTGTGAGGGTAGGACTATTCAGCGTGAAATCAGTTTCACGCAACACCATCAGCACCGCCAAAACTGCCTCGGCGTCGGATCCCTGTCCATGCCAATCGCTGGGCATTTGCTGGCCTAACGCAGGTTGCTCAATCAGGCATTGCAGCAATAAGCGGTGCGCGGAAGGCGGGGCGCGCCCGGCTTTTTGAAAAGCGCTACGCGGCGCGCGCGCCACCGGTTTGATCTCATACAATGCTTCCAGTTCTGCCTGGCTCACGCCGGAAAGCGCGGCGACTTCCTTGCGCAACAACAACGCCGTGGCTGGTGCAGCGATGGCAGTCAGCAATGGCTTGGCGCGCTGCAATAACTGATTGCGCCCCTCCTGGGTGCGCAAATCCAGTTCAGCGCCGACCTCGCGCAACAGGTAGGACGACAAAGGCATCGCTTCCAACACGCGCTGCTCGAATACGTCCCTGCCCGATTCGCGAATAAAACTGTCGGGATCATGTTCAACCGGCAAAAACAAAAAGCTGATGCGCTTGCCGTCTTGCAAATAGGGCAATGCATTTTCCAGCGCCCGCCAGGCCGCCTTCTGCCCAGCCTTGTCGCCGTCAAAGCTAAATACGATATGCTCGGTGAGGCGCAATAATTTCTGGATATGGTACGGGGTAGTCGCCGTGCCCAGCGTCGCCACGGCATATTCCACGCCATGTTGTGCCAATGCCACCACATCCATATAGCCTTCCACCACCAGCACCTGCTGCCTGGCACGGATGGCTTTTTGCGCCTGGTACAAACCATATAACTCGCGGCCTTTTTCAAATAGCGGCGTTTCCGGCGAGTTCAGGTACTTGGGTTCACCCTTGTCCAGCACACGTCCGCCGAAGCCGATTACCTGTCCGCGCACGTTGATGATCGGAAACATGATGCGGTCGCGAAACCGGTCATAGCGTTTAGCCTCATCAGTGGTGATTACCAAGCCGGTTTCATTTAACGTGGCATCCTGATAATCGGGAAACGCGGCAGCGAGATTTTGCCAGCCGTCCGGCGCATAACCGATGCCGAATTTAGCAGCGATTTCACCGCTTAGCCCGCGCTGCTTGAGATAATCAATCGCGCGCTGCGAGAGTTTGAGTTGCTCGCGGTAATAGTGCGTAGCGGTTTGCATCACCTCATACAAATCCGGTGCAATTTTTTGGGCATATTCTCTCTGCGCATCACCTGCGGCCTGACGCTCATGCGGAACCTCCAAACCCACGCCACGCGCCAACTCCTCGATCGCGTCGACATAACCAAGCCCGGCGTGTTCCATGACAAAACCGATTGCTGTACCATGCGCGCCACAGCCGAAGCAATGATAAAACTGCTTGGTCTGGCTGACGGTAAATGAAGGGGATTTTTCGTTGTGGAACGGACAGCAGGCAACAAAGTTTGCACCGGCTTTCTTCAGTGGCACGTAGCGCTCCACCACGTCCACGATGTCAAGACGATTAAGCAGATCCTGAATGAAATTTTTTGGAATCACGCCAGCACCGCCTTTTCATTACGCTCGGCAAAAAACCAAGGAATGGTTATCTGGGTACTACCAAGGATGTTTACTACAGATTATTTATTCAGTTGCGCTTTAATCAACGCAGAAACCTTGCCCATATCGGCGCGTCCGGCCAATTTGGGTTTAAGCATACCCATCACTTTGCCCATGTCTTGCTGACCCGCTGCGCCAGTCGCAACAATCGCTTCGACCACCGCTGCGGTGATTTCGGCATCGCTGAGTTGTTGCGGCATATAGGCTGCCAAAACACCCATTTCAAACTTTTCGACATCCGCCAAATCCTGGCGGCCGGCCGCTTCGTATTGACTGATTGAATCGCGCCGCTGCTTGTTCATCTTTTCGATGATGGCGACCACATCCGCATCCGACAATTCGATGCGCTCATCCACCTCGCGCTGCTTCATCGCAGCAAGCAATAGACGAATCGCCCCGAGGCGCGCCGTATCCTTGGCGCGCATTGCGGTTTTCATGTCTTCAGTGATTTGCTGCTTGAGACTCATGGGCACTTCTATAAATCCAGATTTTAGTTCCGGCATAACCTGAAGGTTAGCCTTCACTGCAACTTCGTTGTATTCCAACTGCTGCGTTGCTCAGAAATTTTCTTGCTTGCATATAAACCATATGCGGCACGGCGGAAATTTTTTCGCGTCTTGCATTTGGACGAACTCTGAATTTCTAGAAGCGCCCAAACGTCGAAATCAACCGTTACGCCCAATGCGGGCGCGACAGCTTGCTATTAATAGAGCTTTGGGGGGAGAACCTGGCTCATCAGGCGCTTGTAATGGCGCTTCACGGCGGCAGCCAGCTTGCGCTTGCGTTCTGCGGTAGGCTTCTCGTAAAACTCGCGCGCGCGCAAATCAGTCAGCAATCCAGTCTTTTCCACTGAACGCTTGAACCGGCGCATTGCCACTTCAAACGGCTCATTCTCTTTCACACGTACTGTTGTCATGAACAAACTACCTTCTACTAAAAAATTGAGGGCGCGATTCTAGCAAAACAGGCCGGTGCCTACAACAACAATTTACGCCCTAGCGCCAAACTGTCAATTTCACGCCCCGCTTGCTGTGCTGCGAATGCGCATCCTTAGTGTTTTGGGGCTATTCATTTCGATGTTCAAGAAGGTTTTATATGCGTCCGCGCGGTTTATGTGGAGCATGGGCGAATAAACCGTCATATAACCAGCACGGCAACCATTTGAGCATGTGCCCGACCAAACCCATTTGCCATGGGATAACCGTGAACGAAGTTTGCCGCTCAATGGCGCGCACCATGCGCCGTGCAGCTTCATCGGCATCTAGGATGAATGGCATAGGGTAAGGATTGACTGCGGTCATCGGGGTCTTGATGTAGCCCGGACAGATCGTGACGACTTTCACGCCACTGCCATGCAGCTCCACCCGCAATGATTCCAGATAGGAGATCGCAGCAGCTTTGGAAGCGGAGTATGCGCTCGCACCAGGCAGGCCGCGAAAACCCGCCACGCTGGCGATGCCGACCAACGTACCCTGTTGCGCCGCACGCATTGCAGCAACGAAAGGCTGAAAGATTTTCACTATGCCCAGCACGTTGACATCCATCACCTGCTGAAAAGCATCAAGGTCTTCGGCATATTCGGTAAGCGTGCCGACACTCACTCCGGCGTTGGCGATGACAATATCCGGCACACCGGCACGGACAATAAAATCATTTGCCGCATGCTGTATGGCAGGCAAATCACGCACGTCCAGCGCGTAACAAAAAACCTGACCGGGAAATTCTGCACTCAGCGTTTGCAGCAACTCGCCGCGCCTGGCGAAAGCGGCAACGGTTGCGCCACGCTCAAGATAATGGCGCGCGAGGGCCAAACCCAAACCGCTCGACGCGCCACTAACGACTACACGCAGCGGCATTTCTCATCTTTCACGGTGACCAATGCGCTCGCGTTTCCGGTATTGCTTTGACAGCAGGCTTATTTTCTATGTTCTTTGCGCGCCATCACGATCACCTCTTTCAAGGCACGGATGGTATCTTCCGGCTGCAATCCTTCGATCATATATTTGCCATCCACCACCAGTGTAGGGGTGCCGCTAATGCCATAACTGCGGATCATTTGTTTGGCGCGTGTCACCTTGCTCTGCATCGAGAAGGAATTGTAAGCAGCAGCAAACTTTGCGCGATCAACGCCATGCTTGACGACAAAATCGGTAACCTTGGCTTCGTCTATCAGGGCAATATTTTCTTCGTTCCAGGCGCGAAACAACGCATCATGTAACTGTTCCCGCTGCCCCAAACTTTCCAGCGCATAGAAAGCACTTGCCATCGGTTCCCAGGACTCACGGAAGACGGTAGGAACGAAGATCAGCTCCACATCCTTGGGCATGGTCTTTTCCCATTCGCTTAATTTTGGATGCAAATGATAACAATGCGAGCAACCATAAAAGAAAAACTCCAGCACTTCAATTTTCCTGGGGTTGGCGGGTTGTGCCGGATTCAGCATCTTGTAATCCTTACCCAGCACAGGTTCGGCAAGCGCCGCACCGCCAACCAACAGTGTTACCGCAACGACCAGACTGCTAATCAAACTCTTCATGTATCGCTCCTTGAAAAAATGCTAGTAAAAAACTCATTGTGCCCGCATCGGAGTGCTGTCCACGCCATTCTGTTTCATAAAGCCGCGTGCGCGATTCAGCTCATCCGCATTTTTGTATGGCCCCAAACGCACACGATACCACACACCTTTATCCGGGATAGTTGCGGTTTGAATGCTGGCCACAAGACCCAGCAATGCCAGTTTGGCCTTGAGCTTTTCGGCATCGTCCACGCTGGAAAATGATCCCGCTTGCAATATCTGTAACGGTAGCTCATTGCCGGTAGCCGGTTTGCTTTCCGCCGCATGAAGCTTGGCTGGCGGCGATTTTTCGGCTGGCCTGGCTTTATCAACTGGCTTAGCCGTTGTCGCATCCGGCTTGTCAGTCAGCACCTTGTAGAATTCAAAGCGCGGCTTACCATCACCCGATGTGGCGGCCGGTTTTTCTGCTGCAGCCGGGGCGGCGGGTTTGCTCGGCCCAGGCTGCGGTTTGGCAGGCTGCTCCTTATTAAGGAACGGCTTGGGCGATTTCATCAGGTACCAGGCTACACCGGCAGCCATGCCGACGCCGGCCAATATACCCACCAGCACTCCGATCCATATCGAACTCCCACCCTTGCGCGGAGCGGCGGAATTGTTACCAGCGATTCTGCTCATGCCTGTCTATCCCAAATGATTGCATTTTCCCACTTGTTACATTTTCCCATTTTCACATTTTTTCAGGTGCACTCACCCCGAGTATGGCCAAACCATTGCGCATCACTTGTGCAACTGCCGCGATCAGCGCCAGCCGCGCGCACTTGAGCGCTTCGTCCTCAACCAGAAAGCGCGATGCATTATAGTAGCTGTGAAAATCGGCCGCCAAGTCCTTCAGGTAAAAAGCGATCAGGTGCGGCGCCAGTTCCAGCGCGGCGTTCTCGATCACCTGCGGGTAATCGATCATCTTCTGCAACAGCATCGTCTCGTATTCGCTATCCAGCAAGCTGACATCCGCCTGCAACAAGGCTTGGTGCTCGCCGCCCCATTGCGACAGCACCGCGCTGATGCGGGCATGGGCATACTGGATGTAATACACCGGGTTCTCGTTGCTCTTGGATTTCGCCAGATCGATGTCGAACACCAGTTGCGAATCGGGATGGCGCGCCGCGAGAAAATAGCGCGTCGCATCGCAGCCCACCTCGTCGATCAGGTCGCGCAGCGTGACGTAGCTGCCCGCACGTTTGGAAATTTTCACTTCCTGGCCGTTGCGCAGCACCGTCACCATCTGGTGCAACACATATTCCGGCCAGCCTTGCGGGATGCCGACATCCAGCGCCTGCAAGCCCGCGCGCACACGCGTGATCGTGCTGTGATGATCCGCGCCCTGCTCGTTGATGACGCGCACAAAACCGCGCCGCCATTTGTCCAGATGATAGGCGATGTCCGGCACGAAATAAGTGTAAGTGCCGTCGCTCTTGCGCATCACGCGATCCTTGTCGTCGCCGAAAGCGGTGGTGCGCAGCCACAGCGCATCGTCCTGCTCGTAGGTGTGGCCGCTGGCGATCAGCTTCTTGACCACTTCGTCGACCTTGCCCTCGGTGTACAGCGCAGACTCCAGCGCGAACACATCGAAGTTAACGCCGAAGGCGCGCAGATCGATGTCCTGTTCGCGGCGCAGATAAGCCACCGCGAAATGGCGGATCGCCTCGGCATCGGTTACGTCGCCGGAGGCCTGCACATGCTGGTCGTCCGCCTCCACCATCTCCTGTGCCAGATACGCCTGAGCGACATCCGCGATGTAGTCGCCGCGATAGCCCGACTCCGGCCAGCTTGGATCGTCCGGCGTGATACCCAGGCAGCGCAATTGCACCGATCGTGTCAGGTTGTCGATCTGCACCCCAGCATCGTTATAGTAAAACTCGCGCGTCACGTTCCAGCCTGCCGCATGCAACACGCTGCACAAGCAATCACCTACCGCCGCGCCGCGACCATGGCCGACATGCAGCGGCCCGGTCGGATTTGCGGAAACGAACTCCACCCCCACTTTGCGCCCCGCGCCGAGATGGATATGACCATAGCCCGCGCCCGCCTGCAACACACCGCGCACCACACCACGCTTGGCCGCAGTGGTAATGAACACATTGATGAAACCCGCGCCGGCAATCTCCAGCTTCTCGATGACATCGGATTTTGGCAACGCATCAATCAACGCCTGCGCGATATCGCGCGGCGGTTTGCGCAACGGCTTGGCCAACTGCATCGCCAGGTTGCAGGCATAGTCGCCATGCGCGGCATTCTTCGGACGCTCGATCAGGATGGTTGCATCGGCATGGTCGGGCGCGACCGCGCGCAGCGCCTGCGCGAACAACTCAGCCAAATGGGATTTGAAGTTCAGAACAACGGACATGAAGCGACACCTTTAGTAAGGCGCGGATTATAGCATTACAGGATTATCGAGCCGTTGATGAGTGATGTTCGTTATGCGTCCATTGCTATCATCGGCAATGCAGAAAAGCGGACATCCGTAGGGTGGGCAAGAACACAAGTGCCCACCATTCATCTCAGCGTGGGCACGGCTTGCAGCCTTTGCCTACCCCACCGGGTTCTAGAAAGAGGTCACTCAACGTGCGGCAATCGGCGGTGCGGCATTTTCTCCCGCGGACAATGCCCTGGATTGGATTCTGTTATCTCACATCTAGCTAATATATTTTTATCTCCAAAACCGGATATAGTGCACTCACTCTCACCATATATGATTTTTACTGCATTCGTATCAAGCCAAACAACAGAATCGATACTGCTACATTCCGGTCTTGGCATTCGAACTCCGCTTTTTTCCAATTTATTTAAATCGACATTCCATGATTTTTGAATTGTCCAACAACACCCCGCATCTCCATAGACGATCTCATCTATTCTCATAATTGGCCTAGAAAATACATCATCATTATGAATAAAAGCCAAGCGATAAAACATGCCCCTAGGGCCTTCCGGAGAATCGTTCATAACTGGGGGTAGGTCGGCTGGACCCTTAGACATATAGGATATCCATCTATATTCTGGTTCTGAACCATCAACATCAGTTGGCATGAATTGGCCAGCCTCTTTGGAGTACGCATTAGAGCTAAATAAAATCAGAAACGACAACAGAAGTATGCTTATCTTGTTGTGACTGAAATTCATGACTTATATCCTTTATTATGCCTGCACGAGAATCGGGTCAATATTTGACTGGCCGTTTACGGAACAAAACAGCCACAACACTATAACACCTTCCCCGGATTCATCAGCCCCTGCGGGTCGAGCGTGCGCTTGATGCTGCGCATCAGCCCCAGCTCCACTGCGCTCTTGTGATGCGCGATCTCTTCGCGCTTCAACTGGCCGAGGCCATGTTCGGCGCTGATGCTGCCGCACAATTTTGCCACGACTTCATAGACGATGCGGTTCACCTCGTGTTCGTGCCGCTCGATGAAAGCCTTGTTCCCCGCGGCATCCGGCAGCGAGGCGTTGTAGTGGATATTGCCGTCACCCATGTGGCCGAAAGCGACGACGCGGATGGTTGGGTATGCCTTGTGCAAAGCGGCATCGGCTTCATGAATAAATTCCGCCACGCGGCTGACCGGCACGGACACGTCATGCTTGATGCTGACGCCATCGATCTTCTGCGCCTCGCTGATGTTCTTGCGCAGCTTCCACCAGCGCTCGGCATGCTCCCTGTTGGTGGTGATTTCAAATTCGATAATACCATCACCGTATGTTCGTAGCGCATCGCGTAAGGCCGCGTCCAACGGAACAGCCAGTACATCAGTCAATTGGGTGATGATAATCCATTCGTGTTTGCTATCGAACGGTTCGCGCATATCGGGAATGTGTTTGAACACCAGATCGAGGCAAGAACGGGAAATGATCTCAAAAGCGCTGATCTTGTCGCCACAGACGGCGCGCAGGTGCGACAACAGCCCGACAGCAGCAGCGGGATCACGTACCGCAATGCACGCCGTCGCTTCTGCTTTGGGGCGCGGGAACAGTTTCAGCACCGCAGCGGTGATGATGCCGAGCGTGCCTTCCGCACCGATGAACAGATGTTTCAGATCGTAGCCGGTGTTGTCCTTGCGCAGGCTGCGCAAGCCGTTCCACACGCGCCCGTCCGGCAACACCACTTCCAGACCCAGCACCAGATCGCGCGCATTGCCATAACGCAACACGCCGATGCCGCCGGCATTGGTAGAAAGGTTGCCGCCGATTTCGCAGTGCGATGCGATGGCGGTGAGGGCCAGCGGAAACAAGCGATCCTGTTTCTCTGCCGCGTCGCGCACGCTGGCCTGGGTGCAGCCGGCCTCGACAATCATCGTGTAATTGGTGGGATCGATGGCACGAATCTGATTCATGCGCGACAGATTCAGCACGATTTGCGCGCCCTGTTGTAGCGGCACGCTGCCGCCGCACAAACTGGTGTTGCCGCCCTGCGGCACGATGGCGATTTGATTTGCGGCGCACAGCTTCACCACCTCGGCGACTTGCTGCGTGCTCGATGGAAACACCACCGCCAGCGCATTGCCCGAATAACGCCCGCGCCAGTCGGTACAGTATGGCGCAGCCGACTCATCGGTCAGCACGGCATCGCTGCCGGCCAGCGCAGACAGTGAGTGGATCATATCAACACGCATTATCGTCCCCCGCACAGCGGGTCAAGTGCAAGCGGGAAAGACAAATGACCCGCGAGATGTTCAATATCCGGCGTTGTCATGCGCTCTGGGCAATTCGGCACCACTGGCTATCAGCGCCCAGATCATCCGGGCAATATTATCTGTGGCTACAATCGTGTGGTGGTTCCCTGATGCCCGCAACTTGTCCCTGATTTCTTGCCGCACCTCAGCTTCACCAGTGAGATCAAAAAGAATATTCAGGTCGCCCCCCATCGCAATCAGTTCGTCTATGCTGAGGTTCTTGATGCCACGCGCTTTAGCCAGAGCCAAACCGGAGGTATTCTTTTTTTCCACAACAGCGACGATCTCGACACTTTCATTGGGTTGCCCCAGCAACTCTACAAGAAAAGCCGATCCCATCTTGCCCAGACCGACGATTGCGATTGATTGTTTTTCCATGACATCCCTCTAGAGTCGAACAAATAATTCCAATTACTCACCTAACGCGACAACAACCCAACTAGCGGGGACTTTTCAACAACCACATCTGGTACAGCGATGTGAAGATCATCACCGTCGAGGCCAGACTGTAACCAAAGCCGCCTATTATCACCAGCCAGGCAAAGTTCGGATTGAATTTGGTCAGCCACCATGACGCAACGTCCAGCATCAGAAACGCGAACGGAAAGAAAATCAGCCCCGCTTTGACCAGCGTGCTGAAGCCTGAGGCAAAACTGAATATCCAACCCACGAAAAAGAAAATGAAGGCGATGCCGAAAAGATGAATGTGCGAAACCCGCGTCAAGGTGGTCACGCTCGCGCCCAAATCAACGGCCGCAATTTTCTGCATCGCCTCCTTTTCGCCGACGTTGACGATACCCGGCATGTTGGCATGGCAGCCGACGCAATACTGCTCGGTCAGCGGCTTGATGGTGGCTTCCCATTCATTCACCGGTGCGCCGGCACGCGCCCACTTGATCATGGCCAGGCGCGCCTCCGGAGGCGCATTATCTTTCATCGAACCGTTAAGCTTGGCCTCCAGCTTGGAGCCGCTGCGGTCGCCATAATAGCTATACACGATGTCGTCTATCGAAAGGCCGAACTTGCCATCCGCCATGCCGTGGGTCAGCATGATTTGCATGCCTGCCATCAGCAAGCCCAGGCCGATGACCAGCAAATAACCGGTGAAGAGTGCCTTGAGTGGCAATGACAGGTGTGCCAAAGCGCTATTGTTTATTTCTTTCATGCTGTCTCTCCTTTATTGGTATTTTCGCGCATTATACCTCCGGCAATTGCGGCACATTTCCGATACTACATGCCACGACCTCAAAATCATCCAGCCGTGTAAAAATCCAAATGAAAGCAAATGCAATGAAAATCACTCCGCACGTATAAGCACTAAAACTCCAACGGATCGATGTCCAGCGAGCAGCGCAGTTTTTGCGCGGGCAGCGCGTCCAGCGGCGGTTGCCATGCGCGCAAAAACTGCTGCAAGGCTTTGCGCGATGCTGCCTGGATCAGCAATTGCGCGCGCAGGTGGTTGGCGCGGCGCGGCAGCGCGGCGGGCACTACACCGAGGATTTCCACTTCATGTTGGAGTGCAACCGCAGCGGCACGCGCGTCATTCAAAAAACGGTACACCTCGTTTTCCTGCTTGCCCTCGGCACGCAGCATCGCCTGAAACATGAACGGCGGAAAGCCCGCCATCTTGCGCTCAGCCAGCTGCGATGCTGCCCAGCCTTCGAAGTCGTGGGTTTGCAAGGCGCGAAACAACGGGTGATCGGGGAAGGCAGTCTGGATGATCACCTCGCCGGGCTTGTCCGCACGTCCGGCGCGTCCCGCCACCTGCACCAGTTGCGCGAACAGTTTTTCCGGCGCGCGGAAATCGCTGCTGTACAGCGCACTGTCCGGATTGAGCACACCCACTAAAGTTAGTTCGGGAAAGTCGTGCCCCTTGGCAAGCATTTGCGTTCCCACCAAAATATCCACTTCATTCGCATGTATCTGCTCGCGCATGGTCTGCCAAGCGCGCTTGTTGCGCGTGCTGTCGCGGTCTACACGCAGGATGCGCGCATCCGGGAAGCGTTGCTGCAACACGCTTTCCACTCGCTGTGTGCCGCTGCCGACCGGATGCAGATCGGCATTGCCGCAACTCGGGCAGGCTTGAGGCACGCGTATCTGGTAACCGCAATGATGGCAGCGCAGGCGTTGCTCGTTAAGGTGCAACACCATCTTGCCCGCGCAATGCTTGCAACCGGACAACCAGCCGCAACCGGTACACATCAGCACCGGCGCATAGCCGCGCCGGTTGATGAACAGCAGGCTCTGCTCCTTGCGTGCTATGCGCAGCGCGATCTCGCGCAGCAGGTTTTCGCTGATGCCGTGGTGCATGATAGTCTGCGTGATGTTGATGCTGCGCACTTTGGGCAGACTCGCTGCAGCCAGCGCCCGCCCGGTCAGCTTGAGCATCCGGTAACGCCCGTTTTGCGCATTGTGATAACTCTCCAGCGACGGCGTGGCCGAACCCAGCACGATAGGCACACCGCACTGATTGGCGCGAAAGATCGCCACATCGCGCGCCGAATAGCGCAAGCCATCCTGCTGCTTGAACGAACTGTCGTGCTCCTCGTCGACGATGAGCAGCGCAAGCTTGGGCATCTCTGTGAACACCGACAGGCGCGTGCCGAGCACGATCTGCGCCGCACCCAGTTGCGCCTGTTGCCAGTTATGCAAACGCTCGCCTTCCGATAGTCCGCTATGCAGGCTGACCAGGTTCACATCGGGAAGACGGCTGCGGAAATAATTTTCCAATTGCGGCGTCAGATTGATCTCAGGCACCAGCAGCAACACCTGCCCGCCGCGCTGCAACACAGCATGCATCAGATGCACATACACCTCGGTCTTGCCACTGCCGGTGATGCCGTGCAACAGGAAGCAGGCATAGCCGCTGGCTTGCGTGACGGCATCTACCGCCAGCTGCTGTTCGCTGGTCAACGTGTGCGCGTTATCGAATGTATGTTTGTGAGTATCACCAACCGTTCGCCCCATAGAGCTTTTGGTCGGGCACCCGCCTGAGCTTGTCGAAGGGAGGTGGACATCCGAATAACTTTCCACCCACCCCTCTGCCATCAACCCTTTAAGTTGCCCACCCACCGTTGCCGACAACGCCTTCAACTGCGCCAGATTGCACGGTTGCTCGGCAAGTTTCAAAAGAATGCGCCGCTGTACCACTTTGCGTTTTGGAAAAGTTTCAAAGTCGAGCGCCGCGCCGCTAGCACTCAGACGATAACTCAGTATTGGCTTGCTGATGACCGGCTTGTCGGAACGCAGCCGCACCGGTAACGCCGACAGCACCGTCTGCCCGATCGGGAACCGGTAATAGTCGCTGCAAAAACGCAGCAGGTCGAGCAACCCCGCCGACAGCGGTGCGCTGTCGTGCAACACCTGCGTCACCGGCTTGATGCGCTCAGGCGACACATCCGTCGTGGCCACGCATTCCATCACCATTCCGACCAACTGCCTTCGCCCGAACGGCACGATCACACGCTGGCCGACTTCAACGCCCTCAGCCACCGTGTAATCGAACAGGGTGGACAGCGGGACATCAAGGGCGACGCGGACTATGGACATATTTTTCAAACCATCAACGTTGCGATTGTCGCAGAAATGCAAAAGCCGCAGGGAATGCCTGCGGCTTTTGTTCAAACCATCAATCTAATGATATTTTCTGCTCAACTCATGCACCGCCGCAACCAGCACTGCCGCGTGTTCCGGATCGGAATGCTGCGAAATGCCGTGGCCGAGGTTGAACACATGACCGCTACCGTAACCATAGCTACCGAGGATCTGATCCACTTCTTTGCGGATTGCATCCGGCGAAGCGAACAGCACAGCCGGATCCATGTTGCCTTGCAGTGCAACCTTGCTGCCGATGCGCTGACGCGCGATGCCGATATCTATGGTCCAGTCCAGGCCTACTGCATCGCAGCCGGTGTTGGCGATACTTTCGAGCCACAAGCCGCCGCCCTTGGTGAACACGATGGATGGAATCTTCACACCATCTTTTTCCTTGATCAAACCATCGACGATGCGATGCGTGTAGGCCAGCGAGAATTCATGGAATGCCGCATGGGACAGCACGCCGCCCCATGAGTCGAAAATCATCACGGCTTGCGCGCCCGCTTCGATCTGCGCATTCAGGTAAGCGATCACCGCCTGGGTAGTCACTTCGAGGATGTGGTGCATCAGCTTGGGTTCGTTGTACATCAAGGTCTTGACCTTGGCGTAGTCGTCGCTGCCGCCGCCTTCGACCATGTAGCAAGACAGGGTGAACGGGCTGCCGGAGAAGCCGATCAGCGGCACGCTGCCGTTCAGCGCCTTGCGTATCTGCGTCACCGCGTCGGTGACGTATTTCAAATCCTTGCCGATGTCCGGCACGCGCAACGCCTTGATCGCCGCCGCATCATTCAGGGGGCGCTCGAACTTCGGGCCTTCGCCTTCGGAGAAATACAAACCCAGGCCCATCGCATCCGGCACGGTGAGGATGTCGGAGAACAGGATCGCCGCATCCAGCGGGAAACGCTCCAGCGGCTGCAGTGTGACTTCGGTAGCGTAGTCCGGGTTCTTGCACAGACCGAGGAAGCTGCCGGCGCGCTTGCGCGTCTCGCGGTATTCCGGCAAATAGCGGCCGGCCTGGCGCATCATCCACAGCGGAGTGTATTCGGTTGGCTGACGCAACAGTGCGCGCAGGAAGGTGTCGTTTTTTAGTTTGAAGTTCATGATTCTCTCTTTTTAATTAAATTCTAAAACTGCTTAACGAGGCAAAACGGAACTACCCATCAAAAACTCGTCGACAGAGCGTGCGCACTGACGGCCTTCGCGTATCGCCCATACCACCAGCGATTGCCCGCGACGCATGTCGCCTGCAGCGAATACCTTGTCTTTGCTGGTGCGGTAATTTTCCGTGTCGGCCTTGGTGTTGCCGCGCGCGTCTTTTTCCACACCGAAGGCATCCAGCACCTTCTGCTCCGGGCTGACGAAGCCCATTGCCAGCAATACTAAATCGGCCTTCATCTCGAATTCGCTGCCGGCGATCTCGTTCATCTTGCCGTCTTTCCATTCCACGCGCACCGCGCGCAGCTTCTCGACCTTGCCATTACTGCCGATGAATTCCTTGGTGGCAATCGCCCAGTCCCGGTTACAACCTTCTTCATGCGAGCTGGAGGTGCGCAGCTTCATCGGCCAGTTCGGCCATACCAGGGATTTGTTTTCTTTTTCCGGCGGGCGCGGCATCACTTCGAATTGCGTGACCGACAATGCGCCATGGCGATTCGAGGTGCCCACGCAATCGGAGCCGGTATCGCCGCCACCGATCACGATCACGTGCTTGCCATCGGCACGAATCGGATTGCGTCCGTCGCCCGCCACCTCCTTGTTTTGCGGGATCAGGAATTCAAGCGCGTAGTGCACGCCCTGCAATTCGCGCCCCGGTACCGGCAGATCGCGCGGTGCTTCTGCGCCACCAGCCAGGATCACCGCATCGAATCTTTTCAGCAACTCGTCGGGGCTGATGGTTTTTTTCGCATCGTTGGTTGTACCTTTAGCAGGTGCATCCTTGCCGATGAAAGTGCTGGTCTGGAATTTGACGCCTTCGGCTGCCAGTTGCGCCATGCGCCAGTCGATCAGGCGCTTGTCGAGTTTGAAATCGGGGATGCCGTAGCGCATCAAACCGCCGATGCGGCTGTTCTTCTCGAACACTGTCACGCTGTGACCCACGCGCGCCAATTGCTGCGCGGCTGCCAGCCCGGCGGGGCCGGAGCCGACCACGGCGACTTTCTTGCCGGTCTTGTTCGCTGAGGGTTGCGGCAATACCCAGCCACTCTCGCCGCCCTTGTCGATGATCGCATGCTCGATGGACTTGATGCCCACCGCATCGTTGTTGATGTTCAGCGTGCAGGCCGCTTCGCATGGCGCGGGGCAGATGCGTCCGGTGATTTCCGGAAAGTTGTTGGTGGAATGCAACACGTCCAGCGCTTCGCGCCAGTTGCCGCGATACACCAGATCGTTCCAGTCCGGGATGATGTTGTTGACCGGGCAGCCCGTGGTGCAGAACGGGATGCCGCAATCCATGCAGCGCGCGCCTTGTGTCTTGGCTTGATCATCGTTGAGGTGCAGCACGAACTCGTTATAGTTCTTGCGCCGGTCTGCCACGGGCAGGCTGGCTTCGCTCAAACGTTGAAACTCCATGAATCCAGTTGGCTTGCCCATTATGCGGCCTCCAGCTGTTTGGCTTTTTGTGCTGCCGCAATTTCCTGCAAAGCGCGCCTATATTCGGTCGGCATCACCTTGGTGAACTTGGGCAAATACTTGTCCCAGTTATCCAGGATGTGTTTGGCGCGCGGGCTATGGGTGTAGCGCAGATGTTTTTCGATCTGTTCACGCAAGGCAAACTCATCCGCCTTGTCGAGCAGATTGAAATGCACGCGGCCATGCGATTCGACTTCGCCGGTTTCGCTGGCCTCTGCCTCGGATGGAACGGACTCGAGCGCCACCATGGTCAGATTGCAGCGCTTCTCGAAGCCGCCTGCTTCATCCAGTACATAAGCCACGCCGCCGGACATGCCCGCCGCGAAGTTGCGCCCGGTCTGCCCCAGCACCACGACCATACCGCCGGTCATGTATTCGCAACCGTGGTCGCCCAGACCTTCCACTACGGCGATCGCGCCGGAGTTGCGCACCGCGAAACGTTCGCCCGCGACGCCGGAAAAATAACATTCGCCGGAAGTCGCGCCATACATCACGGTGTTGCCGACGATGATGTTTTCATGCGAGACCAGTTTTGAATCCGCAGGAGGCATGATCGCGATGCGCCCGCCGCACAAGCCTTTGCCCACGTAGTCGTTGCCTTCGCCGCGCAACTCGAATGAGATGCCCGGCGACAGAAATGCACCGAAACTCTGACCGGCGGTGCCGGTGAATTTCACGTTGATCGTGTCGGTCGGCAAGCCGGTGTGGCCATATCGTTTGGCCACATCATGCGACAGCATAGTGCCTACGGTACGGTTGACGTTGCTGATCTTGCTTTGCAAAGTCACCGCTTGTTTGTTGTTCAGCGCGTTTTGCGCCTGGGCGATCAGCTGATTGTCCAGCGCTTTTTCCAGCGCGTGATCCTGCGTATCCACATGACGGCGAGCCACGCTGGTAGCCGCATCCGAATAACGGCGCCCCATGATCGCGGACATATCCGGCTGATGGAACACCCTGGAGAAGTCCAGCCCTTGCGCCTTCCAGTGCGCGATGCCGTGTTTCACATCGAGCAAATCGCTGCGCCCGATCAGGTCTTCGAATTTGCGGAAGCCCAGTTGCGCCATGTATTCGCGCACTTCTTCGGCGATGAAGAAGAAGTAGTTCACGACATGCTCCGGCTGGCCGGTAAATTTTTTGCGCAGCTCCGGGTCTTGTGTCGCAACGCCGACCGGGCAGGTGTTGAGGTGGCACTTGCGCATCATGATGCAGCCTTCCACCACCAGCGGCGCGGTGGCGAAACCGAATTCATCCGCGCCCAGCAGCGCGCCGATCACCACATCGCGGCCGGTCTTGATCTGGCCGTCCACCTGCAATGCGATGCGTCCGCGCAACTGGTTCAGCACCAGCGTTTGCTGTGCTTCCGCCAAGCCGAGTTCCCACGGCGTGCCCGCGTGCTTGATCGAGGAGATCGGCGATGCGCCGGTGCCTCCGTCGTAACCGGACACCACAATGTGGTCGGCCTTGGCTTTCGCCACACCGGCTGCCACCGTACCCACGCCCACTTCGGAAACCAGCTTCACCGAGATCGATGCGGTCGGGTTGGAATTTTTCAGGTCATGGATCAGCTGCGCAAGATCTTCGATCGAATAAATATCGTGATGCGGCGGTGGCGAGATCAGCCCGACGCCCGGTACCGAGAAGCGCAGCTTGCCGATGTATTCCGACACCTTGCCGCCGGGCAATTGACCGCCTTCGCCGGGCTTCGCGCCCTGCGCCATCTTGATCTGGATCTGGTCGGCGCTGGCGAGGTACTCAGCGGTCACACCAAAACGGCCCGAGGCCACCTGCTTGATCTTCGATCGCAACGAGTCGCCCGCTTTCATTTCACGATCTGCCGCAATACGATTCTTGCCGATGATGTCGGAAAGCATCTCGCCGCCCTTCAAGGTCTTGAAACGCGCCGCATCTTCGCCGCCTTCGCCGGTGTTGGACTTGCCGCCAATGCGGTTCATCGCGATCGCCAGCGTGGTGTGGGCCTCTGTGGAAATCGAACCCAGCGACATCGCGCCCGTGGCAAAACGTTTGACGATATCCTTGGCGGACTCAACTTCGGCCAGCGGCACGGCTGCGCCGGCAGCCTTGATCACAAACAGGCCACGCAAGGTTTTCAGCTTGGTACTTTGGTCATTGATGAGTTTCGCGTATTCCTTGTAGGTCGCGGCATTGTTGGTGCGCGTAGCATGCTGCAATTTCGCGATGGAGTCCGGTGTCCACATGTGCTCTTCGCCGCGCACGCGCCATGCATATTCTCCGCCGGCTTCGAGCGCGTTGGCCAGCACCGGGTCGGTGCCGAAAGCGCTGCGATGCGTGCGCACCGCCTCTTCCGCCACCACGTTCAAACCGATGCCTTCGATCTGGGTTGCGGTGCCGGTGAAATATTCGGCGACGAATTCTGCATTCAGGCCAACCGCTTCAAAGATTTGCGCACCGCAATAAGACTGGTAAGTGGAGATGCCCATCTTGGACATGACCTTCATCAGGCCCTTGTTGATCGCCTTGATGTAACGCTTCTTCGCTTCCTTGACATCCACGTTCACGGACAGTTTCATCGCCGCGATGGTTTCATAGGCTAGCCACGGGCATATTGCTTCCGCGCCGTATCCGGCGAGCAAGGCGAAATGGTGCACCTCGCGTACCGAGCCGGTGTCCACCACCAGACCGGTGCTGGTGCGCAGCCCGGCCTGCACCAGATGATGATGCACTTTGGAACACGCCACCAGCGCGGGGATCGCCACGCGTTTCGCAGACATCGCGCGATCCGACAGGATCAGCACGTTGTAACCATCGGCCACAGCCTGGTCGGCTGCGGCACACAAGGCTTGCACCGTTTTCTCGCAGCCGGCCGCACCCAGCAAAGCCGGATAAGTGATATCCAGCACCAGCGAGCGGTATTGCCCCTTGGTAAGCTGATCGATGTTGCGCAATTTCGCGATGTCGTCGTTCGACAACACCGGCTGGTGCACTTCCAGACGCAACATCGGTTTGGTTTCTTCGATGCCGAGCAGATTGGGTTTCGGGCCGATGAAGGAAGTCAGCGACATGACGATCTCTTCGCGGATCGGATCGATAGGCGGGTTGGTCACTTGCGCGAACAGTTGCTGAAAATAATCGTAGAACGAGCGGTTCTTGTTGGATAGCACTGGCAGCGTGGCATCGGTGCCCATTGAGCCGGTCGGCTCTTCACCGGCAGTGACCATAGGCGCGAGGATGAATTTCAGGTCTTCCTGGGTATAGCCGAACGCTTGCTGGGTATCCAGCAGCGAGGCATTCAATTTTGGTTTGCCCGCCACTTCCGGCAGGTCGCCGAGGAAATAACGCGATTGATCGACCCACTTGCGATACGGCTTGGCGGTGGCGAGCTGATGTTTCAGTTCGGCATCATCGACGATGCGCCCGGCCTGCATGTCGATCAGAAACATCTTGCCCGGCTGCAAGCGCCATTTCTTGACGATCTTGTGTTGCGGAATATCCAGCACACCCATCTCGGAAGCCATCAGCACCAAGTCGTCGTCGGTGATCAGATAGCGCGCCGGGCGCAGGCCGTTGCGGTCCAGTGTCGCGCCTATCATGCGGCCATCGGTGAAAGCCACGGCGGCGGGGCCGTCCCACGGCTCCATCAGCGCGGCATGATATTCGTAGAAAGCGCGGCGCTCCTCGTCCATCAACGGATTGCCCGCCCAGGCTTCGGGTATCAGCAACATCATCGCGTGCGGCAATGAATATCCGCCCGCCACCAGCAATTCCAGCGCGTTGTCGAAACAGGCGGAGTCCGACTGGCCTTCCACGATCAGCGGCCAGAGTTTTTCCAGATCCTCGCCGAGCAGCTTGGAGGACATCGCCGCATGGCGCGCCGTCATCCAGTTCACGTTACCGCGCACGGTGTTGATCTCGCCGTTATGCGCAATCATGCGGAACGGGTGCGCCAGATTCCAGGTCGGGAAAGTGTTGGTGGAGAAGCGTTGATGCACCAACGCCAGCGCACTGACCACGCTGTCGTCCTGCAGATCGAGATAATACTTGCCGACCTGATCGGCCAGCAGCATGCCTTTATAAACGATGGTGCGCGAAGACAGCGAAGGGCAATAGAAACCTTTGCCCTGCGAATTGCCTAAGCTGCTTACCGCATGCTCCATGGTCTTGCGGATCACCAGCAGCTTGCGCTCGAATGCATCCTGATCCGTACAATTCTTGCCGCGTGCGATAAACACCTGGCGCACAACCGGTTCGACCTTCTTGACGCTCTCGCCCAACCCGCTGCTATCCACCGGCACATCGCGCCAACCCAACAACTGCTGACCTTCAGCGGCGGTCCTCTCGGCAACGATCTTCTCGCACGCAGCACGCGCTGCACCATCGCGCGGCAAGAACAACATACCCACGCCGTAGCTGCCAACGGCTGGCAATGCCAAACCCTTTGCTGCGCACTGCGCGCGCAAAAAAGCATCGGGAATCTGCAACAAGATACCCGCACCGTCACCGGCCAAGGGGTCGGCACCCACCGCACCGCGATGAGTCAGATTTTTCAGAATCTGCAAGCCTTGACGCACCATGTCATGGCTCTGCTTGCCCTTGATGTGGGCGACAAAGCCCACCCCACAGGCATCGCGCTCCTGGCGCGGATCGTACAAGCCTTGTTGCATCGGCAAAGAAGAATTACTCACGTGTTCCCCAGTTCAAACTAAAAGCACAATTCATTAGAGCCAAAAAATGACGCCACACGCCGCCACGTCAAATTCAAAAGCGAAAGGGCGGGAATTTTACCTTGTCTGGGGATGATGGGCAACTCTCTGGAAGTCCTGAGCACCTTCCCGGGATGTTTTTTAAATGATGCATGATTAATTCAGTCAAACAGAAGAGTGGCCCAATGTAGGAGGTTTGGTTTCGACGCAGGCTGATATGCCTCCATAAAGCATTCGGGCTAGAATGCGCGACTGCAAATCATCCGATCACAACGACACCCATATGGCCATCAAAGCAACCGTCTTCAAAGCCGCACTCCAGATCGCCGACATGGATAGGCATTATTACGCCGATCATGCGTTGACGCTGGCGCGGCATCCATCGGAAACCGATGAGCGCATGATGGTGCGCCTGCTCGCCTTTGCGCTATACGCGGACGACGCGCTGACCTTCGGCAAAGGCATGAGCAGCGACGACGAGCCCGACCTGTGGCACAAGGATCTGACCGGCGCGATCGAACGCTGGATAGAAGTCGGCCTGCCCGATGAGCGCGAGATTCGCAAAGCCAGCGGACGCGCCGAGCAGGTCGTGGTCGTCAGCTACGGCCGTGCTGCCGATATCTGGTGGAATGAGAATAGCAGCAAATTGCAGCGCCTGGATAACCTCACCGTATTCAAGCTGGCCAGCAATACCACGCTGGCGCTTGCCGCCCTGGCCAGCCGCACGATGCAACTGCAATGCACGATCCAGGAAGGCCACATCATGATGACCAGCGATGCCGGCATGATCGAAGTCGAACCTAAAGTATTGCAGGGGAGTTTCCGTTCAGGTTAGCAATGACTGCGCGACCATTGCCTTGCCCCTGCGGCGGTTCAGACTATGCCACTTGCTGCGGCCGTTTTCACCACGGCGCACCCGCTCCGGATGCCTCATTTCTAATGCGTTCACGCTACAGCGCCTATGTGCTCAAGCTGGAAAGCTATCTCCTCACCACTTGGCATTCCAGCACGCGGCCCGTCGCGCTCGAACTCGCATCGGACAATAGCAAATGGCTCAGACTTGAGGTCAAGCAACACGCGCCAGAATCAACGGAGCGCGCGACCGTGGAATTCGTCGCGCGCTACAAAATCGGCGGACGCGCCGGACGACTGCATGAGGTCAGCCGCTTTGTGCGCGAAGACGGGCGATGGTTCTATGTGGACGGGAAGTTCTTGGAGTAACGCTGATCGAGCGGAGTATTAATGCTGTTAGTTTCTGGCACCGTTAATTTCGGGCAAAAGAAAGCTGAAATCTTTCCACTCCGTTGACCTTGGCCAGTTCCCGTGAAATGGCGGGAATCGAATAGCTGGTATCGTTGCGCAGCGCAAAGGCCGAAAATTGCCACACCTGCCCTGCTTCGCTGGTGCTGATCACCAGCGACCCGGAGGCGATCCGGTAGCCGTGTTCATTCATTGCCCCGGACACCAATTCTTCGCCCGGTTCGAAACCTTTGCGGAAGTTCAGCACGACAGCGATCGCGAGACGGGAGGGTAGCCAGGATTCAATTTTTGAAATCCACATCATCACACCGGCTGACATGATGGATAACATGATGGCGGCAAAGTAGAAGCCGATGCCGACCAGGATGCCGATCGCCGATGCGGCCCAGATGGAAGCCGCCGTGGTCAGGCCGCTGATGGTGAACCCCTCTTTGATGATCACACCGGCACACAGAAAGCCGACCCCCGTGACGATGCCCTGAATGACTCGCGTCACATCCGGATAGCCTGTCACTTGGCTGTGTCCGCCAAACCACAGCTCGGGATAACCGACGATCACGGTCAGTGCCGCAGAAGCCAGGCACACCAGACCGTAAGTGCGCATGCCCGCCGCGCGGCCATGGTAGGAACGCTCGTAGCCGACCAGCAGCCCTAATAGCAATGCCCCGAGCAGGTTGAAGAAAACCACGATGTTGGCTTCGACGACAGGAGCCGACCAGTAGGTTGACAAGGAATCATAGCTAAGTAGTGGCATGAGTCGCTCCTGTGAGTAGATTGCCTCAGAGTACCAATTTTATCCAGTCAACGCAAAACCTTGGGCTGATCTATCAGTGTATCTTCTGTTATCCAGGCGATCACGCGTCCGTTGCGCCAGCCCGCCATTGTTGTGCAGGCAAACCATGCTTCAAGAATACACGCTTGGCAAGTTGCAGTTGTGCTGCTGTGCCTGCCGCATAGACATCGAAGCGATGCAGGTCGGGATAATCGTTGACGATATTGGCGAGGGTGGTTTCCACTTCTGTCGTTGACGCGTGCGTAATGTAGGTAAAATTATCCAGCGCATCGGCCCAGGCGCGGCACAGGTTGTTCTGATAGTACCCCGCCTCGTCCGCCAGCCAATGCAAGTCGATGGACTCGGCCAGATCGAGCGACATCGCATGCTGGATCAGGCTTTTGACCGGCGCGAAGCCCACGCCGAACGCGACAAAGATAATCGGGCGCGTGGAGGCGTCTTCCAGCACGAATTCGCCGTACGGCCCTTCCAGTTCGATGTTTTCATTTGCGTTCAAGCCGCTGAACAACAGTTGCGAAAATGCATCGTCTGCATTGCGCAACACCTGAATCTCGATATGCCGTTCTTCGCATGGACAACTGGCGATCGCGTAACGTCCGCTCGCGCCATGTGCCGATAACCGAACCGACTGACCGGCGAGGTAGCGCAGACGCTGGCTGCGCGGCGCCAGCAAGTGCAGGGCTGCCACCTGCGGATTGAACACTTCCACCGCTTTGACCTTGACCACCAACTGCTGCTGATGGATGTCGCTCGCGCCAGCCACGTTGGCCTCGATCACCACATCGTTCACCGCCGCGCAGGAGCACAACAGGATCACGCCGGAGTCTTTTTCCGCCTGGCTTAACACATAGTCGTGCGCGCGGACTTTCCTGACCTCGCCAGATATCAGGCGCGCACGGCAGTCGCCGCAATTGCCGTTGCTACATCCGTAATCCAGCGACACGCCCGCCCGGAGTGCGGCCTCCAAAAGCGTATCGTTGCTCTCGACGATGAACTCGTGACCGCTGGGTTTGATCGTGACGTGCGCCGACATGATTTTAAGTATCCTTTCCTGTGCGATTAATGCCTGCACTTTTGCGGCATCGGGGGGTATTTCGGCTAGGTGGCGTACAATGAATGCGCGCAGCACATGCAGCGCATGGCGAGTCTCTTTATTCTGATCCTCTTCGATCTCGTCGATCTTCTCGTCCAGCCACGACAACACCTGGCTGTAATGCATCAACAACGCCTTGGTAGCAGCATACTCATTACCCAGCTCGAACAAACGCGCTGCCAGCACCTCCTTATCCGGGAGTGCGCGTTCGAACACGCGCTTGCCGAAAGCCCGCTCCTTGATCTCGGTGATGCGGCGGAATTCGGCATCGTCTTCCCATTTTGTATCGGGAAAAGCACGCAGCAACTCATTCAGTTCAACCATGCCATCAAAGGTATCCAAAGTGCCGCTACGTATCATCTCCTGCAGCGCATGGCGAGATGTTCCAACCAGTTTGGCTACGCGGGAAAGAGGGAGCAGATGATCCATGATTGCATCTTATGCCTACTCAACTTTGATGTGCAAATTTATGACCGGAAAAGTTCAACGGACCCATGTTGCCTCAACCAAAGGTACTGCAAAAATTAAGTCCCATGTCGAATCGATCAGGTTGCTTATTGGGCGGCTTTGTTGGGTGGGCTGCCAGAGCCGGCGTTCATGGCATCAATAACTTCCTTCAAAGTCATGGCGGTAGCTTTAGGATTTTTATTGCCTACCGCCATGTCGCCAGTGCGGGCGGGCGGCCGACCCTTAACCAGCGCTTGACCGGTTGGCGGAACAGAAGGTTGTTGCTGTTTTTTCTTGAGCGCCTCGAGCTGTGCTTGCAATTCGTTGGTCTTTTTCGTGAGAGCGTCAATACTAGCCTGGTGTTGTTCGGCTTGAGCTTTTTCAAGCTGAGGCAACTCGGCTTTAAGCCTCCCGACTTGCGCTTGCAACTCGCTATTGTGTTTTTTCAGGATTTCGATTTCAGCTTGACGGCTTGCACTCGGGGGACTCTGCACCTGGGCCGGCTCTACTTTAAGCGCCTGGATTTGGGTTTGCAGTGCATCGTTCTTTTTCTTTAAGCCTTCGCTGTCAGTTTGATGGTCTTCGGATGGGACTTTTCTTAACTGGGGAATTCCGATCGGGGGTAATTTGATCAGCTGTTTTTCGGGAAGCGGTATAGGCTCGACCACGGTGGGGGCTTCAACCGTGGCGATGACTTGCTTGTGTGTCGGCAGAAAGAATTTCCAGATGGTCAATCCGGCTGCGGCCAAAATTAGCATGCCGGTTACTGCGCCTAAGAGCAGGCCTCGTCTGGAGCGAACGGGACTGGCGTTTGCTGAATCAGCTGCCGCATCTTCGGATGCTTCCTCGTTGAGCGACTCTCGTCCGGGCGATTCGCGTGGCACAGTCCGGTCGTCAGGTTTTTCCTGCGCGTCGTCTGCGCTATCTTCAGTAGTGGCTTTTTTCTTCCAGAACATCAGGTTCATCGCGACTCCATTCCTTGCTCATCATCGACTGACCAACACGCGCCCAAATTCGCTTTATCAAAACGCGACAACGAAGCGCATTGTACCAAAGCCGGGCAGTTAGCTACGCTATCTGAAACTTGATATTTGGCTTCATCAAACATAGCTCGCAGGCACACAACGCGGGTTCACACTACCCGGAAAACGATTCATTATTGCGCCAGTCTGCTAGAGTTCTGCCATGGGCAAACTGACATTAGACCGCGTCCTGCAATCGCAGGGCTTTGGCACCCGCAAGTGGTGCGCCGAATTGATCGCCGCCGGTGAAGTGAGTATCGCTGACACTACCGTTACCGACAGCCGCGCCACCATCAATACCGATGGCCTTGAATTCAAGATATTTGGTGAGGTGTGGCGTTATCGCGAGCACGTATACATCGCGTTGCACAAACCGGCCAACTTCGAGTGCTCGAGAAAAGCCAGCCATCACCCCGGTGTGTTGACGCTGCTGCCCGAGCAATTCACCCGGCGCGATGTGCAGCCGGTAGGACGCCTCGACCATGACACCACCGGCCTGTTGCTGATGTCGGATGATGGGCCGTTCATCCACCAGCAGTCCTCACCCAAACGGCACATCCCGAAAATCTATGTCGCGACTACGCATGATCCGGTCACGCCGGAGCTGGTCGCTGAATTACTCGCCGGGGTGAAGCTGCACGACGAACCTGCGCCGTTGGCGGCGGTGAGCTGCCGCATGGTCGATAGCCACCGGATCGAGATCGTGCTGGAGCAGGGCAAATATCATCAGGTCAAGCGCATGCTGGCAGCGGCGGGCAACCACTGCGCCGCATTGCACCGTGCGCAGATCGGCAAGTTGAAGCTGGCAGAACTGAATCTAGCTGAAGGCGAATGGTGTTACCTCGACGATGCACAATTGAAATTGCTGGCACCATAGTAAAGAACATTTTTTACCTACCTACCCCGGCGACCTATCGGTAAATACGCCCGCCACTGTTCACCCCAGTGGTGCAAGACCAAGCCCAGCAGAATGCTTGCCGTACCGAACCAGACGTTGGGCAACACCGCTTCCTGATTCAAGCTATGCCCGAGCAGCAACGCGATCACTGGCGTGATCAGCGCGATCAAGGCAATGCGTCCTGTCTCCATATGCTTGATCATGTAGTAATACAGAACGAAGCCAAGCACCGAACCGAACACGCCCAGATACAAGGTCGCCTCGACCGCACGTTCCGGCATGGCTGTAGGAATGTGCCCATCCGCAAACCACCACGCGATGAAAAACAACGGCAAAGCCACGACCAGCGAGCCCAGCGTGGTCGCAACTGGATGGCTGTCATCAGCTATCCTTTTGATCCAGACCAATCCCAGCGATTGGGATGCCACCGCAATGAACAGGGCCATCAAGCCAGCGAGCGCACCGTCGCCTAATGACAAGCCACCTTGAAACACCAGAACCAGACCGGCAAAACCCAGCAACATACCTGCCAGTTTGCTGGGCGTGAGCGCCTCTTCCTTCAGCCACAAGGCCGCACCCAGACTGGTGATCAGTGGAGACAAGCCGAATAGCACCGAGATCATGCCCGAGCTGACGTATTGCGATGACCAATAGGTCAGCATCATCGCGCCGAACATGCTCAGGCCGCTGGCCAGATAACTCAGCAGTGCTTTGCGGTGCATAGAAAAACGAATTCGCAGTGCCGCCAGCAACAACACACACAGCAGCATGCTGATCGCCATGCGCGCAAGCACTGCAAAGCTGAATCCGATACCTAGCGCACTCCACTTGATCGCTAGCGGTGTGGTGGACCAGATCAAAATGACCGAAACAAACGCGACTGGAAGCGACATATTTTTCTCCTGGGCTCTACTTCAAAACTACCGTTCACCCTGATAACCAGCGACTAGGCGAGTGTTGTTTACTCGCCTAGTCGAATGGCTAGTAGTTACACCAGCTTGTCGAAGGGTGAGGGTTAGAAAAACAAAAAGGCCACAGATGGATTCTGTGGCCTTCCGGAAACTACCTGTATTAATCGAACTTAATCGCTAACTCTCCAGACCACAATAAGAACAGCACCACACCGCGCGCAGATTGACGCGAGCGTTGGGTCGAATGTGATTGAATGTGTGCAGAGAATTCATGTTCGGATTATCGGACAGCAAGAGAGCGTATGTCAAATTTTATACGTTTCACGCATCAGCAAGCAGCACAGAGTAAAATCCGCCTTTGATTAGTTGGTCGAGTGCAAATGAGCATACAGTGGTTCCCCGGTCACATGACCTCGGCGCGCAGAAAAGCCGCCGAGGCGATGGAGTTCATCGATGTCGTCATCGAGGTGCTGGATGCGCGTCTGCCGGAAGCGAGTTGCAACCCGATGATCAAAGAGTTGCGCGAGCATCGCCAGCGTCCCTGCCTGAAAATACTCAACAAGGCCGACCTTGCCGATCCCGTCGCCACTCAGGCATGGCTGAATTTTTACAACAAGCAGCCCGGTGTCAAGGCTGTGGCGCTGAGTTGCAAGAATGCCAGCGATGCCGCCAAGGTGCCCAAGTTGTGCCAGCCGCTCGCCCCGCATCGCGACAGCACCCACAAGCCGCTGCGTTTGATGATCATGGGTATCCCCAACGTTGGCAAATCCACACTGATGAACATGCTGCTCAAAAGGCGCGTCGCCCATGTCGGCGACGAACCCGCTATCACCAAATCACTACAGAGCCATAACATCAACGATCACATGACGCTCACCGATTCACCCGGCCTGCTGTGGCCGAAAATCGAGAACCCGGAAGATGGCCTCAAGCTCGCCACGATACATGCGATCGGGCGCAATGCCACGATAGACGAGGAAGTCGCCGAATATTTATCCGCCACGTTACTCGCACGCTACCCCGGCCTGCTCGCCGCACGCTACGGCATAGTCGAGGAAGTAATGGATGGCATGGGTGTAGTCGAGGCCATCGCGAAGAAACGCGGCTGCCTGCTCAAGGGCCGCGGCGGCGAACCCGATCTGGAAAAAGCGGCGATGATATTGCTGACGGAATATCGCAGCGGCAAACTGGGCCGCATCAGTTTGGAGACACCCGGCCCGGAGACATCCAGCCTGAAGACGTCCCACTTGGATACACCGGGAACGCGCGACACGTAATGGAACTTTCCGGCGTGTAGTCGGCCTCATGCCGTGTTGAAGTGCGACGGATTTATTTCGGACCAAGCAGTCGCCGAACCTAGGCACATTGCCCCTACTCTCTACACTGCTTCGCTTCGCACACAACTGTCAACGTGATAGAGTCATATCCAACAACCCGCACAACCCCGATACTTAGAAAGGATTCATGAATGACAAAGGCCATTAGTTATCTTGTTGCCGTTTCCGGCCTTGTGCTGAGCGTCAACCTGGCGCACGCTGAAGGTGAAGCAAGCGTTGAAAATCCGCACAGCCAGCATCACGGAGAAATGGACAAAATGGTATTCAGCAAACTGGATACCAACGGCGATGGCGTGATTTCACTGAAAGAGTTCAACGCCTATAACGCCAAACATTTTAGGGAGCTGGATACCAACAAGGACGGCAAGCTCACGCTGGAGGAATTGCAAGGCGGACACTCCCAAGGGATGGGGCATGGCGATGCGACGACGCATCTGGATCAGCGCTTCAATGCTGCCGATACTAACCATGACGGCGGATTGGATCGTGACGAGGCAAAGAACATGCCGATGCTATCCCAGTATTTCGGTGAGGTGGATGCCAACAAGGATGGCAAGGTGACGCGCCAGGAATACTTCGATGCGATGCCCTTGTTGCATGGCGCCAAGAAGATCGATACGAGCGGAAAAACAAAATCGGAATCGATGTAGTCACCTCCAGAGTGACAAATTACAAGGCCAGCGTTAAGCTGGCCTTGTCGTTCCAGCAAAAATAATAATGGTCCGTCTTGTAATGGCTCCTTGCAACGCACAAAATAATAACAAGAGGTAGTATTGACTTCCATCCAAAGCGTACTGGCAGCTTTTGCCATCATTCTGATCGATCTTCTGGGTAGGGCGGGATTGGACAAGGTGCTGGCATTGTCCGGCGGCCCGGCTGTAGTCGCGCTGTGGGCGCAACTGCAGTCGGTAGTGGAATTGGTCAGCGCTGTTACCCTGGCGGGGGTATTGCAGGGCCTGACAGTATTGATCGCCCAGATAAGCGATCCGCGCGATGAACGCAGCCTGCTCCGTGACGCACTCAAGCTGGGTTTGGGTACGTCGGTGGCGGTAGCGCTGATCGTGATATTGGCCTCACCCGAGTTGGTGGTTTGGCTCACCCAGAAAAAAATTGATACGGATTTGTTTTTGCTCGCCGCATTGGCCGGTTGTATCACCGTCGTTCCCGCCACGCTCAACGCTTACTGGCTGGGCAAACACCAGCAGCAACGCATGTTGGCGCTGGCGCTGCTGACCAGCGCGATATTGCTGCTGGTGGCGGCGAGTGCATGGTTCGGGCTGCACTTGCGCGGGCTGATGTGGATGCAAAGCTTCGCTTTGGCAATCATAGGCATCGTGATCTGGCGCTATTTGCAACAATTGTCGCGGACTCGCGCCGGGCAGGAAGACGGAGCCAAGTATTTCCGCAAGCTGGTGAAGTTCGTCCCGGTCGGTCTGGCGATCGGCATCATGAGTCCGGTTTCGATGCTGCTGGTACGCAGTATGTTGTCGGGCTCGCTGTCATGGAGCGATGTAGGATTCCTGCAGGCGCTGTGGCGCTCCACCGAGTGGGTGACCGCCACGGCGGCAGGCGTGCTGTCGCTGATCTTTCTGCCGCGCTTCAGCGCCACTTATGGATCAGCACAATTCAAAAAAGAGATGACGCATGCCGGGGTAATGGTGCTGATCCCGGCGGCATGTTTGCTGCTGCTGATCTTCTTCAACCAGCGCGTCATGCTGGCGGCCTTGTATGACGCGCGCTTCATGGTGAGCGATGAAACTGCCGCATTGATCATGCTGGGCAGCTGGATACGCATCGCCTCGTGGGTGTTCCTGTTTGGTCTTTTCGCCGCTCATCGCACCTGGCTGATCATGGCAGGAGAAATATTGTCGCTGCCGCTTTACGCATTGCTGTTGTGGCTGTTTGCCGACGGGATGACGCTGGAACGGACAGCGCTGCTTTATTTTGTCAGCTATCTCGTTTATCTCGGTTTCAATGCCATTGCCCTGCTGTACTCATCGCGCAAAATCACCGGCAGTGCGGCGCAATAACATTGCTCCCGGCTTGCCGTACAGCAAAACTCATTTTGCCAAAGGGTTATAGCCGAGCAATGCACATATACGGTGATAGTCGGCATTAGCCAGCAATTGTTTTCTCAGCTCAGGTTCAACGGGCCGTTTGGCTGGCATTTTGATTTTGTTTGAATCGTTTGGATTGGCGATATCTCCAGTTATCGTTTTATAGCTGTGCCATTTTTTGATGAAGCCCGGATCGAACTTGATTTGCAGATGTTCGCAAAGCCTGCGCATCGCCAGATCCGGCTTGCGGAGAAAATCTTCATAACGAATGAAACCTGTTTCTACACATAGCTCGGCGTATTTCCGGTAGCCCGCAAGAAATTGTTCGAGGCCAAACGCTCCAGATTGGAGTGGCTCTTGCAACGGGGTTAGTTTTATCAGGCTCTGCCACTGGGTAACGGGGTCGCGCGTGGTCGATATGCGAATGATATCGAAGCTCGCGGCCAGCTCTGTATAGAGCAATGGGCTATAACCGGGTGTAGTGACGTATGGAAAGCCGGTGTAATCGAGATGCGCCCAGTCACGCAACACCAACGTCTTACCGCGCGCTCTGCTGCGCTGTTCGATCAGCGTGATCGCAGCGGCGTAATTAACGGCACCTTGCTTTAACTGTTCGGCAAGTTCGTCCGGGGTCAATAAACCGAACCATTCCTCCGCCTGCTTGAGCGGGTTAAACGTGTTCCACACACGCGGATGGAGTTCGCTGAGCAGCACGACACCTTCCATGCATCCGAGACATTTGCATATGAGCGTGCTCCCGGAACGGGCCATGTTATGAATCATGCGTAATTTTTGTTTTTCCATCGCACCAACCTTTTTACTGCTGCACTAATTAACCCTTGTTTATCGCTGGTCATGGTTACTCGATTGGGATGCAGACAATGTCCGATTCTGCATTGCCATCCTCCTCATTGATGGCGCGTGAAGTGTACCCTTAAGTCAGGATAAAAATGAACCGATTTTATTAGGGAATTCTTTCACCTATAGCGGGATGACGCTGAGGATGACTGTGCCGCTTTGCCTGGGCAACCACCTCGTTTATCTTAGCTTCACAGACTCTGGCTAGAAGTATTTGTCGCGCAAAAAATATTCATGACAAACAGAAATCGTATACACTTCCCGGAAGGGACGAAACTGCACTGACAATCTATTGGCAGACCATTCCTGGCAACGAGTTCTGTTCATATTCAAGTGCAGTCAAAATTTTACAACGGGGGGGTCATGTCCAAGAAATATAAAGTGCTGGTCGTGGATGATTCAGCAGCGATGCGCATGCTTATAAAAGCTTCATTGCAGGGTTCCGAATTTGATGTGGTGGCGGAGGCCAAAGATGGTCAGGAAGCAGTGCAATCCTTCAAAGCCAACGCTCCCGATCTGATGCTGCTGGATATCGTCATGCCGGGAATGAGCGGGGTGGAGGCACTGAAGCAAATCATGGCGTTCAATAAAAACGCAGTGGTGGTAATGGCCAGCTCCATGGGCACTGAGGATGCGGTTCAGGACGCACTCAAGGCGGGGGCGAAGAATTTTTTGCAAAAACCGATAGAGCAGGAAGCGTTGCTGAAAATTTTGCGGAATACTGCCAATACTTTTATAAGGAAATGACATGACGGCAAAATTCATTGGCCAGTATCTGCTGGAAAAGGGGTTGATCACAAGAGATGCACTGCTCGCGGCGACTGAACAGCAGCTGCGCGTCAACCAGACATTGGGTGCACTGGCTGTTGCCAAAGGCTTGCTTAGCGAAGCTCAGGCAGATGCCGTCAATCTGGAACAGCAGCGCGCAGACAAGCGGTTTGGCGAAATCGCGATTGCGCGAAATTTGCTGAATCCGCAGCAGATTGACGAGTTACTGGACGCGCAAAAGAAACAGCGGGTTTTTCTGGGTGAAATCCTGATCAAGCAAGGGTACATCAGCCGCGAGAAATTCGAGGTCGAGCTTGCGCTATTCAAGAAAGAACAAGAGCGAAGCGCCGAGCTGGTCAAGTTGGATTTGCTCTCGCTGCCGCAACACGAGGTGATCGAAGATTTTCTCGATATGACGCTGAAAATCTTGTTACGTGTGGCCAAAGAACAAGTCAAAATTACCTCGATTACCCATACAGCGCTGCAATGCCCCTACACTTTTGCCCAGCGGATCAATGGCGATCAGCAGTTCGACTATGTGCTGGCACTGCCGGAAAACATGGTGTTTGCGCTGTGCCAGCATTTTCTGCGCATCAACTGCGTGGAAGTGAACGAATTGGCACTGGATGCCATGAACGAAGTGCTGAACATCATCTCGGGAAACGGCTGTGCCAAACTCAGCTCGCGCGGAATGAAAGTCACATTGGATCCCCCGCGTGCGATCAGTAGCGCAGCGCCGGCCAATGCCATATGCATAGGGCTGAGCTCCATCGGTGCCGATTTTGAAGTGCGTTTTTACTTCTGATGGGTGGCGTACCTGGCAATGGAGCGTGCATCAAAAGTTTGAAATAGCAATTTTCAATCGATGTTTGAAGAAATGAACGACAAGGAGCAAATGATGGCAAAGTTCACACCGGCGGTGAGTGCGATATTGATGGCGACCCTGATTACCGGGTTGGCCGGTTGCGATTTGTTCGAGAAGGCACCACCGCCGGCTCCTGTAGCGCCTCCCCCTGCAGCACCGGTCAAGTTCACCGTCGGCGGTTCAGTTTCGGGGTTTTCCGGCAGCGGATTGATACTCCAGCTCAACGGGGCAAACGATCTGGCCGTCAGCGCCAACGGCAAATTCAATTTCCCCAATGCATTAACACTAGGCAGCGCCTATGCCGTCACAGTAAAAGCCTCACCTTCAGCCCCCATCAAACAGACTTGCACGGTCAGCCAGGGTAGCGGCAACGTAGCCGCAGCCGTTAATAACGTCGCCGTCACCTGTATCACCAATAGCTTCACCGTCGGGGGCACGGTCTCCAGACTTTCCGGCAAAGGGCTGGTGCTCCAGCTCAATGGGGCAAACGACCTGGCGATCACAAAAAACGGCAAGTTCATCTTCCCCGGCATCCGCCTGCCCGATGGCAGCGACTACAGCGTTGCCATCAAAACAACTCCAATCAAACAGAAATGCGAGATCAAGCCCATCAACGCCGCCTTTGACAGAGAAACGCTCAATATCGCCGGCGTCGTCTGCTCCAAAAAAGGCCATCGCAAATAATCGGGGGAGTCCGCGCCCGCCTGAAAAAAGAAGGGCGCTACCCTTTATTGTTTGTCACCAGCATTCACTTTAAGGCATGGCTTCGGCACAGTGCGTTGGACCTCGTGCCTCGTGCCTCCGCGCGAGTCCTGCTCGTGGATTTTCGCGTAATACATCCCGTCGATATAGTTGACCGTAGCATCATATTGATTACCCGAGCGGGGGGTCAGGTACATCCCATAAGAAGTGCTGTGGCTGCCAGTAAATATCGATGTGTCTGAAAAGATAAACTCGAGATAGCTGAGCTTGCTAACGGGAATGCCGACCTTCAACTTTGCGCCACTCAATTCCACCGTACCTTGATAATGCAAGTCGCACTTATTGTCGACGTCATACACATGCATCAGCGCTGAACCCTTGCGCACGTCTGGAGTGATGGACATATTTTCTGGTTTGCTGTTCGTGTAGTCATGCATCGACGAACAGGCGCTTGCCATACCCGCGACAAGAATCAACACAGCTGCCCTGCATTTTGGAGTCAGATTTGACATGCCGCTACGCGAATCACTGGGTCAAATCTGGACAACCCATGTTCTTTCCGGATGCCCAAAGTTTTACTGCCGTAAATGCACCGCGATAGCCGGTTTGCTGGAAGTAAGACTCAACGCGCGTCGTGTTCTTGTCCAGCGGATATGCATCCACCACCAAGAAATACCAGCCATCGGGCGGGATATCGCCCAACTCAGTTGAACCTTCAGTAATTTTTGATTGCAGCGTAAGCCGGGTGTGTTGCTTGCCGACAATCATCTTGGGCTTGAACGCGACAACTTGGCGGCGATCCAACCCTCCTTCCCGCCAGGTTCTTATGAGATCCTGATGAAAGCATTCATCTGCCTTTTTCTTGAACACTTCCGTAACCTGCGAAAGAGGGCGCTTGACCTCAAAGACATCTTTCTCGGACATCATCTTTCCGTCCTTGACGTTCTGAATCAACAATTCCGCTGTCTTGGGCATAGAGCCGCAGCCAGCAAGCAATACAGCAACGAAGGCAAAGGAGATGAAGTTAGTGCGAGTCATGTGGAATCCTTTTTCTTGAAAATCATTTCCTTGTTGTTTTCTACAAAACATAGCCCCAAACTCATTGCTGGTCCAATGTAAAACAAGGACGTCAGTTCTTTATCCCAAAAGAACTCCCGCAGGAAATAATCGTAACATGATTATTCGCGCTACAGCATGCACGCAAAGAACCCTCACTTGAATCGAAGTGCTCGAATGCCACATCAAGAACCGCAAAAAAATTAAACCTGACCCCCATACCCGTGCTTTAATCACGCGATGAACGACCATCCTGCCATTAATTTTCCTGTCGTCCACTGGAACGAAGCGGGCGAAGAACAGTCCGCGCGCTTTCGTTCCGAAAGCGGCACGCCGCCGCCCAAGCGCGTGGTGCTCGCCGATGACCGCATAACCGCCGATGCCGCCTACCGGCTGGCCTGCGAGGGCACCGCGCTGTTGTGGCGCGGTGATTTTCAGAACGCGCGCCAACTGCTGCACGCGATGACTCGGCGCGCAAATGAGAAAACCGGCGCACGCAAACACAAAAAAATCCCCGCCTCACCCACCGAAGCTTTTCATCTGTATCGCCTGGCGCAATCGCAGCGCGCCCGCACCCTGGGTCTGCTGCTGATACCGTTCAATGCCGACCACAGCATTCCCCTGCGCCGCGCGCCCGATGTGCGCCAAGCCTGCATTGAAGCTTACGGCGCTGAAACGGAAGCCCGGTCCTACATCGCATCGCTGCGCGGACTGCAAGGAATCATCGGCGCATACGAGTGGCGCAAGAATGGCGTGGAAATTCCGGCGCTGGGTGCGCGCATCCATCCGCATTACGGTGTGTTCGCACCGATACGCAGCGAGTACATCGGGCTGGTGCATGATGCTGCGTTGCCCGCGCTCACAGTGAGCCAGTCGGTCGCATTCGATATCGGCACCGGCACCGGTGTGCTCGCCGCCGTGCTGGCGCGCCGCGGCATCAAGCACATCGTCGCCACCGATCAGGATCCGCGTGCGCTGGCTTGTGCGCGAGAAAATATAGCGCGGCTGGATCTCGCCACACAAGTCGAAGTCGTGCAGGCCGATCTGTTTCCCGAAGGCCGCGCCGCACTGGTCGTGTGCAACCCGCCGTGGGTTCCCGCACGGCCAAGCTCGCCGCTCGAACACGCGGTGTTCGACCCGGAGAGCCGCATGCTGCTGGGATTCCTCAACGGGCTGGCAGCGCATCTGGAGGCCGGCGGCGAAGGCTGGCTGATACTCTCCGATCTGGCCGAGCATCTGGGGCTGCGCACGCGCGACGAGTTACTGGCCGCGATCGATGCGGCGGGATTAAAAGTGCTGGGGAAAATAGATGTGAAGCCGCATCACCCGCGTGTCTCGGATACCAGCGACCCGCTGCACGCGGCTCGCGCAGCAGAACTCACCTCGTTGTGGCGATTGGCGGCAAAATAAAGGTCTACACAATTCACAGGATATTATTGCGGTAATAAGAAATTTTCACAGCGTGCTGTAAACGAATTACTGAATAACACGTTACTTCATGGCTAAATCAACTTATCTATCGAAGGAGAAACAAATTGAAACCACAAAATTCACACCAACAACCCAAGTCTATTATCGTCGGTATAGCCACTACGCTGACTGCACTTGCAGCAGTCTTCGTTATCACCGCCTGCTCACCCAATTCATCTACCGAAACATCCAAATCGAATAAATCCTCTTCAGATACAACATCTACAAAAATCGTTTGTAAAAATTGCGGGGTAGTTTTGTCCGTCCGCGAAATTGAAGTGGAAGGCCAGGGATCAGGCGTAGGTGCGGTTGCCGGGGGTGTCGTAGGCGGCTTGCTGGGCAACCAGGTCGGCAATGGTTCAGGGCGCGATCTGGCGACAGTTGCAGGAGTGGTTGGTGGTGCAATTGCGGGCAACCAAATTGAGAAGAGCTCGAAAAAGACCAAGCGCTATGACATCGCCGTGAAAATGAATTCTGGCGAAGAACGTATAATCCACCAAGCCGCGCTCCCTACTGTAGGTAAAGGTGACAAGATTGAGATTGAAAACAACGTCATCGTTAAAAAGTAAGTGCAGAAATGAAGCGGCTCTAAAATAACCAGGACAGGTCGTCGCTCACGCTGAGTCCGTCAGCCTGTCCTGAATCGGCCCCAGCCTTCAAAAAATAATTGCCGCTGCGGAGGCCGCAGCTTGCCCCCGATTTATTATTCCAGCACGCCTTTGCACTGCATATTGCATCAGCGAAAGAACTTGTCGCTCAACTCAAGCAGGCTGATGAATATCTCGAACACGATCAGCCCGATCACGTACCACTCCAGCTTGTGCAGCTGCCGGTTGTCCCACACGTCGGACAGCGTCTGTGCGGTATCCGAGATCAACCCCAGCTTGCGGTCCAGTGCCGATTGCCGTTCCATCAATTCGAATTCATCTCCCAGGCTGGCGTACAGCCCTTCGAGATGCGGGTTGTCCCACAACGTCTCCGGCTTGTCGCCGATCTCGGCGCGCCCCACCATGCGGTGTTCGATCAGCAGCATGGAGCCGATCTTGGACAGCAAATTCCTGGAACCGGCGCTCACCTTGCCATACGTCGCCAGCTCCTGCGCCAGCGGCTCGATCTTGTCGAATTCTCCGGCAACTTTTTTCTCGTAGAGCGTGAGCACCAGGTTCTTGCTCAAGGCATCGGCGATGACCTGCAAATTTTCCAGCGTAATGCTATCCAGCGACACCACGCCGCTCTGTACACCAACGCTGCCCCGGCCGGAATTAATTTCCAGCTCCTCGATTTCCGGTGTCGAATAGGGATTGGTCAGCAGCGACTTGAGCGATTCGACAAATTTTACTTCAGCCGCGCTGTTGACCCCGAACAGCACAATTACGCCGTAGCGGAACAGCACCGCAATGCCGCCATCCTCATCCACTTGCAGCGTCAGCGGCGTGGTCGCCAGGCAGTCGGCGATCTTGAACAGTTTCAAGTCCAGCCGGTCGCCCAGCAGCAGTGCGCGCGCCTTAAGGTCTTGGCGATTTTTTAATTGGAGTTCCATGGGTTCATCAGCAAGTAATCAATGGCACAGCATATTGAGACTAGTGCCCATCGTCAAATAGTCGGGACTCAAGTAGCTGGAACAGAACCATCAAGAAGCTAGACGGATGACGCAATTTTCAAACTGGATTCGGCAGTCGGTTGAGAATATAGTATGCGGCAGCAACGGGCAGCGTATTGTCTCGCCGCGCAATGATTTTAGCTGACACCGTTACCCTAGCGCGGATATTGACGATGCGCGACGCAGCGTCATGCACTTAACCAAAGGAGAACAACATGACCAAAAACACCAACCCAACCCCGATTCCAACCACGTCCTTGGCCGGCACACCCGTCAAACTGTACGGCGATTTTCCGCAAGTGGGCAAAGTCGCACCCGCCTTCTCGCTGGTGAACAAGGATTTGCAGGACATCACGCTAGGCAGCTACGCCGGCAAACGCAAGGTGCTGAACATCGTGCCCAGCCTGGATACCCCGACCTGCCAGGCTTCTGCACGCCACTTCAACAAAGAAGCTTCCGGCCTGGACAACACCGTCGTGATCAACATCTCCGCCGACCTGCCCTTCGCGATGGCGCGCTTTTGCAGCAGCGAAGGGTTGACCAACGTGGACAATCTTTCCGTCATGCGCGGTCGCGAGTTCATGCGCGACTACGGCGTCAAGATTGCCGACGGCAAACTGGCCGGACTTACCGCGCGCGCAGTGATCGTGCTGGATAGCAACAATGTGGTGCGCTACACCGAGCTGGTCAGCGATATCAAGAATGAGCCAAATTACGAAGCAGCGCTGGCGGCATTGCAAGCCATTTGATCGTTTGCAGAATGAATAGGGAGCAGCAGTTACGCAGAATATTGAAACGAAGCGCTGATTTTTCAAATAGATGCAGGCCAGATATTCGCTTTAAACTTCATTTTTGTAATACAATGCACTTGCTTTAATTAAGTGGATTTACAATCCGCCCCTAAGCGTGGCATATGGAAACCGCACAAACGGCAATTCCGATATAATTACCCGCGCGATACTTTAAGGCCTGTTCAAACAGGGATAGTAGGATGAAAAATAGCGAAAAACGCCGTGAAGTTCGCTTCACACCGATAGATCAGTCCCAGTGGCAATTACTGGTTCATGCCAATGGCAAAAGCCACCCGGTGGGATCGGTTCTCGACATTTCTAATTCTGGCATCGCACTGGCCTTTCCCGGCGATATCGCGCATAACGGAAATATCTTCATCGAATACCGCAGCCATGTTATCGACTTCAGGGTCGAAGGGTCGGTGATGTGGAAGTCAAGAAAAATCAGCGCGGCCGGTCACGCACAAAGCGTACTTGGCTTGCAGCTGCCTAGCCCTCCTTTATTGATGGAAGCCATGCAGGGCACTCACGGCTAATATTGTCAGGTTCTTCACGCATATATTTCACCCGATCTCAACGCTGCGCCTTTAATCTTCCACCGAATCACAACCCCATCAGCAGCAACGTCAGCGCATACAGCAGCGTACTCAGCATCACTTGCGCGGCGAGTCCGTCCTGTCCGTGCAATCCCCCGGCAATCGCGAGGCCGACATAGCTATTGAAGCGGAATGCAGATTGAAAAGTTGCTGAGAACACTTGTCTGGCGCATGAAACAAATACTTGGCGACATAGCCCAGCGCGATACCGGCACACATGCACACTGTGGCGACAATCAGCATCGGCGTCGCCGCGCCAAAGTCGATCTTGAAATGCGACAGACATGGCTGTTCAGCACTCCAAAAGTTTTTCATTGCTCAGGGACAAGCCGGGCTGGTTCGGCAAACCCTTTCCTTGCAATCCATGCTAATCTAATAATAGGGAAGCGCCGAACAAGTATCCGCATGAAGCGGAAACTATTCAGGCGCGCCCGAATTGTTAAAAAACTGATCTGTTTTCACTTTTTTTCACCCCCAGCAGACTTCTCGCCGGGGTTTTCTTCTTCATCTTACTC
>JANXXX010000078.1 GCA_025350405.1 Gallionella sp.
GCCCGCGATCTTTAAATGAATCGCGGGCATGGCCCGCTCCTGCAACTTCATCTTTTATCAATCCTCCGGCGGCACCGGTCGCGGTTTGCGATCCTCACCCACCGCAACATAGGTCAACATCGCCTCAGTCACCTTGACGCAAACCGGCTTGGCCGGGTCGCGCTGCGCATAGACTTCGACCTCGACGGTAATTGAGGTCGTGCCCACCTTCACGATGCGTGTGTAGAAACTCACGATGTCGCCGACAAAGATAGGTTGCTTGAACACGAAGGAATTCACCGCCACGGTTGCCACACGGCCCTTGGCGCGATGCAAGGCGGGGATACTGCCCGCGATATCCACCTGCCCCATCAGCCAGCCGCCGAAGATGTCGCCGGTGTAATTGGCATCGGAAGGCATCGCCGCCACGCGGATGGTCGGCTCGCGCTGCGGCAAGGTGGTGGCCGGATGTTGTTCGTGCATATCAGCGTTCTCTATGTTAGCGCCCTTGGTAAAGCTGCTCGATTTCATTTTCATAGCGAGCCAGAACCTTGGCGCGCTTGAACTTCAATGTCGGCGTGAGCAAGCCGTTCTCTATGCTCCACGGCTCGGTGAGCAGCAGCACACGACGTATCTTGGCATACCCCGGAAACTCCTTGATCTGTTCCGCGATGCGCTGCAAGACCTGCTGCTCGACGCGGGAATCGTGCAAAGATTCCGGCATGTCGGGGCGCACACCGACCTGTTGGGCAAATTCTTTCCACTTGTCCGGATTCACCACTGCGATCACCACCAGCGAGGGACGCCCTTCGCCGTGCACCATCACCTGATCGAACAGGTTGTCGCGCATGATGGCACCTTCCATGTCCGTAGGCGACACTTTCTCGCCGTTGGACATGACGATGATCTCCTTCAGCCGCCCGGTGATGTAGATATGCCCGGTCTCGCTGATGCGCGCGGTGTCGCCGGTGTTCAGCCAGCCATCGGCATCTATCGTCGCTAGTGTCGCCTCGGGATTGTGCCAATAGCCGAGCATGTTGGAAGGACTACGCACCAGCAGCGCATTCTGCTCACCGATGCGCACCTCGATGCCGGGCATCGGCAATCCGACGCTGGCCGGATAGTTGTGATCAACCCGGTTCGCACTGATCACCGGACTGGTCTCGGTCATGCCGTAACCCTGGATCAGCTGCAAGCCGAGCGCGATGAACAGGCGCGACACCTTGGGTGGCAGAGCGGCACCACCGCTGATGGATAACTGCAAGCGCCCTCCCAGCCGGTCCATCACCTTGTCCGCCACTAGATGCTTGAGCACCGGCCACAGCAATAATTTCGGCGTCCACGCGCCCCGCCCTTGCTGATACTCGAAACGATCCCAGCCGACATCCACGGTAAGAGTGAACAGCTTGTGCCGTAGCGGCGGCCCCTCTTCGAGCTTGGCGTGGATCGCGTTATAGATGCGCTCGTATATGCGCGGCACGGCGATCAGCATGGTCGGACGGATGATCTTCAGATCGTCTGCCAGCAGCGGGATGGAGCGCGCGTAGGCTACCGTCGCGCCAGTCATCATAAAAAGATATCCAGCCGTGCGCTCGAAGGTGTGTGACAGCGGCAGGAAGGACAAGGCGCAGGTATCCTGCCCGATGATGGGAAAAACCTGGTATGAAACATAGGCGTTGTACAAGATGTTGTAGTGCGAGAGCATCACGCCCTTGGGTTTGCCGGTCGTGCCGGAAGTGTAGATGATGGTGGCCAGCGCATCACGGTCGCGCACGCGCTCCCAGCCCATTTGCGCCTGTGCGGGTAACCAGTCAGCCGCGCATGTCAGGCGCGCCTCATCCGTATCCACAACCTTGTCCAGACAGACCAGGCGTTGCAAACTCCCGAGCTGGTCGCGCACCGTACGCAATGCCTGCCATTGCTCATCAGACTCGATCAGCAGCACTTTCACTTCCGCATCGTTAATGATGTAGGCCACGTTGTCCGGCCTGTCCACGGTATACAGCGGCACCACCACCAATCCCAATGACATCGCCGCCTGTTCGAACATGATCCATTGCGGACAGTTGCGCAACATGATGGCGACACGGTCGCCCACCGTCAGATTCTCTTGCAACAGTGCCGCCTGCCAGCGCGCCACTTCGCCCACCATCTCCCGCCAGGTAATGTCGCGCCAGACCGGTGCCGGGCCAGAAGTTGTTCGGACATCCTGCTGAAAACGAAGTTTCAGAGAAGACTCATGCCCGCTTGCGGGCGTGATGTCGGAACTAAAATAGCGATAGGCGACTTTATCCGGCGAGCGGCGCGCGCGTTCCACGAACAGCCCGTGCAGGGTGCCTGCCTGCTCCGGTGTAATCACATCCATAGTTTGAATCTGCATCTAATCATTCCCCCCCGAGAATAAAACATGAACCAACCAAGTATTAACCAAGAAACAAATCCTTGAACAACGGTGTGCCTGGCGACACAGCATAACGTTCAAAATCGCTCACGCCCGATTCGCGCAACACCTCTTCGTCGATAAAATAATTTCCGTTGCAAGTGCGGCTATCGCGCGTAAAAATTGCATACGCCGCATCAGCCATGATGGCAGGTTTGCGCGATGCGCGCAGCACCGCTTCGGGAAAATTGAATTCGATCGCGGCAGTGGCAATGGTGGTGCGAGGCCACAGGCAATTGACCGCGATGCCTTTCGCTTTATTGTCGGCGGCGGCAAATTCGCGTGCCATGCCCAACGCACACAAGCTCATGCCGTATTTGGAGATAGTATAAGCCACATGCGGCGCAAACCATTTGGCGTCCAGATTGAGCGGCGGCGACAGCGTCAGGATATGCGGATTGGCCGCCTGCTTGAGATAAGGAATACAGGCTTGCGATACCAGAAAGGTCGCGCGCATATTCACGTCCCACATCAGGTCGAGTCTTTTGGCAGGTGTCTCCAGGGTGCCGCTCAAACTGATCGCACTGGCGTTGTTGACCAGCACATCGATGCCGCCGAAATGCTGCGCCGCCTGCTCCACCGCAGCCCGGATCGCCTGCTCGTCGCGCACATCCAGCTGGATCGCCAGCGCCTGTCCGCCCGCCTGCACCACCTCATCGGCAACCGAGTGTATCGTGCCGGGCAATTTGGCGTGCGGTGTTACCGTCTTGCCGGTGATCACCAGCTTGGCGCCGTCACGCGCGCAACGCAATGCAATTTCACGGCCTATACCGCGACTGGAGCCGGTGATGAAAATCGTTTTGCCGCGCAAGTCATTCATTGCCAGAATACCATCCACTGTTTGGCTTGCGTAGGCGGAACGCATCGCGGTTCCGCCGCATATGCCGATTTGGCGGAACACCCCTGCGGGGCTTCCGCCCTACTACTGCAATCTTCGGCTCGGCATGAACAAGGCGTGCACTTCACCATGCCAAAACACCGGCAGATGCCTCAACCCCGAAATACATCCCCCCGCTGTTGTTGACGCCTGGATTCAGCAATGCGGGACCGAATGCATGCCGGTTCTCATTACCGTATCCAAGAGTCAAAGCAAAATTTCCCTGGGGTGGATCACGGAAAATAATTTTCACATTGAGCGCCCGGGTATTGCCGTCCACAGCAACCCCTTCTTGACTGACATTCCAGACCAAGCGCTCATGGCTCACACTTATTATCCATGGCCACGTTGGTGAATAAGAAAAACCCATCCTTGCGCGGTTGTTCGTCACATCAGAGTAGCTATAGAGTTCCATGTCAAAATGCAGCGCAAATCTCTCATCTAACCGATATGCGTACATAACCCCGGGCAGCATCAATGTCGTGCCTCTAATCTTGGCATTTGCATTTGCGATGTCCTTGTAGCTGTACCAAAAATCACGGTACAAGGTGACAAACGGAACAAACGTATAAGGTGTCTCCCCGGGGACAGAGTAAGAATAATAAACTCTGCCTATTCCAAATTGAGACATCAACTCAGTTTCATTACTCACAATAACTTTATTATCAATATACGTTATCCCGCCGAATAGTCCCTGCCCGGTATCCCGGGAATGCTTGGTCAAAGGAAAGGGAAACTGAATGACACCCTCGCTCAGCGCATTGGCATCCTTCTGCGTTCTCGTTCCAAGATAAATCACATTCAAATTGACATCAAGCTTGTCATTGGTGGCGGCATAAACGTTATCGGAACATTGAATCGACATACCAAGAAACACAAGTGTTGCAGCGAAACTGCATCGACGATTTAAACTCAACTTTTTCTCCATTGCGTCCCGAATATCATTTTGCAGCCCGCAGTTGCTCCGGCGCAAAATCATCCACCATGATGACCTTGCGGCGCAACGCGTAGTCGCGTTCCAATTGCAACGCCTCATCCGCAGTGATGATGTCCTGGTCGCGTGCTTCGGCGATGCGCAACAACTCTTCAAGAGAATTTAACTTGCCAGCCTTGCCCGCCTCCTGCAGCCTGGCCTGCAGCGGCTCGCAGGCCAGCGTGCTGGCCAAGGCGGCTTCCAAAGCACCCACGGCATCTTGTTCGTCATCGGGAATATAGATTCCCGCAGTCAAACGATCACGCGCCGCACCAGGTTGCATCAGCAAAGTAGCGACCTGGTGTCCGATGTGGTCGGATGGCGGCGACAAGCTTCGTCCCAGCGGAAAAACCAGCACGCGCAACAGCACACGCACGAATACATTCGGAAAGTTTCTGATCACGCCGTCAAATGCCTGCTGGATATTGTATAGCGCATCCTGCATCGCCCAATCCAGCAACGGCAAGTCTTCGGCAGGGCGGCGGTCATCTTCGAAGCGCTTCAGCGCCGCCGAACATAAATACAGCAGGCTCAACACGTCACCCAGGCGCGCGGAGATTTTCTCGCGCCGCTTCAGTGAGCCGCCCAAAGCCGCCATCGCCACATCCGCGCTCAGGGCAAAGGCAGCCGAGAAGCGTGTCATTTGCTGGTAATAGCGATGAGTTTCCTCCCCCTCCGGGGTTTCTATGCCACGACCGCCGGTTAATCCAAACACGAAACTGCGCGAAGCATTGCACAGTGCAAAAGTGATGTGTCCGAACAGCGCCTCGTCAAAATTATGCAGGGCGCGCCTATGGTCGTGATCGTGTACTGCCGCAATTTCTTTCAGCACATACGGATGAGCGCGTATCGCGCCCTGACCGAAGATCATCAGCGTGCGGGTCAGGATATTCGCGCCTTCCACGGTAATGGCGACCGGCATTTGCTGGTAAAAGCGTCCCAGATAATTGCCCGGCCCGAGGCTGATCCCCTTGCCGCCATGCACATCCATCGCGTCGTTGATAACAACCCGGCAACGCTCAGTGGAGTGATATTTGATGACGGCCGAAATCACCGACGGTTTTTCGCCCAGATCTATCGCCAACGCGGTGAAGCGCCGCGCCGCATCGACCATGTAAGTGTGCCCGCCGATGCGCGCCAGCGGCTCTTCCACGCCTTCGAATTTTCCTATCGGCATCTTGAATTGTTTGCGCACCCGGCTGTATGCACCGCAGGTGCGCGCGACCAGTTTCATGCCGCCCATGCTGCTGGCCGGCAGCGAGATCGAACGCCCGGCCGCAAGACATTCCATCAGCATGCGCCAGCCCTCCCCCACGCGCGATGTTCCGCCGATGATGTAATCCATCGGAATGAACACACCCTCGCCTTGCGTCGGGCCATTCAGGAAAGCGGAATTCAACGGGAAATGGCGGCGGCCAATTTGTACGCCAGGTGTGTCGGTGGGAATCAGCGCGAGCGTGATGCCGCGACTGTGCTCGCCGCCGAGCAGGCGGTCCGGGTCATATAGCTTGAACGCCAGGCCGAGCAACGTAGCTGCCGGGGCCAAAGTGATGTAGCGCTTTTCCCAAGTCATGCGCAATCCCAATACATTCTGCTGCCCGGCAAACTCCCCGTAGCAAACAATACCGTAATCGGGGATCGCGCCGGCATCGGAGCCTGCAAACGGCCCGGTCAACGCGAAACACGGTATCTCCTGCCCTTTCGCCAAACGGGGAAGATATTTTTCCTTTTGTTCGTTGGTACCGTAGTGCAACAGCAGTTCGGCAGGTCCCAGGGAATTCGGCACCATCACCGTCACCGCCGCAGTGCCGCTGCGCGAAGCCACTTTGCTCACCACGGCCGAATGAGCCTGCGCGGAAAATTCCAGCCCGCCGTAACGCTGCGGGATGATCATGCTGAAGAAACCCTTGTCCTTGATGAACTGCCAGGCTTCGGGAGACAGGTCGGCGCGATTGTGGGTAATATCCCAGTCATCCAGCATCGCGCACAATTGCTCGACTTCATTGTCCAGAAAGGACTGCTCGCGATCGCTCAATCCACATTTCGGGAAAGCCATCAACCTGTCCCAGTCTGGTTTGCCGCTGAACAGCTCGCCATCCCACCACACCGTACCGGCGTCGATTGCCTCTTGTTCTGTGGCAGAAATTTGCGGCAGGGTTTTGCGAAAGAGTTTGAACACTGCGCCGCTCACTACATTGCGGCGCAAGAAAGGGATACCGAAAAATAAAATAAATAAAAGCAGTGCGGCGCCGATCACCATCAACACGTCGTCCGAAAAACTCGCCCGTATCGAAATCACCGGCACGACCACCATCATGGCCAACACCCAACTGGTGATCGAAGCACGGAAAAACGCGAGCATAATAAATATCGCCAGTGCTACCAAAACTGTTAGTGCCATGATCGTTGCTTCTCCTGATTTATTTTTTCATGCAAACGCACTTTAACGCGATACAACAAACAACACAACAATGCATGGACACGGTGTATGACATCATTACCGCATCCTGTCCACTGCCTCCTCTACTCTTGCTACCGCAATGATTTCCATGCCCGCGATCTTTTGTTTTGGCGCATTCGCCTTGGGAATGATCGCGTGCGTGAAGCCCAGCTTGGCGGCTTCTTTCAGGCGTTCCTGGCCGCGCTGCACCGGGCGCACTTCACCGGCCAGGCCGACTTCACCGAACACCACCAGTTTTTCCGGCAGCGGCTTGTTCTTGAGCGAGGAGACGATGGCGAGCAGCACCGCGAGGTCGGCGCCCGGCTCGGTGATCTTCACGCCGCCCACCGCATTGATGAACACATCCTGATCGAAACAGGCGATGCCCGCATGACGGTGCAGCACAGCGAGCAGCATCGCCAGACGATTCTGTTCCAGACCAAGCGAAAGGCGGCGCGGACTGGGCGAGTGCGCCTCGTCGAGCAGCGCCTGTATCTCGACCAGCAGGGGCCGCGTGCCTTCCTGTGTCACCATCACGCACGAGCCGGCCACCTGCGCGCCGTGTTGCGACAAAAACAGTGCGGAAGGGTTGCTCACTTCGCGCAAGCCCTTCTCGGTCATCGCGAACACGCCGAGTTCGTTCACCGCGCCGAAGCGGTTCTTGAACGCGCGCACCAGACGGAAACTGGAATGAGTATCGCCCTCGAAATACAGCACCGTGTCCACGATATGCTCCAGCACGCGCGGCCCGGCCAGCGCGCCTTCCTTGGTGACGTGCCCAACGAGGATCATCGTGATATTGCTGCTCTTAGCGACGCGGGTGAGCTGCGCAGCACACTCGCGCACCTGCGACACCGAGCCGGGCGCCGAAGTCAGCTGCTCGGAATACACGGTCTGGATCGAATCGATCACCACTACATCCGGTTTTTCCTGCGCGATGGCCGCCTGGATTTTTTCCAGCTGGATCTCCGCGAGCAGATGCATCTCTCTCGCGTCAAGCACCAGACGCTTGGCGCGCAACGCGATCTGCTGCGTCGACTCTTCGCCGCTGATATACAACACTTTTTTATGCGTAGATAGATGCGCCAGCGTCTGCAACAGCAGCGTGGATTTGCCGATGCCGGGATCGCCGCCGATCAGCACCACCGCGCCCTGCACCAGTCCGCCGCCCAGCACGCGGTCGAATTCGATGATGCCAGTTGGGGTGCGCGGCACTTCCGCCGCCTCCACCTCGGCGAGCATCTGCACCTTGCCCGTTGCCGCCAGCGCGCTGAAACGATTTTTGCCGCTCGCCGCCACCTCTGCGACGCTCTCCACCAGCGTGTTCCATGCGTCGCAATGCGGACACTGCCCCTGCCATTTCGGCGACTGCCCGCCGCACTCGGTGCAGGAATAAATCGTTTTTGCTTTTGCCATGCCTGCCTTCTTATACGCCCGAAAAAACCAATAGGCACTGCATAACGCGCGTGCTAAAAATTTAGGTTATTTTCCCAGCAGTCCCAACCCGATCATGTTCTTCACCATGATCTCGACATAGCCCTGGATGAGATTCTGATTTGAGTCGAGTATTCCGGTTTCCGACGAAGCGGCCCAGACCAGCTTGTCATCCTTGGCTTCGTAAAGATTGGTCTCCATGACAGCGTATTCGTCTTCGACGATATAGCCGGGTGTCTGCATATAGCGATAGCCATAGCCATAATAGTTCGGCCATGAACCATAATGAGGCGGCGGGTAATAACGCGTTCCCGGTATATAGGTTTGCACGATCTTTTTGCTCACCAGCCTGGTAATGAGTATCGTATCGGCTCCCAGTTCTTTCACTTTGGCCGCGATGGCCTCGTGATCGCTCTGCAGCTTGTCGGACAGCACGGTATAGCTGGCGATCGCTTCCGTCCCGCGAGCTTTGAGCTGCAAGACGAACTCATCCTCAAACAGTCTTCTGTTGATCGGATTCTTGGCCACCCCGACTACCATGATCTTGGCAGGACGCGCTTGGTAGGCCGGATCCCTCCAGACGGCATGCAACTGCGTCGAGGCACACGCCGTGAGCAGCAAGGCAATGGCCATCAGGCAACTCAGTGGATTGCATAAAAGTCGTAGCATTTTCTGATCCTCTTTCAGTTCTTACAGATGGATGATTAACACAAATGTGCCAAGCATACGCCAGATCGCTACACCAGGCCACCCGGCTGGCAAATCTACTCGGCGAACCTCGGCCTTAAATCCTTGCCCTGTAATCCCGCCAAAGCATTGCGGTTGATTATTGAGTCTGCCGTCCGTAGAATTGACTGAACTTCGGCACTTCGATTCCAGAATAAAATTCCAGAATAATCGGAATAAGTTACGTCATCATCAAGCCTATCAGACAAGAATATAGCTGTTCGAGCAGTCACAATTTTATAATTCACCAGGAAAACAAGAAATGAAATCTATCCATGTATTGCTTATTGCGCTTGCTCTTACGCTGGCTTTTACATCACTTAACACAACAGCTGCTGATGCGCCTGCCGCCAAAGAAAAGCTGGTGATGCAGGTTAGCGACGCGGCCCCCGGCAAATGGAACCTGGCCCTCAACAACGCTAAGAACGTCCAGCAAGCATACGGGGCTGACAAGATCGATATCGAGATCGTCACCTACGGCCCCGGAATAAACATGCTTAAGGCAGACTCCGCAATCGCAAGCCGGATAGAAGAAGCCAAACAAACGGGGATCACTATAGTAGCTTGTCAAAACACAATGAATTTCATGAAATTGACCAAGGACGACATGCTTCCGAACACAAGCTACGTCCCGTCAGGAGCAGTCGAGCTCATTAAAAAGCAAAGGGACGGCTACGCTTACATCCGCCCTTGATAACAGGTCTTCCGCACATCACTGATTCGGCGCCCAACGGGAGCGCCGAATTTCATGAGCAGAAGGTTCCTTGGCTAGAAATATTTAATGCTTGGATGCCGACCAGTTGTAACTGCGGACTTTGCCTTGCTTATCGAACTTGATTTGCAGGATTTTCACTTTGGCTGCGCTCATATCCGCCATCTCGCCTTCGGCATAATAATAGTCCCACTCGTCAAAACGCTCGCCATCGCTGGCCAAGCTGACCCCCACGCTGGTTGGCTCGCCTAGCCAGGAACGAACCTGGGCCTGAGTAGTGACGCCCTGCTCAAGCTTGGCAGCAAATACACCTACATCAAAATCCCTGCCAATCTTGACAGTGCCACATGCGCTGAGCAAAAAGATTGAAAGTAAAATTACAGCAATACGTGAATGATTAATCATGACATCTCCATTTAATTTATTTGTACATCGCTATCTTGAGCCAGGCCTAGAAAGATTACAAGCCCAGAATAAAAAGTATGGTGAAGTAAAAGAAACCAGCCACGACCCCAACAGAAAATCTGATAGCTGCACAACTCACTTTGAATTCGCAGCATGGACAGCATTCTTTACCAGAAACTTATCCAGTTGATTCGCAAATGCCTGACGGTCGCTCTGGTTGAATGTCGGCGGGCCGCCTGTCTCCACCCCGCTGCTGCGCAGGCCGTCCATGAAATTGCGCATCGTCAACCGCTCCTGAATGTTGTCCTTGGTATAAAACTCCCCGCGCGGATTCAGGGCATGGCCGCCTCGTTTGATCACATCGGCGGCAAGCGGAATATCGGCGGTGATCACCAGATCGCCAGTCTCGACCAGCTCTGCGATCTTGTTATCTGCCACATCGAAACCCGCCGGTACCTGCAGCGCGCGGATATATTGTGACGGCGGACAATACAGCATCTTGTTCGCCACCAGCGTCAGTGGTATCTGCCGCCGTTCCGCCGCACGGAACAGGATATCCTTGATGACCTTGGGACACGCATCGGCATCCACCCAAATTTGCATTACGGCTCTTCTTCACTTTGAAGTTAATTTTCTTCAGTCAGTACCCGCGCGATGCGTTGGTCCGGTATCAGCCACATGACCGCGACCGCGACGTATAGCGCACCCGCCAGCCACTGACTCCAGAAGGCCACCGGGATCGCGATCGCGTACATCAATTGCGAGGCTTTACCCTTGAGATCACTCCCTACCGCTTTGGCCAACAACGCATCCTTGCCACCGCTGACCGAGATGATGCAGTTCTGCAATATCCAGTAGGCAATCCCCGCCATCAACATCACTACCCCATATAGCGCCGTGGGCAACGCAGCGAAGTGGTTCTCGCCCATCCAGCCGGTCACGAACGGCACCAGCGACAGCCAGAACAGCAGATGCAGGTTCGCCCACAACACACTCCCGCTGACACGCTTCACCGTGTGCAACATATGATGATGATTGTTCCAGTAGATGCCGATGAAAACAAAACTGAGCACATAGCTCAGGAATACCGGCAGCAACGGTTGCAACGCTTCCCAATCCGCACCGTGCGGCACTTTCATTTCCAGCACCATGATCGTGATGATGACCGCGATCACGCCGTCACTGAATGCTTCCAGACGCGTCTTGCCCATAAGCTCTCCTTTTGTTGCGACACTCAGTGGATTCGGTACAAATAAAGTATAAGGCCGTTCGTGGTCAGCCTGTCGAACCACAAGTTTCGCAGCTTACTTCATCCTGGAAGGCAGCTTGATCGCCTCGCCCCCCACCATGAACAAGCCATTGCCCTGATGATGCAAGGTGCGCGGGTTCTTCATCGCGGGGTCTATCCACGCCTTGACCACCTCCAGCACGAAGAAGTTGTACTTGTTCACCAGCCGGCTATCGGCTACTTTGCATTCGAGATTCGCGTAGCACTCGGCGATCAGCGGTGGCGCTACTTGCGAGGCGGGCAGCGGTGTCAGCTTGAATTTCTTGAACTTGTCCACTTTCTTGCCCGAGCAGTTGCCGACGCCCACCACCTGCTTCGCCAGTTCCACAGTCGGGATGCTGAGCACGCATTGTTTCGTTGCGACCAGCGCATCGAAGCTGTGATTCCGCCCGCTGATCACGCAGCCCACCAGCGGCGGCACGAACTCCATCATCGTGTGCCAGGACTGGGTCATGATGTTCGCCTTGCCCTTGTGCGCGGTGGTCACCAGCACCACCGGACCCGGCTCCAGCAGACCGTAGACTTTGGATAATGGGAATGATCTTATCGTCATTGCAGTTCTCCTTTCATAGAGGACAATACAAGTAGAGATAACGCAATCAGCTTGTTGCAGCCGCTTCGATTCTAAGTTGTCGCGCCAGCCTGTTGCAGCGCGTCGGCAAACACCTCGACCGGCTGCGCGCCCGAGATGCCGGATTTCTCATCGAACACAAAGAACGGCACGCCATTGATGCCGAATGCCGCCGCGCGCGCCTCGTCCGCACGCACCGCGTCTGAATAAGCATCGCTCTCCAGCATCGCCAGCGCATCGCGCTCGCCAATACCGAACTCCGGAGCAAGGCGGGCCAGCGCCGCACGGTCACCCACCGGCAGCCCTTCGCAAAAATACGCATGCATCACGCGCTCGGTCGCGCGGTCGCCCAACTGGCGCGAGGCCGCGAAATGCAGCAAACGGTGCGCATCGAACGTGTTGCCGGGACGCGCTTTGTCCAGATGGTATTCCAGCCCGATCTCTGCGGCGATCCCGCTCACACGCGCATTCATCGCCGCCGCCTCCTGCGGGCTAACGCGATATTTGCGCGCCAGCATCTCCTCCAGCGTGCCGGGCTGCTGGCGCGGCGCGTTTGAATCGAGCTCGAAGCTGCGCCAGACCACCTGTACGTCATCG
>JANXXX010000088.1 GCA_025350405.1 Gallionella sp.
CGCGTTACTCACCATTGCGACATCATGGAAACGGGTAACGAATCTTACCGCTTTAAACAGCGAAAAAATCGCTCTCAGCAAACAGATAAAGTGGAAACAATTGGGCGCTGACTGGTGGAAAGTATTGGGCGCTGTTTGACACATTTTGCATCGTACTCAACGATGGCACGCTTGTATTCCTGTGCCATGTAACCTACAGACTGGACTGTGTTTTGCCGCACTATGCCGAAAGGCAGACCTACCATGACGTAAGGCCATCTTCCTTGGCTGCCATATACCGCTTTCTGCGTTGCCCAAAGTGCAATGGGCAAAAATACTCCAATCTGGTCTCGAAATATCCGATGTCCAACTTCTTGAGCTTCGGCATCCATCACCGGAAATATAGTCCCGACATAGGCTCGTGCGCCCGCAAACATAAACCTCTGACTCAACGCATGCCACGAGGAGCATGCGTTATTAAGAACGAAGGGGGCTGCGCTCGGCGGAAATCCCTGAATCATGGGAATCCAAATGTGGTCGTACATCTGAATAGCCATTGAGCCGATGACGCGTTGAATAGTCTCCGAGTTGACTTTGTACTTGTCGCGATCAACCAGCCCCCCGAGCTCAACCCAACTGTTGATCGCCGTACCAACGTATAACTTCGCCTTTGCTTTTGTATCAGACCAAGCTACACCATCGAGTTCATGAAACCGCTCATACTGTTGGACTACGAATTTGTCAGTGCCGGGGTCATATGAGAGGCTCATTGCATGGTCAATGACCAAGCGCCTGTTCATTCCTTCACTATCAATGTACTCATACGTTGCTCGCTCACCGGGTGTGTCTCCTGCATGTGTCGAGAGCACTATAATGTCAAACGGAAGAGTGTCTATCAGTGTCTGAATTCGATGAGCCGTTGCGCGAGGGCCAGACTGAACACGAACCAGAGTCCCGTTGTTTGCCAGCGTTTTTGCAATTGCTTGTATTTCTGATCCTTCAACTTTAGCGGGGTCAATGAGCAGTGCATTCCTTGCACTGCGAGAAGAATTTTGTGCTGCCCATAGCCCCTCAATCATTGACCGCCCGAAGTCGGGATAGTTGTACATATGCGTGGTTGCACATTCGTTCACGGCAATCCCCCACGGAAAGCCGCTGGTCACAAACAATACCTGTTTGTAATTACCGAATTCAAAAGCGGGCAACCGCGCTCGCACGCGCTCTCTAATATCAGCAAAGCGAGAAGTGACGTCGCCACCAGATTCGAGAGCGTATAACTCTTCTAACCATTCGTCGCGCTCTTCTGGCATTAGGCGCGGAACCACGAGGAAAGCACTACCAGTCGCAAATGCAAAGCAACTTGCAGATATCTGTGCCAGCTCCTCGCCGTCCTCACATACTACGAGGAGGTGACGACCACCGGGAACAAACGTCGTGTTTGAAGAAGGCCCGACTGACGTTTGCAATTGCTTCTTGGCGCGGCGGGCAAGTAGGAGGCCGACACCGAGGTTGTCCTCACCCCAAAACATCTTCTCTGACGGTACCTTGGTCCAACCTTTCAGGGCACTAGCCGCAGCCTCAACCGTTGCGACCGAAATCACTATTTCCGGCGACCACCCAACTGACATTGCTTGCATAGAGGCATGCGGAAGATCAGCAAGAAGAACACGACGAGGTCTCACCATCACCAACGCGTTGGTTCGCCTGATGACCTCATTACTCGCATCGGGGCGGCTCATGCGTGGGCCGTCCATGACTGCGAGGTATCGACCGGCACGAGCAAACAGAGACGCGATCTCTGCAACAAGTTGCGGCTTGTCACCAACGATAGCGACCGTTTCGAAGGTAGGAACAATAGCCACTAACGTCATGTCTCCTTCATTGTTGCTTCCGCATTACCCACGAGACGAACTAAATAGCCAAGGGTGCAAAATGAAATGGCTGAATTGTTAAGCCGCTATGAAGCCCGGCAACCTGGAAGCCCTTACATCGAAGGTTGCCGTCGCCCGGCATCCCATCCGCCTGTTTTTGGCACCGATCAGGCAATCAGCGAAATCGGCAGTAGAGTCCTTCCAGATGAAAAGCGCTTCCTCGATGGCTGGCTCATCCTCAAATTGGACATCGGTCGCATTCAGTAAGCCCGAAATGGCTTCGATGATTTGATTCTTCGGCACGACATATCGGCTGCGTAGCACCCATTCGGCTTCCATGAGAACCAACTGATTTACGAAAACGCGCCGCCCCGCAGCAACTTCACGCTTGATCAGTTTGCGTGCCTTCTCAAACTGGGCATCGTCGTCCCGTACCAAGAAACGAACGAGAACATTTGTGTCGATTCCAAGCATTAGCGCGACAACTGCTCAACAGGAACAGGTTTCCTTCCCTTCTTGTGCAGCGTACCCGCCAGTTCGGCAATACTCTTACTTTTCACGCGCATGACGACGGTGGCATCGGGCATCAACGTGAAGGTCATCCGGTCCCCGGACTTCATGCCAAGGCTATCCCGAATTTCCTTGGGTATTGTCGTTTGACCCTTGCTGGTAAGTGTGGCTTCGGTTGGCATCGCAATCTCCTTTTATCCTTACGTAGTGGATTGTAGTAAGGATAACGGAAAAAGGCAATCGGGAAGCGACACTGCTTGGGAATCCTCTGCAACGCCAGCGGCAGTTCGACATTGCCGAATACGCTCAACACAGGGATGAGGAAGAATTGGCCTTTGAGAAAAAAGTTTACATCATCAAAAGCATTTTCCTACCATACCGAAGAGCTGCCGGTGTTGATCACAAGCAATCTCACGCCAGCCCCTGCATGAATAGCGTGTAGCGGAAATAGCGCAGAGCGCTCAGCGATATCATGCCCAAACCCGATGAGCGCGCCACATCAAAAGAATCGCTGCAGGTACATGTAGTAAACATTGTGAAACCTCCCATACTCGCTGTCCGCTTCGCCGCTGAACAACTGCACGCCGGTGGCTGCGTCCCAGTTGCTGGCAAGCGAGTACACGAGACTGGGCGCAAAGAAACGGCTGGCATCGTCATGGTTGAGGATCAGATAATTTTCCGAGCGCAGCAATGGCGTGACGTCGTATCGCAGGTGCGCGCCGGTATAATGTTTGGCGACGTTCTGTATCTGCCCCGCGTACATCCGCATGAAGTCGTAACCGGACCGTTGGGTCGTTCCCTCGCCATTCCAGTAGTATTCGGCGCCTATGGTCAGTGTGTTTTCGAAGGCGTACTCCGCGCCCAACACGCTGCGGATAAAAGCACCCGCTGCCACTTGTCTCGTGCGCGCCGCCTCACCGTACACACCGGCATCGCCGATCCGCCCGGCGAACTCGACGCCGACTACGCGTGCATCGCGAAACTCGCCCACCATCAAGGCCAAATCCGTCTTGGCGAAATTGGTACGGTAACGCACAGCGCGGCTGGATGGAGCGTTGTTCTGCGGCGCGTAGGCCAGACTCAGGCGGGAAAGCGCGGAAAAATTCTTTTCCAGCAGCACCGCATCCACACCGGTGCGCTCGTCGCGCTCGAGCTGCGCCGGGTTATAAGGATTGAACAGGTCGGTCGGGTTCCACATGCGCCCGCTCCCCCAGGCGATGCGCTGGCGCCCGAGAAATGCATCGGCCGCTGCCGTGTTGAGACTCACGAAGCCGCGGTGTATGCGGTGGCGCATCAACAGCGACTTATTGTCCACGTAATTACTTTGCATATCCCAGTAGGTCGCGGGACGCGCTGTCTTGAGTTGCGCGAACTGCGCGGTGTCGAGGTAGTTGCCTAGCAGCACTTCGTTGTCATACTGCACCTCAAAACCGAACCAGTCTGCGGGCCGTCCGCGAGCCTCGAGACGCAGCCGGTTCAGATCGAGCGTATAGCTTTCGTCCTGCGGGAACACGGTGCGTGCATGCGTGAGCAGATTCTTGTAGTAACCCTTGAACATAACCGCCTCGTCGTCGGCGAGCGCGCAGGTCGCCATGAAAAAAAACAGCGCGGCGGCGATAAGCCGCGTATCACACATGGCGCAAGGCCTGGACCGGATCGAGCCGCGTCGCGCGCCATGCCGGATACAAAGCGGCTGCTACACTGGTAATGAACAGCGCCGCCGCCGGCAACCAGATGTTGGCGATCAAGATCGTCGGGTAAATGACGCTGGTCAAACCGGGAAACCGGCCGGTCACGGAATAGGCGCTGAGATCGAAACCCGCGGTATGGAAATATCCGACGATGAGTGCACCGCCTATCATGCCGGCGCCCAGACCCAGCGCGCCGAGCACCAACGATTCATAGAGCACCGTGCGCACGATCTGGGCCGACTGCGTGCCGAGCGCAAGCTGCAGTCCGAACTCACGCCTGCGCTCCAGCACCGCCATCAGCAAGGTATTCATCACTCCGAGCGCCACGACGGCAAACACGATGATCAGGATCACCCGCAGATTGATGCGTATCAGATCGAGCATCTGCTCGACCTCGGGCTGCAGCGATTTCCAGCTGACGACTTGTTGCGCTGGCGCAGTCATGCTCGCTGCAAGCGCCGGGATGGCCGCCTCCGCAGCATCGATATCGTAAAGACGCACGGCAATCGTAGCTATATCGCCGGGAACCGCGAGCAACTCGCGCGCAACGGCGAGGTTGGTCACGGCCATCGTGCGATCGAACATGTCGTTTCCGGTCTCCACGATACCGGTGATGCGCAATGCCGCCGAGCCCAGCGTACCGTCGGCGGCCGGCGCCATCACCACGATCTTCTCGCCCAGGCGTACGCGCAGCCGCTCGGCGAGTTTGCGGCCGATGACAATCTCGCGCACGCGCCCGCCGCTGAGATAAGCGCCTTCCACGATTTTGGTATGCAGCGTGGTGACCTTGGTCTCGGCCATTGGATCGACCCCGTAGAGCATCAACGGCTCGGATTTCGTCGGGCTGCTCGCCATCGTCTGCGCCTGCAGGCGCGGCGCCGCGGCGGCCACCAGCGGATTGGCGCGTATGCGCTCAAGCAGCTGATCGTTCTGCGCAAGCGCGAGCTTGGCGTCAAACTCGTCGCGGAAACCCTTGCGCTCGATCTGCAGATGGGCGGTGATCAGATCGGTGGCGTTGTTGCGCATTTGCAGGTAAAAGCCCGAGGCAAATGCGCTCAGGAACAGGTACGCGGCGAGCCCGGCGCCGAGCGCGCATAGCGTAAGCAGCGTGCGGCGTGGATTGCGCGCGATGCCGCGCAGCGCAATACGTGCGAACACCGCGCGCGGCAGCAACGGCGTGGCGAGATGCAATCTAGGCAAACGCAGGTGCAACGCCTGACGCATGCCGCGGATGGCCTCGACCGGCGACAGGTGTGCCGCCTTCAAGGCCGGATACACGGAGGCAAAAATGGTGGCGGCGAGCAGTAGCGCCGAGAGCAACAACAAGGGTTCCATGCGCACGCTGGGATAGACGATCCCGGTCAGGCCCGGCATCATCTGCGCGGCTTGCGTGTATTCGCCGAAATCGATGCCGCGATATCCGAAGTAGGCCGTGATGCCGACGCCGATCGCGCCGCCCAGCACGATCGCAGCCAGACCCAGCAACAAGGCCTCGTAGAGCACGGTGCGGGCCACTTGCGCCGGGCGCGTGCCCAGCGCCAGCATCACGCCGAACTCATGGGTGCGCTCCATGACGCCCATCAGCACGGTATTGGCGATGCCCAAGGTCACGACGCTGAACACGATCAATAAAATCATGTTCACGAAAAGATAATGCAGCTCGACGTTGCCGGAGAGTTCCGGCATCAATGTCCGCCAGCCGAGCACCTCGAAATCCGGCCCCAGTTCGCTGCGCAACTGTGCGACCGTACTCGGCACGTCGTCCAGATCGGCGAGCCGGGCCGCAACCGTGGTGACCCGCCCTTCGAGTGCCAGCATCTCTTGCGCTGCCGCCAGCGGCACAAAAATAAACGAAGTATCGATCATGTCGATGCCGCTGCGATAGATACCGCGCACCCGGAAACGGGCGGCGCCAACCGAACCATCGGACGCCTGTGTCACGAGAGCCACTTCATCGCCGACCTTGACGCCCAGGATTTCCGCGGTCCGTTCTCCCATCATCGCGCCGCGGCGATCCGCCGGGTCGAGATATTCGCCTTGCATGAGCGCTTTATACAGCGTCGTCACCCGGCGTTCGCGTTCTGGATCGACGCCTATCATCATCACACCGCGTGTCTTCATCTGTCCGCTGGCGGGTGCCTGGTCCGGTCCGCTGGCGAGCGCCGGGCTTTCGACGCGCGGCGCGATCGCGGTGATCGCATCGCGTTTGCCGAAACGCGCCATCAGCTCATCGGCGCGGTTGAACGTGAGATCGAGTGTCGGGTCGTCGTGGTAACCGCGCTGGTGTACCTGCAGATGGCCGGACAGATAGCCGGTGATGTTGCTTATCATCTGACGATTGGTGCCATCGATATAGCCGCGCAGAAATACCAGTGCCGCGAGACCGATCGCGATCGCGGAAATCGTGATCAGGCTGCGCCGCAGGTTACGCCGCAATCCGCGCAAAGCCAGCTTGAGAAAGATGAACTGCGCCATGGTTAGCCCGGATATTTCACCGGATCGCGGGATGATGGCGAGGCGGTTTGCGAGTAGATTCGCGCATCCCGCGCCAAGCCAATAGCATGGCCTATTGGCGCGAAGCGGGGGCGCGAAGGTGCCGCAAAGCGTCCGCCAGCGCCCGCGAAAGCCGGCGGTGCAAATTGGATTTTTGTTCTATGGGACTGCCTTCCAGTATTCATAACCATTTCCCTTTAAAAATTTCTGGCTGGTCTGGTGAAATATCCGGGCTAAATCACCACCCGCCCGTCCTTGAGATGCACCAGGCGACGAGCGCGCTCCATCACCATCTGGTCGTGGGTCGAAAACACGAAGGTAATGCCCTTGGTTTCGTTCAGGCGGCGCATCATATCCATCAGCGCGGCGCCCGTGACCGAGTCCAGGTTTGCGGTCGGCTCATCGGCGAGCACCAGCGCGGGTTCGGCGACGATCGCACGCGCGACGGCGACCCGTTGCTGCTGGCCGCCGGAAAGCTCGCCGGGGCGTCTATGCTCAAGGCCGGTCAACCCAACGTCGGCAAGCACCGCCAGCGCGCGGCGGCGGCGCTCCTGGTCCGCCACACCTTGCAGCAGCATCACGTACTCGACATTCTCGATCGCGCTCAGCACCGGGATCAGGTTGTATTCCTGGAACACAAAACCGATGCGGCGCAAACGCATGTCGGCCAGCTCGCGCGCGCTCATCGCGCCTAACTCACGATCCTCCACCCACAACCGTCCCGAGGTCGGATGGTCGAGGCCGCCGAGCAGATTGAGCAGCGTGGATTTTCCGGACCCGGAGGGGCCGACCAGGGCGATGAACTCGCCGGCGGCGATGTCGAGATCGACGTCTTTGAGCGCGGTGACTGCTATGCTGTCCTGACGGTAAATCCGGGTCAGCTTCTCAACGCGAACGTTGTGCATAGGGTACTCCTAGCGGGTTTGCTGCAGGTTTTTAAGCGTGAATATATCCGATGGTAGCGGTGCATCGAACGTCATTTGCTTGAGCACAAAAACCGTCCGGTTCTGCGGCTTTTGCACCGGTTGCATCTGCCAGCGCGTGGGGATCATGCGCCCGCCGAGCTCGCGCACGTCGAGAAAACTCATCACCTTGATCAGTTCGCCGCGCTCGTCGTAGTATTCCCGGCTGAGCGGAATACGGTCGCTGATGCGGATCTTGTAAACGATTTTCCCCCACACCACAGCGGCCTCGGGTTTGGGTATCGACACCACACTGTAGACTTTGACGCCGGCTATCTCCTCGCTCGCACCCAGGGTATGCGTATAGTCTTCGACGGCGCTGCTCTCTTTGACGAGGTCGTCATTCGTCATGTCCGAGCCCATCCACGGCTGCAACATCATCGACGGCGGAATCTTGATGACACGCTCGACCGCAGGCAGGTAATTCCACATCTCCGCCTTGATGCGCAGCGAGCCGATACCGGCCTCTTTCGCGGGGGCGCGTATGCGGATGAAAGTGCGTTCGGGACGCTCCATCCAGAAACGCAATTCGATCTTGCGCTCCCAGCGCGGGGTGATCACCGTCATCTCGGCCGTGCCTTGATTGGTTTTACCCCACAGCAGGCGCTCGACATGCGCGACCAGTTCCTGTCCCGTGGGTTCGGCAGCCTGAGCCTGCCCGGCAACCAGCATGCAGGCCCACAAAATGTAACAGCAGCTCCTTACCCACGTGTGCAAATCTTTGCACTTGTTGTGGATCCTTTGGATCTGAACTCCATCTGATTCATTGATGGAAAATGTCATCGTTCCTCCCTATGAAGAAACTACTTAACAGCTAAGCATTGTGACCATATGGCCGCAATTGGGATATAGGTGTTTTCTGAATATCCCATAAGACAACACGTCATTTCCTATCGGTATTTTCCTATGCCATCAGAGTCACGCGGAATTCAACATGCCGTATCGACAACTCGAACTCGGCGTATCACACATGGAGCCAGTCAATGCCAACTTGCATGGCGATCAGATATCTTCGGGTATCATTTTAATCGCACCACACGGGCACTCGGACACGCACATGCCGCAGCCTTTGCAGTAATCATAGTTAAACTTGAAACGTTTGCCTGGCCCCAGCTTGATCACGGCACTGTCGGGACACACGCCATAGCAGTTGTCGCATTCGAAACAGTTGCCGCAAGAAAGACAGCGGCGCGCTTCGAACAGCGCGTTGCTCTCATCCAGCCCGCCCTGTACTTCATCGAAACTGGTTTGACGGCGTATCACATCCAGCATCGGGCTCATGGTCTTGGGTGCGCCGGTGTAATACCACGGGTTGAGCATGTCAAAAGAGACCGGCTCATGCTTGGCGGCGGATTGATAGGTCGTGCCGAGTAGCCAGGAATCGATATGGCGCGCGGCTTTCTTGCCATGCCCGACACCCGCTGTGACGGTGCGCTCCGACGGCACCATGTCGCCGCCTGCAAAAATTCCTTTATGTCCTGTCATCATGTTGCTGCCGACTTGTACCGTACCATCCTTGATCTCCAGCCCGGACACGCCTTGCAGCAAAGACAGATCGACATCCTGGCCAAGCGCCAGCACCAGCGAGTCGGCCGCGATGCTCTCGAATTCGCCGGTGGGTTGCGGAAAACCTTTGTCGTCCAGCTTCATCTTCTCCACGGTCAGGCTGCCCTCCTCAGCTTGTTTGATCGTGGACAGCCATTTGATCATGATGCCTTCCTGCAACGCCTCTTCCACTTCGGAATCATGTGCCGGCATCTTCTCGCGGGTGCGGCGATAGACGATGATGGTCTCGGTCGCACCCAGCCGTTTGGCGGTGCGCGCCACATCGATCGCGGTGTTGCCGCCGCCATACACCACTACGCGCCGCCCCAGCATCGGCTTGTCCTCGCCTTCCATGCTGCGCAAAACCGAAACGGCATCGACGATCCTGGCGGCATCTCCCGCCGGAATAAAAGCGCGCTTGCCGATGTGCGCGCCGACCGCGAGGAATGCTGCGTCGAAATTTCCGGCACGCATGCTGTCTTCGATGTTCGCCACCTTGGTGTTGAGTTTGAGCATGACGCCAAGATTGAGGATGCGCTGCACTTCGGCATCCAGCACGTCGCGCGGCAACCTATATTTTGGGATGCCAAAACGCATCATGCCGCCCGTCAGCGGACCGGCTTCGTGTATCTCCACGCTGTGTCCGGACCGCGCGAGATGGTATGCGGCGGACAGCCCCGATGGCCCCGCGCCAACCACCAGAACTTTCTTGCCGGAAGATGCGGCGGGCGCATCGAATTTCCAGCCGCGCTTGATCGCCTCGTCACCGAGAAAGCGTTCAACGGAATTGATTCCCACGGCGCTATCCAATTTTCCGCGATTACATACGCTTTCGCACGGGTGATAGCAGACCCGCCCCATGATCGCGGGAAATGGATTGTCTACGGTCAACACACGCCAGGCCTGTTCATAGTCGCCCGATTCGGCATGGAACAACCAGCCCTGGATGTTTTCTCCAGCAGGACAGCCCGCATTGCACGGCGGCAACCTGTCCAGATACACCGGCTTGCTGGTGCGCCACGAGCCGGTGTGATTGGCCAGCGACGAGCCGAGGTCGAGCGTGATTGCAAATGGTTTATCCATCATGCAACCTCTGTCTGTAGCAACCCGTATTTTTGAATGTTGCGGTCGGCGCGCGCCTGGATACGGGCGATCACTTCCAGATTGGGTTTGGCACCGAACAAATGCGCAAAGCGTTTCTGCGGTTTCAGATATTCCTCGACCGGCAGTTGCCTGCGTATTGGCAGCGAGCTGATCAGTTCGCCATGCTCCGCTTCGAATACCGGAAACATACCGGTCTCATGCGCCAGCCGCGCGATGCGGATCGTGTCATGCGAGGCCGTGCCCCAACCCAGCGGACAGGGCACGAAGATGTGGATGTAGCGCGCACCGCGAAATTCCATCGCGCGCTTCACCTTGGCTTCGAGGTCGTGCAGATCGGCGACCGTGGCCGTGGCGACATAAGGGATCTCGTGCGCCATCGCGATCGCGGGAACGAACTTGCCTTGACCAAACACATTGCCGGGGCTCAATCCCACCGGCATGGTGGTCGTCGTGCGCGCGGCGGGCGGGGTGGCCGAGGAGCGTTGCACGCCGGTATTCATGTACGCCTCGTTGTCGTAGCAGATATACAGCACATCGTCGTTGCGCTCGAACATGCCGGACAGGCAGGCAAAACCGATGTCGGTGGTGCCGCCATCGCCGCCCTGCGCGACCACCCGCACTCCGTTGCGCCCCTTGGCCTTCAGCGCCGCAGCGATGCCGGTCGCCACCGCTGCGGCGTTGCCGAACAGCGAGTGCATCCACGGCAACTGCCATGAGCTTTCGGGATAGGGCGTGGTAAACACCTCCAGGCAACCGGTGGCATTCGCCGCGATCAGCTGCGAGCCGGTCGCCTCCATCGCCGCGTCGAGCGCGTAACGCGCGCCGAGCGCCTCGCCGCAACCCTGGCAGGCACGGTGCCCCGAGTTGATGGCATTGCTTCTATCCTGATGCGACTGGACGCTGCGGTTTTCTGGGTTCAGCAAGCGGTTGCCGACGGTGAAGGTGCCGGTTTGATAGAACTTGATAGGTTGGAATGACATAAAACCTCCTCAGGCGATCCCAATCATGCAATCTTGGATGCGACCGTGCCGATGTCGCGCAGCATGTTTTCCGCTGCCGGCCCGGAGCGGCGCATTACACGTTCGCGCGTCAGCTGTTTGTTGACCACTTCCCAATCCAGATCAAGAAAGGTCAGTGCTGGCAACGCATCCTGTTCCGCCTCGCGGAACAATTTGTGCAGCGATTTGCGCGTGATCGCGCGGCCGCCCAGCCCGGCCACCACGGTGTAGCCATGCAAATGTATACCGGACAAAGCCATGCGCACATCGGTGGAGAGTATCCCGCCTATGCCCACCGCCAGACTCTTCTCCAGCACCACCACACGCTTGGCGTTGTGCAACGCTGCGCGCACCTGCGCCAGCGGGAAAGGACGGTAACTGGTGATACCCAGCACACCGATCTTGTGCCCGTCAGCGCGCATCTCGTCGATGGTGTCCTTGATGGTGCCCAGCACCGAACCCATCGCGATGATGATGGTCTCTGCATCTTCGCCACGGTAGGTGTGCGTCAGTCCGCCGCTGTCGCGCCCGAACACTTGCTTGAATTCCGCCGCCAGTTGCGGGATGCGCTCCAGTGCCTGCATCTGTTTGGCGTGCGCCAGATAACGCACTTCCATGAATGCTTCCGGTCCGACCATCGCACCGATCGAAACCGGCTCGCGCGGATCCAGCACTTGGCGAGGCTCGTAGGGCGGAAGATAATCATCGACCTGTCGCTGCGTCGGCATGTCCACTTGCTCGTAGGCGTGCGTCAGGATGAAGCCATCCATGCATACCATCACCGGCAGCGATAATTCCTCGGCCAGTTTGAAGGCCTGGATGTGCAGGTCCAGTGCTTCCTGATTGGTCTCGGCGAACAATTGCATCCAGCCGGAATCGCGCTGCGACAAGGAATCCGAATGGTCGTTCCAGATATTGATCGGTGCACCGATGGCACGATTCGCCACCGTCATCACGATAGGCAGGCCCAGACCGGATGCGTTATAAACCGCCTCAACCATGTACAGCAAGCCCTGGCTGGCGGTGGCGGTGTAGGCGCGCGCGCCGGTGGCAGATGCACCGATCGCGACCGACATCGCGGCGAACTCACTCTCGACATTGATGAACTCGCAAGGTGTCAGTTCGCCCGATTTCACCATTTCCCCCAGCGCCTCAACGATGTGCGTCTGCGGAGAGATCGGATAAGCGCAGACCACTTCGGGTCGGCATAAAGCAATCGCCTCGGCGACAGCGTGGGAGCCTTCGATCTGCTTAAGCATGCGCGCTCTCCTCTATCTTCGCCTTCACCAGGTTATAAGCTTCGGTGGCTGCGGCGATGTTGCCATCCGCGACCTTGCCGGAAAATTTCTCGGCTATCGCCTTGTGCACCGACTCGAGACGGATCAGCCCGGAGAGCGCAGCAAACCCGGCGATCAGGGGCACGTTGGGTATCGGACGGCCGATATGTTTAAGGCTGATCTCGGCGGCCGCGATAGTGCAAAAACGCTCGGTGGGTCGGGCTTTAATGAAGTCGCTCAAGCCCAGTGCCTCGAAACCGCGGTTGGTATTGAGCAAGACATAACCGGCCTGCTTGAGACCGGCGAACACATCGACCTGATGCAGCAGCGTGGGGTCCTGGATGATGATCGCATCCGGCTCCATGACTGGCTCGCGCAGGCGTATCTCCTGGTCGGCGATACGGCAAAACGCCACCACCGGCGCGCCCATGCGCTCCGAACCAAAGCTGGGGAAAGCTTGCGCGTGCCGCCCTTCCAGAAATGCCGCGACAGAAAGCATCTCCGCTGCTGTCACCACACCTTGCCCGCCGCGACCATGTATCCGCACCTCAAACATATCCGTTCCCCCGCATAGTTTGGCCGTATGTAGCTTACTCCGCTGCGATTCACATGTCAGTCAGTTGCTGCCAGTTGCAGGCTGGCAGCCCAGAATAATTCAGCAACCGAACAGGTTGCCGTATCCGGATTGACGGCAGCGCGATCATTCAACCTATCGCCCACTAAAATCATAGCCACGTATACATGAGTGCATTCCCCACGTTCCCCGCACATCTTCCAAAACCGGTACTCCACCTAGCCGCTGAACTTCGGCCAGAATGCCGGTGTTTTGCCGGCATAGCGCCGATATTCCTCGCCGAATTCGGCTGCCACCTCGTGCTCTTCTCGCCGCGCCAGCCTCACGTACATATAAACCAGCACCGGGAACATGGCAAGCGTGACCAGCGTCGGCCATTGCAGCAGGAAGCCGAACATGATCAGCACGAACGCGGCGTATTGCGGGTGGCG
>JANXXX010000118.1 GCA_025350405.1 Gallionella sp.
GATCTTGGGGCGTTTCTCCAACTCTTGCCCGTTCATGTAATGGTGGATACCGTCGGCTGCGATGGAACCGTGACCGATAGCGGTGGTCAGCAGATGCGGACGGATCACGTCGCCCCCGGCAAACACACCGGGTTGTCCGGCAACCACGTAGTTGCGATCGGTGGAAACTGCACCCTTGCCGTTGTTGAATTGCTCCAGTCCGGTGAAATCGACTGCCTGACCGATGGCGGAAACGATGAGGTCGGCTTCGATATCATGTTCGCTGCCTTCGATGTTCTTGATCTCCAGCTTGCCGCCGGCAATCTTGGCTTCGCACTTGACCACGCGCAGTGCCGTGGCACGGCCGTTTGCGTCGCGCACGATACCGACAGGCGCGAGACTGCCGAGGATGTGGATACCTTCGGCCAGTGCCTGATCGATCTCGTGCTTGTTGGCCTGCATCTTGTCGATATTGAAGATCGAAGTCAGCGTGACTTCGGCTCCCTGCTTGACCGAGATTTCAGCCACATCATGCGCGATCTGGCCTGCGATAGCCTGCTCGAAATCGGTCGGTTGGGAATGTTCCAGATGACCGAGACGGCGTGCAACTGTGGCCACGTCTATCGAAGTATCTCCACCGCCGACGACCACCACGCGTTTGCCGACGTGCTGCAAACGACCGTCATTGAAAGCTTTCAGGAAGGCCGTAGCCGTCACCACATTGGGCGCTACGCTGTCAGCGACAGGCAACGCGCGTCCTGCCTGCGCACCCATGCCGAGGAACACGGCATCAAAGTCCTTGCGTATCTGTTCCAGCGTGATATCGCTGCCCACGCGGCATTTCATCCTCGTCTTCACGCCCAGATCAGTGATGCGCTTGATCTCTGCATCCAGCACTTCGCGTGGCGTACGGAAACCCGGAATGCCGTAACGCATCATGCCGCCCAAGTGTTCGTGCTCGTCGAACACTGTCACTTCGTGGCCTTTCAAAGCCAGTTGATAGGCACAGGACAAACTAGCCGGGCCACCACCGATGACCGCGACTTTCTTGCCGGTGGCTTGAGCCGTATTGTTATAGGCCAGATTGTTGGCGATCGCATATTCGCCGAGAAAATGTTCCACCGAGTTGATGCCGACGTGATCTTCCAGTGCATTGCGATTGCAGCCCGTTTCACATGGCGCAGGACACACGCGTCCCATCACCGACGGAAAAGGATTGGCCTCGGTCAGACGCCGCCACGCATATTCCTGCCACGACATCGACGGCTTACCATCGGCACCTACCGGCGGCTTTTCTGTGCCGCGAGCTATGGCCAGATAGCCGCGTATATCCTCTCCGGCCGGGCAACTGCCCTGGCAAGGCGGAGTGGACTGAATGTAGGTCGGGCATTTGTGCGTAAAGCTCGCCTGCATGATCTTTTCGCTCAAGCGGCCGACTTTGTTGTCGCCATCCTTGTAGCGGCGGAACGTGATTTTTTGCGGGGTTTCGGTTAATGCTGACATTGCCTGTCTCCTTCTATCCTAAAATCCTTCTTTGCCACAGAGATCACAGAGTACACAGAGAGTGCTTGGTATTCCGCCACTTTCTGCTTCCAACATTTAAGTAGCTGAAAACAGACGACTAACGAATCGATTTTTTCTGTGTACTCTGTGGCTAATTTATCTTTTCCATCATTGCTTATCGCCCAACCTGATCGCATTGCTGACCAACTGATGCACACCGCCTATCATTTTTCTATCGAATCCATAGATCGGCATGACCTTGGTGAATTGCGCCTTGCAGATCGCGCAAATACATGCCATGAAATTGACGCCGTGTTCATCGACCACTTGCTGCAACACTTCCATGCGCGGCAGCGCACCCTTGACGCGCAAGTCCAGCAGGTCATCGGTCAACAGGCCTCCACCGCCACCGCAGCAAAAGGTTCGTTCGTGCGTGGTGGAAGGGGACATCTCGACGAAGTTATTGGCGACGGTCTTGATGATGTTGCGCGGGATATCGAACTGGCCGCCGGGGTAACCACCCATGCTCGAACCGCGCGCCACATTGCATGAATCGTGGAAGGTGATGATATGCTTGTCGTTGGCCTCCTTGTCGAACGACAAGGCGCCCTGCTCTATCATGTCCCAAGTGAATTCGCAGATATGCATCGGCTGCTTATAGCGATGATCCAGTTGCTTCTGCAACATCATCGCGAATTGATCGGTCTCGTCGGCACCATCGCCCACACCGCTCAGGGTATTCCAGAAGCTGTAAGCGACGCGCCACGCATGGCCGCATTCGCCGACCACGATGCGTTTCACGCCCAGCTCCAGTGCGGCTTGGCGGATGCGCAAGGCGATCTTGCGCAGTTGTTCGTAATTGCCGATGAACATGCCGAAGTTGCCCGCCTCGGATGACATCGAGGACAGCGTCCAGCTGGTGCCGGTGGCATGGAACACCTTGGCGTAACCGATCAGGCTGTCGATATGCGGTTCGGCAAAAAAGTCGGCAGACGGCGTGATCAGCAAGACCTCCGCACCCTTCACGTCTATCGGGAAACGCACATCGATGCCGGTAGCCTCTTTGACATCTTCTTCCAGACCTTCCAGCGTGTCCTTGAGCGCGGCTGCCGGGAGTCCAAGATTGTTGCCGATCTTGTGCACCTTGCCGATGATCTCGTTGGAATATTTTTGACCATAACCAACCGAATCGAGAATTTCGCGTGCCGCCATCGTGACTTCAGCAGTGTCGATACCGTAGGGACAGAACACCGAACAACGGCGACACTCGGAACACTGATGAAAATAGTTATACCACTCGTCGAGTACCTCGCGGGTCAGATCGCGCGCGCCAACCAGCTTGGGAAATATTTTCCCGGGTAAGGTGAAATAGCGGCGATACACACTGCGCATCAGATCCTGGCGCGCTACCGGCATATTCTTCGGGTCTTGCGTGCCGATGAAGTAATGGCATTTGTCTGAACAGGCGCCGCAATGCACGCAGGCGTCCATATACACTTTCAGCGAGCGGTACTTGCCGAGCAACTCGCCCATCTTGGCAAGCGCGCGATCATGCCAGTCTTCGACCAATTGCTCGGGAAATCCCAGCGCGCCCTGTATCTTGTCGTTCGCGACATACGGCCCCTTACCCTCCATCGCTCCCGGTTTCAAGGCCGGGATGATGGGAATGATGCGATAGGCTGGAGCGGTGACGGTTTCACTCATTTGGCTTTACCCGTATCATTGGATTCCATCAACCTCGCCCAGGAAGAAATATGGCGCTTCTCGCGTGAATCATCCACTTGGTTACGGCCAGGCGAAAAGAACAATCCCGGAGCATGCAACAATTTGCTGACCGGGAAGATCAGCAGCAGCAAGGCGACCAGAAACAGATGCAAGTACAAACCTATATGTACAGGCAACGGCTGACTATCAAAATACATTAGGCCAAGAATAAAACTTTTGACTGCGACCACATCGGTATGGGACAAGAATTTCATCGTCAGGCCGGATAGGGCGATCGCGATGAACAACACCAACATCAGGTGATCGGAAGGCGTGGAGATGTAGCGGATGCGCTCGACGAACAAGCGCCGGGCTTCCAACCCGGTCACGCCGAACAGCATGATAATGCCCGCATACATGCCGAACGGTTGGATGAACGCTACCCACCCCCAGACTGGTTCGGTGAAGTAACGCAAGTGACGCAGCAGCACCAGCGCCAGGCTGGCATGGAACAACCAGCCCAAACCCCACGTCCACAGATTCGCCTTGAACAGGCTCTCGAAAAACAGCACTTCGCGCGTCATACGCAGCACCACGCCAGTGCTGGTGTTTGGCGCAGGCGTGGTGGGTATCTTAAGCGGAGCGGGAGTGCGCGTATAAACGCCGATGCGATAAAGCGTACCCACGACAAACACCAAGGTGGCAAGGTACAGCAGGATTGCGAATAAGGTGCTCATCGGGAGTCAGTTGCAAAATAACCATCAAAAACCTGGTTGGATTTCTGGGTAAATATCCAGATCAAACGCAGCCGGTAGGCTTGGGCAATCCGGCGATCTTGCAAGCCTGCTTGCCTGGACCATATGGGAACAGACCATACAAGTATTCGCTGTTGCCTTTTTCCGCACCCAGCTTTTTGCCTATCGCCTTGGTCAACACGCGAACTGCCGGAGCGATTTGATATTCCTCGAAATACTCGCGCAGAAAGTTGATAACTTCCCAATGCTGTTCGGTCATGTTGACGTTTTCAGTTTTGGCGATGTAGTCAGCAATTTCCTTGTTCCAGTCGGACAGATTAACGAGATAACCCTCTTCATCCGTTTCGTAGGATTTACCGTTTACTTCAATGCTGGACATCGTATTTCTCCTTGTTAAATTTAAATTGCTTAAAGCCGGTTTTATTCTAAAGCCACGACTGGCAGTTTTTATTGGTCGTGGTGAGTTCGACAAAGCCGCCATAATCGACAGGGGTAACACCTGCAATAAGGCGGTCGGCAAGCCCGCGCGCCTCAAGGTCTGGCTGTAAAACATAGACCTTGAAACGCCCCATCGCCTCGCGTATTTTACCCTCGAATAAATTGCCGGTTGTGGCAGCATAAACGGCATCTTCGATAAGCAAAATATCCCCGGCTTGTGCCACGCGTAAACAGCTGTCGAGCGCGCTATTCGTCAGTGGAGATTTGTTGATGATGTGCAACATGTAACGATACTCCCTCAGAAACTCAAGACCACGTCTTGCTGATCCATCAATTCGCCCATTTCTGCGCGTTCCAGCACGGTCACATCCACCAGCAAGTCTGCTGCGCTGAGGCCGCGTGCCTCCAGCGACTCTTTTTCGACATACAATTTCTCGATATCATAACCTTCCAGCGCGCGATAAGCCGGGGAAAAGTTCTTGGTTGCGATGCCCTTGGTCTGCTGGCCCTTTTTCAATTGGTACACACCGTCATCCAGAAAAACCAGCGAGACATCCTGATCGAAAGCGGCGGTGATCAGCACCACCTCCAACGACTCCAGCGCGTAGATCGTGCCATGCGGCGCCTTGCGGTTAACGAACATGAATTTCTTGATATCACTCATCCCGCTCTCCTTAATCGCCGAACACGATCAAACGATCGGTCTTGACGCCCGCTTCCACCAACTGCCCCAGTCCAGAGATCCTGAAACCCTTTGCCAGGTTTTCTTCCTTGATGCCGCGACGCAAAGCCGCCGCGACGCAAACCACCAGATCTACACCGTGTTCCTCGTTGAGCTTGCTCCAGCGATTCACGATATGACGGTCATCCTGCGGCGGCTCGGTCAACTTCGAAGCGTTATTTACGCCGTCGTGATAAAAGAACACGCGCCATACTTCATGGCCTTTTTCTATCGCGGCCTTGCAAAACAGATAGGCAGTATCGCTGGATTGATGCTGGTACGGTCCTTCGTTAACCACGATTCCAAATTTCATGCAGCCACCCTCAAGTTAGAAGACTAAGCTCAGAAGCGAATATGCGTAGAAGCATTGAAGGTGGCACGTGAACCACGCCAGTCGTCGATCAGATACTTGGTGAACGGCAGCTCGGTCTTCTCGAAGAAACGGGGCCAGCCGATGCGCTCAATCCAGTCTGCCATGCGCTCCCAAGGACGCGCATCTTCCTTGTATACATGCAATATGCGCTTCACCACCTCGTTGACTTCCGGCCACCTTGGCGGATTATTGGGCAGACCAGATGCGACCATCTTCATGAAGGTCGGTTTGCCGCGTGCATTGGAATTTTTACCGCCCACCCAGATCGCCAGCTTGGAATACTCCGGGTCATTGATCTGCATCGGTGGGCAAGGTGGATAGCAAGCTCCGCAGCACATGCACTTGGACTCATCGATTTCCAGCGATGGCTTGCCGTTCACCATCGCCGGGCGTATCGCGGCAACCGGGCATCGTGCCACGACCGTCGGGCGCTCGCACACGTTGGCGACCAGATCGTGATTGATCACTGGCGGCTTGGTGTGTTGCACTATGATCGCGATGTCGGCCTGTCCGCCGCAATTGATCTCGCAGCATGAAGTGGAAAGATGCACGCGGTTGGGCATTTCCTCGCGCTTGAATTCCACGATCAGCTCATCCATCAGCGCCTTGACCACGCCGGATGCATCGGTACCCGGAATATCGCAGTGCAGCCAGCCCTGGGTATGGGCGATCATCGAAATCGAGTTGCCAGTGCCACCCACCGGGAAGCCGTGCTTTTCCAGCTCGGCGATCAGCGGATCAACCTTCTCAGCCTTGGACACCATGAACTCGATGTTGGAGCGGATCGTGAAGCGCACGTGACCCTCGGCATACTTGTCGGCGATATCGCATAACAAGCGGATCGTGCCCACGTCCATTTGCCGCTGCGTACCGGCACGTACTGACCAGATCTGGTCGCCGCCGTGTGCCACATGACGCAGCACACCGGGGCGAGGACGATCATGATATTTCCAGTCGCCATAGTTCTTCGCCATCAGCGGATGCAGATATTTTTTATTGTCCGGCACGCCGGTTTCTTTGGGGCGGCGCATCTGTACAGGTGCATTCATGTTCTATTCTCCTCAGGCAGCAGCCAGTTTTTTGGCGTTGATCTTGGCAACTTCCTCATCCCAGCCATCAGTGCGGACATAAGGGTTCATCCGTGGTGTAGTCACCATATTGGAATCCACCTCGATTTCCAGCGCCTCAAGGAAATTCACCAGGCCGATACGCTCGATCATTTCACCGGTGCGTTCGTGCTCGAGCGCATTTTCTGCAAAGAAGTCGATAATGCGCTGCCCGAGATCGACCAGTTTTGCCATGTCTTCGTCCGTGTCCAGCTTCATGAACGGAATGACCACTGTGCCCATCAGGTCACCGATCTTCAGGGTGCGCTTGCCGCCCACCAGTATCGTCGCGCCCTTGTCTTTACCGGGAGCCAGCGCACCCGTCATCACATTGATGCAGTGCATGCAGCGCACGCAATCGCGATTGTCGATCTCTATCGCGTGAGTGTCACTGATCGCAACGCTGGAAATACTATCACCCTTCTTGACCTTCTTGATTTCCTTGAGCTGGAAAGTCTTGGTTGGGCAACGCGCCACCACGTCATTCACCAGCTCATCCATGCCGTGCTTGGCGAACCATTTCTTCGCCAATTCTTCATCGGTACGAATATTATCGCGCCAAGTGCCGATCACAGCCATGTCGGCGCGCTGCACCGAGTTCATGCAGTCATTCGGGCAACCGGAGAATTTGAACTTGAATTTATACGGCAAAGAAGGACGATGGATGTCATCCAGAAAAGTGTTCAGTACGGTACGGTGAGCCTTGGCTTCGTCGTAACAGGATTGCTCGCAACGCGCCGCACCCACGCAGGACATCGAAGTACGCACCGCCGGTCCCGCGCCGCCCAGATCAAAACCCAGTTCATTGATGTCATCGAAGGCCTTCTGCACGTTTTCAGTGGTTGCGCCCTGGAACATGATGTCGCCGGACTGTCCGTGAAAGGCGATCAAGCCCGAGCCATGTTTTTCCCAGATGTCGCACATGTCGCGCAGCACCTTGGTGTCGTAATGCATACCGGCTGGCGGCATCACGCGCAGCGTATGAAATTCCGCGCAATCTTTGTAGACCGGCTTGCCGCTCTCGTCCTTGAGTTCGGTAAAGCGCGGGATAATGCCGCCGCCATAACCGAACACACCCACCGTGCCGCCCTTCCAATAACCTTTTTTGGTTCGGTACGAGGTTTCGAGTTGCCCCAGCAGATCGACGACGTAATCTTTATTCTTCGCCAGTTCTTTGAGGCCAGTCACAAAACTGGGCCACGGACCATCCTCAAGTTGATCGAGGTTCGGGGTATCATGCATTTTCTTGGCCATAATAAATTCTCCTTTTAGTCGCGTCGCCTGGGGCTTACTGCTGGCAAACGTTTCAATAATGACCCGGCAGAGACGGGAATTTTTATTTGATGTCCTGTTTGGGCTTCACCGTTTATACCATGCGGCCCGCCCATGTTTCTTGGTGTATTAGAATACTACGATATATCACCTTATGCATTCCATCACCCTTAGCGGCTATCGCGAATAACCCTTAAGGGTAGTATTTCTTTTTCCCCAGTAGTATTTCAAAATCAAGCATATTAGCGATAAACTCAAACCGTTACAGATTCTCGTTCAGAATACCCTGATGAGGTTTGCGGTTAAGCTAAACGAGAGGCAAACATAATGGCACAAATCAGCGAAATAATAAAAATCAAGGTTCCGTTAGGCAGCCAGGAAATTGAATTGCAGCAGATAGATCATGCCGAAGGCGGGATGAGTTTAATGCGTATCCGTATTCGTGAGGGCAAACGCTTCACGATTTTTGACATCGACCCAGCCACAGCTGAACAATGGGCCGCTGCCATGCAACACTGGGCAAACTCTCAGAACAAACCAACAAATGCCGGGCCAACGAATGCCTGACCAACAAATGTCTGACCAACGAATATTTGACAGCCCCCCGGAGATGATCGACATGGTATTCGATCTTGACGGCGGGACGCTTCCCGCCACTTATCCCTTTGCGCTATGGGAGGCACTGATACGTCGCGTCCCAGAACTTGCTGAAGAAAAGCTGGTCGGTGTTTTGCCGTTACGCGGAACGGCAAACAGCGAAAGGATATTGCTGCCCAAACGTTCCAAACTGGTGATGCGCTTGCCAACCGCTCTCGCAGAACATGCTGCTGCTCGTTTGACAGGACAACAACTCGATATAACCGGAAGCACCCTGCGCTTGGGAGATGCAAAGGTACGCCCTATTTACCCCTACCCCACGATACACGCACAATTGGTAACGGGTACCAGCGACGAAGTGCTTTTCGTGGAGCACATCAACACACAACTGGGCAAGATGCAGATCAAGGCTAACTTGATCTGCGGCAAACGGCACAGCATCAACGGTGACCAGCGCTCTCTACAGGGATATAGTTTGGTTATACACGATCTAACCCCGGGTGCATCGCTACAATTGCAATTTGCCGGGCTGGGAGAAGGCCGTCAATTTGGTTGTGGCATTTTTGTACCTTATAAAGTCATTTCCGGTTTGAGTGAAGGTTAATTTTTATATAACGGAGGTCAGTCATGGGATACATAGTCAGTGGTAAAGAGCTTGAGACCGATGCCGATGGTTATTTACTGGAGCCGGATTTTAGCGAAGAAATCGTGAGCGTCATTGCGGCAGCGGAAAATATCGAGTTAACGCCCAAGCATCTTGAGGTCATCAACTATATGCGCGACCAATACCGCGAACACGGGCACACACCCAACTTCCGCAATATGTTAAAGGGTATCAATGAATTCTGGCCAGAAGCGGACAGCAAAGCCCTGTATGATTTATTCCCGACCGGCCCGGCCAAGCAGGGCGCAAAAGTGGCCGGCCTGCCGCAGCCTTATGGCAAGGGTGGTTATTGAGACGGCGACGTTTTCGAAATTAACAGGACATTCAATATGAACACTCAAAACCTGCACGCCAATGTGACACTGGATATGCGCGGCCTGACCTGTCCCGCACCATTGCTCGGCGCCAAGCGCGTGGTCGACGATCTGAAAAACGAACAGATTTTATTGTTGATCTCTGACTGCCCGGGAACCAAGGACGATCTTTTCTCTTGGGCGGAACAGACCGGCAATGACATATTGAAGACCGAAGCGATGCCGGATGGCGGCACCGGCTACTACGTCATGAAGGGCAAAGGAGCTGAACGCAAGGCAAATGTCATTCTCGATATTCGTGGCGTGCTCTGCCCCGGCCCCATCGTCGAGGCCAAGAAGCTATTGAACGGCATGAATGCGGGAGAAGTTCTGAAACTCGTCAGCAATTGCCCCGGCATCCGTTCCGACATCGTGGGTTGGGCAGACATGACCGGAGTTAAAATCCTCAGCACTATAGAAGCGACCCCCGGCGAGTACGAGTTTTACTTGCAAAAGGGCTGGCGCTAGTCTTCGACGAGTCTGACATGCGCATCAAAAGCCAATGGTTCAAAACTGACCGTGAAAAATCAACGCAAGAGATTGCCGGTGCGTTGGCTTTCACCATCTGGCGCATCGCCGACAACGCGCTCAAGAATACCCGCAAGGCGAATTTCGAGATCGCAATCGGACCGCAGTATTTTTTATTTCTCACCGAATTCCTGGTGTTCCTGATCCAGGTCGCAGACCGCATCGCGCACCGCCAATTATCAGCCGAAGATCGCTTTGCATTCACCAGCACACTGGCCAATCGCGTAGCGGAAACACTGGCTGAAAATCAAAGCCGCTTGATGGGCGACAGCATCGCCGTACATAAACAACACTTCATCGACCAACTCAACCAGCGCGCCAGCGAATATGCCGACTTCAACTATGGCAGCGATGGGCCCGAGTTTGCCTTCACCCGTTACCTTGCCTTTTGCATGCGCGAAGTCATGGACGAAAAAGATGTCGAATGGGTGATCGATCAGATGATGAGCATCGAAGCGCCGGAGGCCGTGGATATGGTGGAAGGCACTATGCGTAATTTGTATGAATCAGAACCCAGACCGTCTCGCACCCGCAAAGTCACCAGCGGGGATTGAAAAATCTCAACCTCAAAACCGCAATTCATGCCACAGAGGACACAGAGATGAAGGAGTTTCCATATACTTTTTCGGCTCAACTGATGGTTCAAATCAATATTTATGGCAAGCAATTGCTTCTCCTCGGTGGACTCTGTGTTCTCTGTGGCTAACCGCTTTTTTCAAAATCAATGCAAAATCCATTCGATCTCGACAACACTGCTGCCTATCTGCGCTGGCGCGATCACAAACTGGCACGGGCCATTACCGACACTGCTGAGTTGATCGTCGAGATCAAGAATCTCCGTGCGCTGACTAAAGCCGAACACGCCGCCCTGCTGGAACGATGCCAGCGCAGCAACATGGCGATCTATGCCACCCGCACCGAGTCGGCTGATGAAGACCCTATTAATGAAGAAACCGTGCGCCAGTTCGGATTGCAGTTCGGGCTAACAAGCCTGGACGCCAACTGGCTGGCGGGTGAACAAGGCATCACGCACGTCACCGTATGCGCCGACGATGGGCAGCGCCAGGCGTATATCCCCTATACCGACCGCGCAATCAAATGGCATACCGATGGCTATTACAATCCCCCTGAGCGGCGGGTGCGCAGCTTTGTATTGCATTGCGTGCAGAGTGCAGGACTAGGCGGCGAAAATCGGCTATTAGACCATGATATCGCTTACCTGATGTTGCGCGATGAAAATATCGACTTCATCCACGCCTTGTCCGCTACGGATGCGATGACGATACCGGAACGCACCGACGAACAGGGCGTGGCGCGCGCCGCGCAGACCGGCCCGGTGTTTTCGGTCGACCCGGCAAGCGGTGCGCTGCACATGCGCTATACGGCACGTACCCGCAGCATAGTATGGAAGCAGGACGCAACCACACTGGCGGCGGTTGCCGCTTTGGAGAAACTGCTTGCCTCGGACTTGCCGCACATCCACCGCGCGCGACTTGAGTCCGGCATGGGGCTGTTGTGCAACAACGTATTGCATGACCGCGCTGAGTTCAGCGACACGGACGATCAAAATCGTTTGCTTTATCGTGCGCGCTATCACGACCGCATAGCCGGAATTTGATATTGCATTTAAGCTGCGTTACCAAATAAAAAAACCCGCATCACTGCGGGTTTTTTATTTATTACCTATGTCACAAAGTGCTCAACTGACAGTACAAGATTCCATCATAATTAATACTTGTAACGCAATGAGACTGAAACGGACTGTTGCCAGTGAGTCGATGTGTTGGTTCCTGCTCCACCAAAATGAGGAACGTCAACAGTCTTTTCAACTTTTGGTGAAAACACGGCTGAAGCTTCAACATCCATGGCTTTAGTAATGTCATAGCCACCGCCCACAGTATACGAATTCGTCACGATGGCAGGGAAGAACATGTTATTAAAGAAGTTGATTGCAGACTTGCGATAATCTGCGGCGACAACTCCGCTGGATGAGAGCTTGGCAATTGGATCATTGGCATTGTTGTAACCCAAGCCTAGCCAGTAACCATTGCCAGCATATTTGACACCTAGAGCAACGATAGTCTGATCTTCCCAGTTGAAATCTTTGTAGCCAGCAGCGCTGCCCCACTTGATTTGTTTGTAATCAGCTGCAACAGTGACACTGGACATGGTGTAAGCAACGCCCAACTTTATTTCAGCAGGTTGATTCAAGTCATCAGCAAATGTAGGAAGTCCAGTACAACCACCACCGGCTGGTGAACATAGGCCGAAACCAGTACCTGCGCCGGATATTTGGGTGCCATACTGCGCCTTGATTTCAGACTGATATGAAGCCGCTACAGTCAACGCAGGCGAAACGTTGAAATAACCACCGAAAGCATAGCCGAAGCCTGAAGAAGTGTCCGCATTTTCGGCACCGTTGTATGCTGCGCCATTGTTATAAGAAAGCATCAAAGAGCCACGTTGAAATACGGGTGAGAATCCTGCGCCGTAGTCTTTGTCGTTATAGGCGATAGTAGGAATGATTCTAAGAATGCTCAGCGCTGATTTCGCCTTTACATGCGTAGCTGGGGCGCCAGTATAATCAACGCCCATCCCGGCAATACCTGCCATGGCAATACCATAGGTCAGGCTGTCGCTGATCCGGCTGGAGTAAGCAACATCTGGGATATAGTTGGTGTCCGCAGAACTGGTTGCAGCTACGCCCCCAGGCATGCCGGTGTTAGTGACATGGGGTTTAAACAGCACAAAACCACCCGTTACTTCAGATCCTTTTGACTTACCCAGCATGGCCGGGTTTGACCACATGCCTTCCGCACCTATGAAGTTGGCTACGCCGGTACCTCCCAAAGCGGTGCTTTGTGAGCCGACAGCCATCATTTCATCGCCGTTGGTGGCATATGCCAGTGGCGATGCCATCACGCCGGCGGTACACAATGAAATTACTATTCTATTCATCTTCATAACAATACTCCCATATTGATTGATAAAACAAACCCCATTACTGCTCGATCATTACAACTTAAACAATTACAATTTAAACAAACAGACAAACATCGGTGTCTCCAGCAAACCCCATAAACATTGCCGCACCACCCCATTCAACACCATCGATAAAATCGCTCTTCTCGAACTCGAACAAATCCACGGTCATCTGGCAGGCAATGAATTTCACCTCGGCTTCCTGGCACAGGCTGCGCAGTTCTTCCAGAGATGCCACGCCTTTCTTTTTCATTTTCTGTTTCATCATCATCGTCGCCATGGATTCCATGCCGGGCAGCATCTGCACGAATACCGGCATCGGCACCGGCATCGGCATGGCAGGATTGGCCAGCGGGCTGATCTTCACGTCGGATAAATCCTTGCGCAACAACTGCAATCCGTAGAAGGTGAAGAAAATCTGCACTTCGTAGCCCAGCGCAGCGGCAGTCGAAGCCAGGATAAACGGTGGGTAGGCCATATCAAGCGTACCCTTGCTGGCAATGATCGCCATTTTTTTGGTAGTCATGTTTTTCCTTAAGTTGTAGTGTTGGTTGTAAGCCGAAAACCTATTTCTTCTTCATGAAGAAAATGTATTTGCCGCCCTCTTCCGACTGGGACAACAGCGGATTCCCAGTCTGGTCAGCAAAAGCCTGCATATCCTTTACCGACCCACAGTCCGTAGCAATCATCTTGAGCACTTGCCCGGAAGCCATATCGGCGAGTGCCTTTTTGGTCTTCAGGATAGGCAAAGGGCAAGACAAACCGCTGGCATCAAATTCTTTGTCAAAGTTCATGTTCATCTCCTGCAAGTTATTAAAATTGCCGCCAATACCAAAGCCGGTATCACTACGGAAACAACAATACGACGCGCATTATAGGGATAATCAGCTTAGCAGCGTCCATACCCACTAAGGGTATAAGGGATAACCCGTTGGGGTTATTACTCAATCCAGCCTTTACTTACTCCAACTATGTCCAGTAGTTAGAGTTGGAATCATTCCCATTCCAATACCGGAAAAACCAGACTGATATTACGTCTATTGATGACATCGAACAATGCCCATTTGCCTTCAAATTTGAAGCCGCGGAACTTCTTTGCGCAGAGTGCGTATTAAGACTCTGTGGTTAGATTCAAAGATCACCGTTACTTGCAGCCAGCATGATGTCTTTCATCGCGCCGATAACACGTTCGGCGTTCTTGCGCGTATCGTCAGGAAGGGCGGCGATCATGTCCGTGCTCATCATCATCGAGATGATCCAGCGCTTGCCCTGAGCATCTTCCACCATTGCAATGCGACATGGCATAAAGGAAATCATCAGCGGATTGGCAGCGATCATCTTTTGCGCCGTTAGGCCGTCGCAGAAGTTGAAGATTTCCATGCGCTTGGCCGGCTTGCCGGTCAGCGCCTCGACTTCCTTATAGAGCGCATTGGCACCGACAAATTTTAAATTGTGCTGGTTGGCGCGCAGCTTGAGCGATTCCACCGCATCGTCAAAACTGATGCCCTGCTGAATCTCGACCCGTGCGACCTGCACCTTGACCTCCGTGAAAGACAGCACGGGTTTGGCATTTTCCGCCAGCACGGTGTTCGTCAACAGCAATGTCAGCATGGCTAATATGTAACGCATATCATTTCCTTTTTTTGTATCAGATCATGCCGGGATTGCCGGTCACGCCCTTGAGCAGGGGTACGTTTGGTTTAGAAGTCTTGACGATTTTTTCGTTGCGCAGATAACGCGCGACCAAATCCCAGATGGGCTCTCCGCCCTTGTCTCTGGCTGCTTCTGAGACCGGCGCCCATCCTGCCACCTTGTAGGTCTTGTCGGCATCCAGCGGCTTGCCCCCCAGGCGCATATCCTGGATGCGTTTGCCCATGCTCGCCGTGGGATCGCAAGTGTATTCAAGGCCGCCCACTCGCACCATGTCGCCACCCTGCTGGTAATAGGGATCGGGATTGAACAGATTGTCGGCTACATCTTCCAGCACTGCCTTGATCTGGGCACCGCTCATCTCGGTGAGTGTAGTCATTGGATAGGTGATCGCGGTCTGGTTGAGCAAGTCTTCCATCGTGATCGTTGTGCCGGGCAATAATGTTACACCCCAACGAAAGCCGGGCGAAAAGGCAATCAGCGCATCCTTCTCGCGCATCAACGCATCGAGTATCAATTGATCGAAACTGCCGTTGAAATTGCCGCGGCGATACAGCAGCGCATCGGTGGTGGCGAGCTTTTCATTCAGCTTGCTTTCATAAGGCGCGCGATGTTTCTGGATGACAGCCGCCATACCCGGATCCGCAGCCAGCAGATTGGCAAAGACCGGCAGTAACTTGTAACGAAAGCCCGCCACTTTTCCCGCCTTCACTTCAAAATCCAATACGCCGAGAAATTTTCCATTGGAGCCGGCATTGGTGACCAGCGTCGTGCCGCCGGGATTCTTCACTGCGATAGGCGCCGGTATGCCATCGTGGGTGTGGCCACCCAGGATAGCGTCCAGTCCGCGCATGCGCGAGGCCAGCTTGAGGTCGACGTCCATGCCGTTGTGGGACAACAGCACCGCGACCTGGGCGCCCTTCTTGCGCACTTCGTCGATAACTGATTGCAGATTTTCTTCTTGTATGCCGAAAGACCAATCCGGAACAAAGTAACGAGGGTGCGCGATCGCGCTGTATGGGAAGGCCTGGCCGATGATGGCCACAGGCACGCCGTTGATCTCGCGGATGACGTAGGGCTTGAATATGGGGTCGCCAAAATCCGTGGTCTTGACATTCTGCGCGACCACCTCGATCCGGCCTTTCATAGCGCCCTCTTCCGCTTGTTTCACCCGCTCGGCGCCATAAGTGCATTCCCAATGCAGCGTCATGATGTCCACGCCCAACTCCAGGCAGACATCGATCATGTCCTGACCGCGGCTCCACAACGCCGTACCGCTTCCTTGCCAAGTATCGCCGCCGTCCAGCAGCAACGAGCCGGGGCGAGAGGAACGTATCTGTTTGACCAAAGTAGCCAGGTGGGCAAAGCCACCGACCTTGCCGTAGATGCGTGCAGCCTCGCTGAAATTCAGGCTGGTAAAAGCATAGGCATCGGGCGTGCCCGCCTGAATATTAAAATGCTTAAGCAGTGATTCGCCGACCAGGTGCGGAGGCTGTCCACGCATGTTGCCGACACCCAGGTTGATGTGCGGCTCTCGATAATAAGTGGGATTTAATTGCGCGTGGCAATCGGTGATGTGCAGCAGGCTGACATTGCCGTAGCGCGGTAACTCGTACATCTTCGCCGCGCTGTCGGCAGCATACGCATCGCCATTGCGCAATGAGAAACCACCGGCTGAGGCGATGGCCAGCAACTGAAGAAACTCACGCCGACTCATGCTCATGTGTGTTCCTTCGCGTTGAACTGCTAGTCCTTATTGACTGGTGATTCGGGATCCATCAGAAACGCAACCAAGTCCTTGATCTGCGCTTCTGTCAGTATGCTCATATGACCGAAGCGTGGCATGTTGGCGCAAAGGTTGTTGGCTTTGGCGTTGTAGATTTGTCCATAGGCGTAACGCTGTGTCGCCTCTGTGTTGCCGCGAATCTTACCGAAATGCAGCAGACTGGGTCCGAGAGTGCCATAGGCGATCTCCTTGGCTGCGAGCTGATGGCAGTTATAGCAATTTCCACCGGCAGGGGCATCGGGCTTGTCGCTCCAGGTCATGCCGCTTCCGTTCTGGGCCAATCTTTCCCCAGCCTTCCAGTCACCCATATATTTTCCGTCGGCGGGCCATTTGATGGCCTGTGCTTGTTCCGCTTCCAGACGCTCCCGATCTTTGCGCGGCGGTTTGTCGAGAAACTTGGTGCATAGCGCCTGCACTTCATCCTGATTGAGGCGCTCCACCTTGGCGATACCTTTATCGCGAAAATCCCGCTTGATGATGGCCACTGTCTTGGCATCCAGCTCTGCGTCAACCTTGTCAGCGGCCTCGGCAGGTACGGCCAGAAAAGCCAAGTTTATCGCAAGCACAATCTCAACAGCCCATTTTGCATTCATATTGGTTTCCCCATCATGCTTTTAGATTCATGTTTGTTTCTCCTAACGCTTGAGGCCCGGCCCTGCGTAAACCCCATCGTTGGCATTTTTCGCCATATACATCGTAAGTGCTATCGTCACCTCCGATGCATATTTGGGTTCAGGGAAACGTTGCTGGCGCAGGCAATCATTCAGACGCCACTGAAAAGAACGAAACAGCCCCTGGGAAACACGGTAAGCAGGCCATGTGGTATATGAATCCTGAGCATCCTTCGCGTTGGAGAAATTTTGCAAATTCTGCATACGAATACGCAGGTTGTCCTGGCTATGGCAAGTAGAACATGCAAAATCGTAAGGCCCCGCACGGTAAGTGAAAACGCGTTTGCCGATTTCATAGGCTTCTTTTTCCTTGGGGTGTTTGAGCGAGACATTCATCTTCACACCCTTGGACTGCCCCACCACATAAGCGACCAGAGATTCGATTTCCGGTTTGTAGTTGTCACCACCGAATGGTTTGGCAGTGATATCACTCTCAAGAGTCCCCTGCAATGTGGTCATACAGGTAATCAGGCGCGACTCCAGATCCTGCACCCTCTGAGTGTCAGGGAAATAGCGCGGCAACTCGGCATACGCGCCCTTGACCACACCAGTCCCTTTGCCGAGGTCGCATTTTTCCATACTGACTTTATTCGGCCCGCCCGGCTTTTTCCACAGCTCCTCTCCGCGCATCTCATCAAACTCGGCGGGGTTGCCATCGCTGATCATCTCCCGGTATGCCGCGATTTCTTTCGGTACGCTGCCCTCTGCGAACGCAATCGAACAATATGACGCCATCGCAAAAACCAAAATCGCGTTCTTCAAGATGCTGATGTTCATGTGCTCCCTCCGCATGAAAGACCGGGCATATAGCCCGACCAGAATATATCGTTAACTGATTTCAGCTTCGTCGGAACGCGTGTCGCCCTTGTTATCGACCCAATTGACTGAAATTTTTTCCCCAGGTGCACCACCCTTGAAACGAAACACCAGGTAGGGATTTTTGGAAACGGCTGTACCGAACTGGCCTTCCAACACCGTCTTGCCATTATGCTGAGCCTTCACCTCGGTGATGTGCCAAGCTGGAACAAGCTTGCCATCGGCATCCTTGCGCAAGCCAGTTTCCATTTCGTGCTGCATCAGAACTTTGACTTCGGTGACGCCATCCTTGACGGACGCGCGTATTTTCATCGGGTTGCCCATGATTACTTTGCCCCTATCGTTTGAACAATGGCCGTATATCGATCAACCACCGCAGCCGCCTGCAGTAACCTTGACTTCTTTTGCGATACGATAGAATTTCCCATCGGCCTTCACCAGCGCAATGACCATGGAGGTTTCCTTCATCTTGACACGGGTCGTGACAAAGCTTTCTGTCCCCTCTGGAAAGGTGAAGTTGGCGGCAAGCACATTGGGATTTTTTTCCACCAGAATGTGAATTTGTTCGGTGTTTGCCAGGGAGCTCAAAACTGTGACAGGCACCACTGCTCCGTTTTCAGCGATTTCAGGGACGGTCAGATGTATGGCTTCGCTGCTCTGCGGGATGATGACACCCAAGGCATCCAAAGCTTCGTTCATGGATTTGGCGTCAAAAGCGAACAGCTTAGTTTCGACCGCGGCCATTCCGGGCCGAATCAAACCGATTGCGGCAAACAGGCCAAGCAGCCCGAGACCACCGCCTGCTTTGAGTGCCTTGCGGCGTTCCAAGTTTATCAAGTCACCCCCCTCTCATCTATCAAGTTATCACTACTTTAATCAGAGATGCCGCACGCAAAAGATAGCGCAGAAACAATAGTGCTGTAAAGCTAACATTGAATACTGGACGTAGTCTATACGCAAAAAGTGTAAATTGAATAATCCCTCAGGATTATTTTTACCTGCGCGCCACAAGCACCCTACTCAAGTTTAAGCAATTCCTTGGCACGTATTATCGCGTCAGCCAAAGTCACCACCACATTTTCCTTGCCTATCTTCTCGAAAAATCCAGCCTGGTGCATCAGGAAATACGGCTGAGTATGCGGGCCGCACAAAATGAGATGTTTGTTGTGCGTGCGTAATTTTCCGTGCAAATGTTCCAGAGTATGCAGCGCGCTGGCATCCATGCTGATGACTTCGTGCATTTTCAATATCAACACATCCGGTTCGGTGTGGGTCTTGGCAAGTATGGCTTCCAGCTTGTCTGCCGCACCGAAAAACAGAGCCCCGAACACGCGGTAGATCATTACGCCCGGCGGCACGCCCTTGCGCAGTTGCGTGGCTGCGTTATCGTCCACATGTGGAGATTCTTCCGCCACACTGACGTGCGTGAGATTGGTGATGCGCTGGATAAAAGAAAATATCGCGATAAACATGCCGATCTCGACTGCCACAGTAAGATCAAAGGCAACCGTAAGCAGGAATGTCGCGACCAACACTGCGCTGTCGCTGACCGGATATTTTCTCAGCGTGCGAAAGCTTTCCCATTCGCCCATATTGATTGCAACGATCAACAGAATAGCCGAGAGCGTCGCCAGAGGAATATGTTTGGCGAGCGGGGCCGCAACTAGCACGATGATGAGCAGAGTTAGCGCATGCACGATGCCGGAGATCGGGCTGCTGGCTCCGGAACGGACATTGGCCGCCGTGCGCGCAATCGCACCCGTGGCGGGAATACCGCCAAAGAACGGCGTCACGATGTTGGCGATACCCTGTGCAATCAGTTCCTGATTCGGGTCATGTTTGTCATCGATCATGCCGTCCGCCACTGATGCCGAAAGTAGCGACTCGATCGCACCCAGCAAAGCGATGGTCATTGCCGGGGCGATCAGGTGTCGCAGTGTGGCAAAGCTGAACTCCGGCATGTCGAATGTCGGCAAGCCTTGCGGGATGCCGCCAAATTTTGTGCCTATAGTTTCCACTGGCAAGCCAAACCAGGCGACGGCCAGCGTGCCGAGGATCAGTGCAAGTATCGGCGAAGGCAGTTTTTGCGCCCAGGCTTTCGGATAAAACCAGATCAGTAGTGCCGAACCCATCGCCAGCGACAGCGTGACGACATCCAGCGTGGGCAGCGCATGAAAGAGCGCCGTGAGTTTCGGGAAAAAATCGGCAGGCTGGTTGGCGATTTTCAACCCGAAAAAATCTTTGACTTGACTGAAGATAATCAACACTGCGATACCGCTGGTGAATCCGAGTATCAGCGGGCGCGGGAAAAACTTGATCATGTTGCCCATGCGCGTCAGTCCCATCGCCACCAGCATCACCCCGGCCATGATGGTGCAGATCAACAGATTCGCGAACCCGTAATGTTCGATGATACCGTACACGATGACAATGAACGCGCCGGTCGGCCCGCCGATCTGCACTCGCGAACCGCCAAGAGCTGAAATAATAAATCCAGCGATGATCGCAGTGAAAATACCCGCTTCCGGTTTCGCACCGCTTGCAATTGCAAAAGCGATCGCAAGCGGCAAGGCAATGATGCCGACCGTGATACCGGCTGTAATGTCTGTGGAGAAGCGCGCTTTGTCGTAGCCACGCAGCGCGTCGATCAGACGGGGGCGGAAGTTCAGTAATAATTGATTTTTCATGGCATCAATTTAGTTATTGTCTGCAAGTGCTGTCGTCGACAAACCACATCGACACATCCCCATCCAATACAATACATTTACGCATTTATGCGAGCTTGCAGCGCTTCAATGGCAATCCTGTCGGCACTAAAGATATTGTCCTTGCCTATGGTTTCAATCAAACCAGTACGCTCCATCACCTCCAGCACCTGCATCTTGAGTCCGCTGAACGCCAGCGTAATGTCATTATCATGCAGGTGTTTGGACAGGCTGTAAAATATTTCGACGCCTGATCCGTCCAGGTGATTGATGCCGCTTCCGACAATCAGGATATATTTGGCATCCGGTTTTCGCTGAATCAGTTTCAGCACCGCATCTTCAAAATAGGCAACGTTGAAAAACAACAGCGACGAATCGAAACGCAACGCACCAATCTGCGGTGGCAGCGACGGCAGATCGAAGCGCGCCGCATCCCTCAACGTTCCATCCGCATGCAATCCGAGCGCAATGATGATCCTCGGACGCATGCGCCGGTAAAAAAACAGCACCAGGGATAGCATGATGCCGGCAAGGATGCCGTCCTGGATATTGGGGGCGAACATCAGGGTGGCAAAGAAGGTGGTGGTGGCGGCGATGCCATCATCCCTGCTTGCTTGCCATGCATGTTGAATGCTCTTGACGTTCACCAGATTAACCACCGCCATCATGATCATCGCGGCCAGCACCGGCTTGGGCAAATGATACAGCGCGCCGGTAAAAAACATCAGGGTAGCGAATACGAAACCGGCACTGATGAGCGACGACAATCCGGTTCTGGCATTGGCGGATAGGTTGAGCGCTGACCGGGAGAATGACCCGCTGACCGGCATGGATTGGCAAAAAGCGGCGGCGACTTTCGCCAATCCCTGCCCGATCAACTCCTGATTTTCATCCCAGCGAGTGCGGGTCTTGAAGGCGATCACCTTGCAGCTAGACATCGCCTCCACGAAGCTGATCAAGGCCAGCACGAATGCTGCAGGCAGCATCTCGCGGATCGCTGCCCAATCGAAGGAGGGAACGGTCAGGCTGGGCAGCCCCTGCGGAATCACTCCCACCACCCTGCCGCCATGCTCCGCAAATCCCACCATGAAACTGACCCAGGTGAGAAACCCGACGGTAAGCAGCACGCCCGGCAACTTGGGAAGAAACTTCTTGAAGAGGTAAAGCAACGCGATTGCGCCCAGACCAAAAGCCAGCGACATGCCGTGCAGCGCATCGAAATTCGTCAGTACATTCCAGCTATCCAGCAGTAGGTGTTTGCTTTGTATTATGGAGATGCCAAGGAAAGCCGGGATTTGGGAAAGCGCGATGATGAGCGCTGCGGCATTGATGAATCCCATCAGCACGGGATGCGAAAGAAAGTTGAGCAACACGCCCATCCGCGCCAACCCGAACCCGATCTGGATCAGTCCAGAAAGCAGCGCAAGCAAAATCGCAAAAGCATAAAACTGTTCGGAACCTGCCGCAGCCAGCGGGGCAATGCTCGCCGCAGTGAGCAGGGATGTCATGGCCACCGGCCCGGTGGACAAAATGGCCGAAGAGCCGAAGAGCACACCGATGATGGTCGGGATGAATGCTGCGTACAACCCATAGTAGGGAGGCACCCCAGCCAGTTGAGCGTAGGCTAGCGCTTGAGGAATAGCGACCAGCGAAACGGTGATCCCTGCAATCACATCTTCCCGGACGGTTTGTGCAGTGAAGCGCTGCCATCCGAGGAAAGGGAAAAATCTTATGAGCAGATTAGGCATTGATTGTGTGGCGTCGTCTGATGGAGTGTTGATCACATGTAGTTTGTTTTATTCAACCACAAGCCATCATACCGCGCTGCGTCTGGCATGTTGATCGGGCATCAGGAAATTCCCTGATAATAAAGATTCTGCGGGTGTCTCGCCTCGGCAAAGAAATACCAGCGTTCCGCCAGCAGTCCGACATATTGCGCAACGAATGTGGCACACAACAACAATACCGAAGCATGGGAAAGATCAACGACCAGCAACAACAACGGAACAGCAAACGCAAAAACCAAAAAACCGGTTTTCATTCTGCTGACAAACGATGCGCTTTTGCCATGGAAAAATTCCCGCGTGTTGAACGATCCGCCCATAGCACCTTGCGCCTTCTGCACGATACGTGGATGCTTGATGCCGATAGCTGTCTGCGTTGTCGACTTGGGCTTGAGGCGTGCGTTGCGCCACAGCGACGTGCTGCGCCCCAGCAATCCCAACACAGTGATAATGATCGCCCAGCCGCCGAAAAATCCAGCCTGCGCGGGCGCGAACATGGCCGCATACAGCGTCGCCAGTGTGAAACCGGATGCACTGCCCAGCAAGATGAAATTGATCACCGTCAATGGAGAATTCCATTCCTGCAAAAAGCGTAAACAAGCGTAGATCATGCCGGTGCTCACGAACAGTGCAAATGCCAGTATTGTGCCTACTCCACCCAATATGATCGTGGCGTTGATGCTCAGCCCTCCGGGCAGTTTCACCAGCACCGGATCAAATCCGCTCAAATGGGACACTCCATACAAAAACAATATCCCCATGAATGCGGGCAGCACGATGACCTCGCGGGAAAGCCATGAAGTGCGCCACTGTGTCGCCGAGCGCCAGGCGCGCTCCGGGCGACCCAGGTGAAAGAACGACGCGATCAATCCTGCCATCGTGAAGCACAGCGCCAACAAACTTCCCCATCCATAAAATCGCGCATCCTGATGCGGCAGCAAATCAAACAGCGCATATGACTGCTGCGTGAATAACGCGAGAAACAACCCTTGGCCGACGCCGATCAAGGTGGTGAGAAAAACAACTGATAAGGCTGGATTCATAAATATTCTTTGTAGTGATTACCAGGATGTAACATCGTCGAGCGTCGGATCGGACTTTTTCGGCTTGGGCAGTTTACCGTCTACCTTGAGCGGATTGTCGACGCGTTCGAGTTCGTCTTCGTGTATCTTGAGATTGGTCTTGCGCCGCGGAAGATAATGATTGGCCGGCTGGGTGCCCCATTCCGGCATCAGCGCATAACCTGCATTTTCGCGTATCGCCTTCGACACCACCGACTCGGGATCATGCACATCGCCGAACAAGCGTGCGCTGGTCGGGCAGGCCATCACGCACGCCGGTTTGCGGTCAGACTCGGGCAGTTTCGTATCGTAGATGCGATCCACACACAAGGTACATTTCTTCATCACCTTCTGCTTCTCGTCTATCTCGCGCGCGCCGTAAGGACACGCCCAGGAGCAATATTTACAGCCTATGCACTTGTCGTAATCCACCAGCACGATGCCGTCCTCTTTGCGCTTGTACGATGCACCGGTCGGGCACACCGGCACGCACGGCGGGTCTTCGCAATGCAAACAGGATTTTGGAAAATGCACCGTCTCGGTGTTGGGATACTGGCCGACCTCGAGGGTCTGCACGCGATTGAAGAACGTGCCGGTCGGATCGGCGCCATAGGGATTCTCGTCGCACAACGGGCCTGCAGCACCCGAAGTGTTCCACTCCTTGCAGCTGGTCACACAGGCATGGCAACCGACGCAAACATTGAGATCAATGACTAAAGCTAGCTGAGTCATTTCTTGCCGCCCTTCTTGCCGACGAAATACGCCAACCATTTTGGCGGTTCTTTCATGTTCGGATAGCGTTGCAACGGTTCGAATTGCGGCGAGGTCTGCTCAGGCTCACCCTCCTCCGCCTTGTAGATGCGCACGCGCACGTCGTACCAGGCGGCCTGTCCGGTGATCGGATCGGAATTGGAATAGCGCGAGCCGTCTGGATTGGCGGGCAGTTCCTCGGAGATCAGATGATTAAGCAAAAATCCCTTCTGCGATTCGTTTGCATCGGGCGACAGATTCCATGAACCCGCCGCCTTGCCGATCGCGTTCCAGGTCCACACCGTACCCGGCTCCACCGCCTCGGAATACTTCGCCATGCAGCGCACCTTGCCCCATTGCGATTCCACCCACATCCAGCCGCCGTCCGCGATGCCTGCTTCCTGCGCGGCGAGCGGATTCACGTACAGATAATTGTGCGCGTGGATCTGGCGCAACCAGGCATTCTGCGAATCCCACGAGTGGTACATCGCCATCGGCCGTTGTGTCACGGCAGCGAGCGGATACTTGATCTTGTCGCTGGATTGCGTCTCCAGCGGTTCATAGTAGAACGGTAGTGGATCGAAATAGTCTTCGATGCGCTTGGCCAGATGCGCCGGCGGTTTGCGCGTGATGCCACGGCCTTGTGCGGCGAGACGGAATTTCTGCAACACTTCTGAATACAGGTGGATCAGGATGGGTTCGCCGTAGCGCGTGATGCGGTTGCGCTGCGACCATTCCAGATAGCCCTTGTTCCAGTTGCGCATGTACTGGTAGGAGCGCGGCAGCTCGTAATGGAACACGCAATTATTTTTTTCATACATCTCCCACTGCTTCGGATTGGGTTCGCCGATCAGCGACTTCTCGCCATCCTTGCCGCGCCAGCCCGCCAGGAAGCCGATGCCCGAGCCGGGCTCGCTCTCCCAGTTGACGATGAAATCGGGATAGTCGCGATACTTGCGCTTGCCTTCTTTGGTGGCAAAGGCGGGCAGCTTCAGGCGCGAGCCAAGCTCGATCAGTACTTCCTGGAAAGGCTTGCATTCGCCTGTCGGCGGTAGCACCGGGATGCGCACCGAATCCACCGGACCGTCGAACTCCGAGATCGGCCTGTCCAGCATCGACATCACGTCATGACGTTCGAGATAAGTCGTGTCCGGCAAGATCAGATCAGCATAGGCCGTGGTCTCGGAATGGAACGCATCGCAGACCACGATGAACGGAATCTTGTATTCGCCGTTGTCCTCCTTGTCGTTGAGCATCTTCCTGACTTCGACGGTATTCATCGTCGAGTTCCAGCCCATGTTGGCCATGAAAATCAGCAGCGTGTCTATCTTGTACGGGTCGCCGCGCCAGGCATTGGTGATGACGTTGTGCATCATGCCGTGCACCGACAACGGATATTCCCACGAGAATGCCTTGTCGATGCGCACCGGACTGCCGTCCGGATTGACGAACAGATCGTCGGGATCGGACGGCCATCCCAGCGCCATGCCATCCAGCGGAGTGTTGGGCTTGACTGCC
>JANXXX010000135.1 GCA_025350405.1 Gallionella sp.
CCATATCTTCAAATGACAGCCAGGAAACCAGGCTGAAACACAAGAATATGACCGTCATCAACAGATAGAATCTGATGCTTAATTTCATTCCATCGCGCCCTTGATCGGCATCGATTCAACGGCCGCCCGCCAACATTCCTGCAGGTTGGCCTCCACCGCCGCGACCACTTTCTCGTCCAGCTTGCCCTCCTCCGCTTCCAGCTTGAGCAGGGTCATGATGACCAGTTGCTCCAGCGGCCCCCGGTAAGGTCGTGCTTGTGCCAATGCCTGGAACACATCTGCCACCGCGACTATCCTGGCTTCCAAAGAAAGATCCACGCCTTTTAACTGGTTCGGGTAACCGGTGCCGTCCATGCGTTCATGGTGCTGCAAGGCCCACAAGCTCACGCGCTCCAATCCCCGGATGTTCTTCAGGATGCAATAGGTATCGAAACTGTGCCGCCGCATGATGACGAGTTCTTCCTCATTCAGGATTCCCGGCTTTTCCAACAGATCATCCGGCACCCGCAATTTGCCGATATCGTGCAACAGTCCGACCAGCTCCAGCATCTCGCAGGTCTCTTCCGGCAACTGGAACAGACCGCCGAGGTAACGTGCCAGATTTGCCACGCCATCGGAATGTTCTTTGGTGAAAGGACTCTTGGCATCGACGATGCAGGAGAAGACATGGACCAGGCTGCGCAATTCGTGGAACTCCATGGAACGTTCCGGAAAATGCGATAACCAGGTCGCCAGATAGCCGTTGACATGACCGCTCTCCAGAGTGAACCAAAAGGCATCCGAACCGGAGACTTGGATAAAGGCATCGACCAGCTCCGGACAGAACCAATCGCCGCCACGCTTGAAAATCTTGTCCCTGATCTCTTCCTTGCCCAGCAGGATATCCTGCCCTTCAAGCTGATATGCCAAGGCGAGCACATCCACCCGGTCAACCATGTAGATGCAGTTTGCCCGCAGTTTCACCTCCAGCGGAAGATCCATATCCTTGAGCACCGTCCAATGCGTATGGTGGTGCAATACCGTATCCGACAGATGACTCAGCAAAGGACTGCTGGCCAGGAGTGCGGCACCCAGCTTGCAGTGATCCGCCTCGTTCTCCCAGGCCATCTGGGCCAATTGGGCATGTACCATCGTCTTGGACACACCGCTGTCGTGCAAGATCGCCGCCTGGAACAACTCGTCCAGATGAGGACCGTTCCAGCCCAATTGTTTTCCGCACTCGGCAGCCATGTAGGCAACGCGTTTACCGTGATGTATATGGGTGACACCTACAAGATCAAGTGCGTCGGATAAGGAATAGATGGCCTCATGCAGATTGACGTTATAGGTAGACATTGCTTTCCCTCAGTCGCGCCTCGAAATCTTGCAGCGGTACCGGCCTGCCAAACAGAAAACCCTGAAAAGCGTGGCACCCACGCAAGTCCAGAAACTCGCGTTGCTCCTCGGTCTCCACCCCCTCGGCGATGACATTCAAACCCAACACCTCGCTCATTGCGATGATGGTCTGCACGATGGCGGCATCGCTGGGGTCGGTGACGATGTCGCGAACAAAGGACTGGTCGATCTTGATCTGATCCAAAGGTAGTTGCTTGAGATACTGCAGCGAGGAATAGCCTGTCCCGAAATCGTCCATCGAAAAACTCACCCTCAGCAGTTTCAGCTCCCGCATCTTGGCGATGGTGTCTTCCACATTCTCCAGCACGATACTTTCGGTCAGTTCGAGCTTGAGCAGACCCGGTTTTGCGCCCGTTTCCACCAGCGTGCGCTGTACTTGCGCAACGAAATCGGGACTGCGGAACTGCTTTGCACTCACGTTCACCGCCAGTGTCAGGTCACGCGTATATGCATTGTTCTGCCAGGTTTTAAGTTGGATACAAGCGGTCTGCAACACCCACGAACCGATAGACACGATAAGTCCGCTCTCTTCAGCCAGCGGAATGAATTGGGCCGGTGAGACAAGGCCGCGCTTGGGGTGTTGCCAGCGCAGCAGCACTTCCGCCCCCAACGGGTGGTTCCTGCTATCCACTTGTATCTGGTAATGCAGGCTGAGCTGTTGCCGCTCAAGCGCATGCCTCAACTCCTCTTCGAGTTCGGCACGCGCCTCGATGGCGGCTTGCATCACCGGATCATAAAAACGAATGGTATTGCGACCGGCGGTCTTGGCCTGATACATCGCGGTATCGGCATATTTAAGTACATCGTCCAGATTTTGCTGATACCCCATGAACAACACTACCCCGATACTCGGCGTGGAATAGTGGATGTGGCGGGCCAATTGATAAGGCCGACTCAAGACATCGCGGATCTTCTCTGCAACAATGTCCGCTTGAGCAGCCGCTTCGCCCGGGATCGCAGTCAAGGATTCCAGCACCACCACGAACTCGTCACCGCCCAGGCGCGCCACGGTATCGCCATCGCGCACACAGGTATTAAGCCGTTCTGCCACCTCGGACAGCAATTGATCACCGATGTCATGCCCTTTGGTATCGTTGAGCGTCTTGAAGTTATCCAGATCGATGAACAACACTGCCCCGTGTTGTCCGCTGCGCGCGCCCACTGCAAAGGCCTGCTGCAGGCGTTCGATCAGCAAGCGGCGGTTCGGCAGTTTGGTCAAAGGGTCATAGAAAGCCAGTTGATGAATCTGCGCTTCTGCTTCCTTGCGCTTGCTGATGTCGGAAAACATGCCGACGTAATAGAGCAATGCTCCGGTCTGGGCACGCACCGCGTCGATGTTGAGCCAGCTCGGATAAACTTCGCCGTTCTTGCGCCGGTTCCAGATCTCACCTTCCCAATGCCCACTGCTTTCGATCTCGGTCCACATTCCCCGATAGAAGTCGTGGTCATGCCGTCCCGAAGCCAGCAAATGCGGATTCTTGCCGTACACTTCTTGTGACGGATAGCCGGTGATGCGCGTAAACGCAGGGTTGATCTCGATGATCTGTTGACCGGCATCGGTGATCATCACCCCCGAATAACTGCTTTCGAATACTTTCTCCAGCAGGTCGCGCTGGTTGACCAGTCCGCTGGTATGCGCATCGTTGTTGCGGCACAGCACGATGGCCTTGGCCAAGTGCGCCAGTACGGGCTGCAACATCGTCGTCAGCGGCAGACTCGTTTCAGGGATCTCGGCTGCGAGCAGCACGATCACGCCGCAATGATCGATGGGTAATCTGAGATATGCCTTGTATTGCGTCTGCGTGCAACGCAATGAGGACAGGAGCGCTGCCTGCTCGGTCTCGCGTCCCGCTGCCTCGCAAACCAGTTCGCGCGGCAATGCGATGGGCTTGCCTATCACTCCGATCAGATCGAAATCGCCCACGACCGCATCGAGTTTCACTTCGACCACCCCACTATCCTTCTGGCACGGAGGCACGTCCAGGCAAATGAACCCGGCCGAAAACGAGGTGTGATACAGCAGTCGCTGCAGAGTTCGGGCCAGGAGAGGTTTGACGCTGATCTCGCTGCCGATGGTGACGACAAGGTCATACAGCACCGGCAGGATATTTTCCTGTTCCATGCTACCAGCACGAGGCGACCAGGGTGGCATTGTGAAAGAGCGGATAGCCATTCACTGTCGAACCGCCGATCTCTCCGAGCGAAAGCGCCCCGGCGACCTGGGAGGCGTGCGTCAGTTCGGCAAACGCTTCCAGTTCGGTGGTTGCCATGATGGCAAAGAATTCCAACAATCCCATTAAAACTTTTTCGATCGGCTTCAAAGAAGAAAAATATAACGAGTTAATATTTGCCAGGGAGATCGCTAAAAAATACGGATGCGATCATCATGAACAGATCGTAGAACCTGAGTCGATCAGTTTA